>JBHOQQ010000112.1:0-37838 GCA_042408955.1 Thermomicrobiales bacterium
ATGCATCGCGCCCGACTCGTCCACCTCTGTTCGACAGCATCGCGCGGGCCGGGAGCGCGGGGCTAAAGCCCCCACGCTCCAGCGACGAAGCCCCCCTGAAGGGGCTAAAACGATATGGCACGTCAAAGCCAGCCGGCTTTAGTCGGCTTGGTGGTCTCAGCGCGGGCCTTGAGGCTCGCGCGATCGGCGGCGGAGGATGGCCCGTCCGCCATGCGCGCCGACAATCATCAGCTTGGCAGGGAGCCCGCTCTCGCGCGGGGCTAAAGCCCCCGCGCTCAAGCCACAAAGCCCCCTGAAGGGAGCTCATAAGGAGGACACCGTGATTGACAGACCAGCTGGCTTCAGCCGACTTTGTATGCTCAGCGCGGGGACGTTCGCCCCGCGCGACGCTGGCGCGGTGGTGCGCTTTGTGCGCCTACTGTGGCAATGAGTCTGCCTCCAGCGAGCCTGCCCGCGCGGGTCTTTCGTCCTGCGCGCCCAGCCCGTGCGATGCCGTCGGACGGACGTTGGCCTGACGGGCACAATCAATCGGGCTCCTACACAATGTCTAACCCCTGACCCCCGACTCCTGGCCCCCTCTGGGCGGGCGCGATAAATCGCGCCCCTACGACACCGAACGGCTGATCGCTGACGTCTAGAAACTCGAAGCTCGTAGGTCAAAGCTCGCACCTCAACGCTTCCCCGACCCCTGACCCCCGACTCCTGACCCCTCCCCAGCCCCCAACCGACCCCTGACCAGCAGCCGGTGGCTCGTTTAGACTGGCAATCAACAGGTGAAGAGTGGCGGACGTACCCTAGCAATGCTGGCAACAGCATCGGGGGGCGGTTGGTTCGTAATGACACAGACAATGGCTTCATCGGTATTGGACGCGTTGCCGCCCCGGGCAGCGGCGATCGTTACCCGGCTGGGCCAGACATTCGCCGCGGCCGAGCATGAGCTCGCCTTGGTCGGGGGCATCGTTCGCGATGCATTGCTCGGACGCCCTTTGCCAGCCGATCTCGATTTCGCCACCGACGCCCTGCCCGAGGAGACGCAAGCGCTGGGGGAAGCAGCGGGAGCGACATCCGTCTATCTCGTTGGTGCGAAGTTCGGCACGGTCGGCCTGGTCTTTGCGCCAGATGCGGGTGATGGCGCCAATGGCGAGCCAATCACCGTAGAGATCACTACCTATCGAAGCGAGCACTACCCTGATGAAACGCGCTGGCCTACAGTGGCGTTCGGCACCAGCTTGCTCGGTGATCTCGCGCGGCGCGACTTCACCGTCAACGCCATGGCGGTGGACGCGGTCTCTGGCGAGATCGTCGACCCGTTCGACGGGCAAGCCGATCTCGCGCGCGGAATCATTCGCGCCGTTGGTGATCCGGATGAGCGCTTCCGGGAGGACCCGCTCCGGCTGCTGCGTGCGGCCCGGTTCGTCGCTCAGCTCGGATTCTTGGTGGAGCCGGCAACCAAAGCGGCCATGGCGCGCCAGGCTGGCAGCTTAGCCCGGATCAGCAAAGAGCGCATCTACGCCGAGCTCACCAAACTCCTGACCGGCGACTACGCATCGCATGGGCTGGAGACACTGTTGGAGACAGGGCTGCTGATCATCGCCATGCCCGAGCTTGAGCCGCTTGCGGCCGAAGCGCAAAGCCGGACCGATCCCAGGCGCGGTGTGCACCGGGAGAAGGACGTGTGGGATCACACGCTCAAGGTTGTGGATCGGGCGCCACCGCGTCCGGTCGTGCGCTGGGCAGCGCTGTTGCATGATGCCGCCAAACCGCTGACACGGTCAGTTGACGCTGCCGGCAACGTTCACTTTTTTGGTCATGAGCGAGAGGGAGCGGCACTCGCGCAGCGCCTGCTGAGCCGCCTGAAAGCGGATAAGGCCACGCAAGTAGCCGTCGCCCGATTGGTCGAGCTGCACCTGCGGCCCGCGACCTACGATCCCGATTGGACGGATAGTGCGGTCCGGCGTCTTATGCTCGAGGCGGGTGATGTCCTTGATGATCTGCTCGATCTTGCTGCCGCGGATGTGACGTCTGCGCGGTTACAGAAGCAACGCGCGGCAGCAGTGCGCATCGAAGCCCTGAGGGAACGCATACGGCGCCTGGAGGCGGAGCACGCGCTGGCGCAGCTCAAGAGTCCGCTCGATGGTGATGAGCTGATGGGGATGTTCGGGCGCCCGCCGGGGCGCTGGATTGCCATCATCAAGGACCGCCTGCGCGAGCTCGTTATTGATGGCGTGCTTGCTCCGGATGATAAGGCCACGGCTGCACACATTGCGCGGCAAATGGTTGAGCGAGGGGAAGCTTGACGTGAACGCGCTTCCCGACTGCGACGAGGCGAGGGTAAGGAGCAACCATGGAAACGCATGAACGAGGAGGCCAGTCGGTTGAAGAGCTCCTGCACAAGGATTTCTACTCGCCGGAGGAGCTTGCCATCCTGCTCGATATGGATGTCAATGCAATTCGCCAGGCAGCGTTTGCTGGAAGGCTGAAAGCCGAGATCGTTGATCATGACATCATCGGCATTAAGCGCGAGGACGCGATCGCGTGGCTTCGCGCTGAGGAGTAAGCTCGCCATCGTACAACCGGGAGAGCGGCACGAGCGTATGCTTGGATAACACGTGTCCCTTGCTTTGCGGCTGGCGACTTCCCGTCACGCGCATGGACCAGAAGGAGGGCACGATGGAAGTCCGCGAGCGGATCGGCCGCACTCCCGATGAATTGTTGCATCAGGATCATTACACGCCTGAAGAGCTGGCGGTCTTGCTCGATATGGATGTCAACGCGATCCGGGCGGCGGTGTTCAACCACCGCCTGAAAGCGTTTGTTGTTGATCATCACATCATGTGCATACGGCGTGACGATGTCCTGCGCTGGCTCGCCGGGCAGGAGGGCGTGATCCCTCACATCCACGCCGAGTGGGCCGCGACGATGTAGCCACGCCACTGGGCATCGTGGAGCAAGCGCGACGGCTCGCGACGCATGGCCGCGAGGACCACCTCGCCAGAGGTAGCTATTGCTATGCCGTCCGGGTTGCTGCTGCGGCTCCGCCAGACGCGCTACACGAAGGGGACAACGAGATACACCAGCAACCAGTGCGTGGCCGCAGCCGGAAGCGCTCCGCCGGGCCAACGGCGTATGGCGCGCGCGAGAAGCGCAACGAGCAATCCTAGGGCGCAGCCGCTGACGAAGGCAAGCACGAGTGAGGCTTCGCTTGGGCCCAGGGCAACCATGGCGACGTCGCGCAGGCCCCACGAGACCGCGAAGAGCACGGTAGCAACACTCAGACCTTGCTTGAGATCGCGATACGAGCGCGCCACGACGCCAAAATGAATGAGATGATAGGCGGCGACATCCGCGAGACCAAAGGCGATCAGCTTCGCGGCGGGAATGGGTGGCCCCTCAACCAGCCGCGCGGCCGCGACCATCAGCGGAGCGCCGATGAGGAGCAGGCGCGCTTGTGCCGTGAAGCCTGATGGCCGGTGGCGCTGATCGCTCTCGGCTGGAGGTGGTCCTGGCATTGGCTCACGAGCGTGGAGGGGTGGCTGCCTGACATACATCCAGGCTAGCAGCGCGGCGACAAGCGGGGCACCGAGCCGCGCGAGATACCAAAGGAAGGGCGTCTCCTCGATTCGGCCTGCGGGCGCCAATCCGACAGCGAGCAGCAGCGGCCAGACGCCTTGATGGATGAGCGTGAGATTGAACCAGCGATAGAGACGACGGAAGGCCGCCAGCCTATCGCCGAGCGCGATCTGGCCGTTCGTCGCGGTTATGTGTTTCCATCCCCCCTGCCGTTTCGCAGCGTGCAGCTCTTGGCTCCTGATCACGAAAGCGCCAAGAGCATCGGATTTTGCAGGTAACGCTTCACGGCCTGCAGGAAGCGGGCAGCTTCCGCGCCATCGGTGATGCGGTGATCGCACGAGAGCGTCAGCTTCATCCGGTGACCGACGACAATCTGGCCATCCTTGACCACCGGGGTCTCGGTGATTGAGCCAATCGCCAGGATTGCCGCCTGGGGCGGATTGATCACGGCGATGAACTCCTCAACGTCGTACATGCCAAGGTTGCTCGTGGTGAAGGTTCCGCCCTGATACTCATACGGCTGCAAGCCGCCCTCGCGCGCTCGCCGGATGAGGTCTTTCGACATCCGCGCGATGGTGCCGAGGCTCTTCTGGTCAGCATCAGGAATGAACGGGGCGATCAGGCCCCCTTCGATCGCGACGGCAATGTTGATGTCGATATTCGGATGGTCGTAGAGCGTCTCCCCCTCCATCGTCGTGTTGAGGTTGGGGAACTCCCGCAGCGCCAGGGCAGCCGCCTTGACAATGAGGTCGTTGAAGGAAATTTTGCTTGCCTCGTCCTGCACCTGGGCGTTGATCTGCTCGCGGAAGGCGATTGCAGCCTCCATGTCCACTTCGGATGTGACATAGAAGTGCGGGATCGTCGCCTTGCTTTCGGCCATGCGCTTGCCGGTGGTGCGCCGGATTCTGCTGAGCTCGCGTGGCTTGCCAGCCGGGCGCCCCGCAGGAGCTACGGGTTGGACGCTGGGAGCCGCGGCCGGGACGGCAGCTGGAGCGGGTGGCGCCACGACCTCGGGTGCTGGCGGCGGCGCAATTGGCAGCGCCTTTGCACCGGTGATATACGGCATGACATCGTCTTTGACGATCCGGCCACCGGGACCGGTGCCAGCAATCAACTCCAGGTTTAGCCCGTGCTCAGCCGCAAGACGCCGCACGAGCGGAGAGGCGCGCAGCCGCTCTCCGGGAGCGCGTGTGACCGCGGGCGGAGCCGGGGCCGCGACCGCGCTTGCCACTCCGGCGGGAGCCTGCTCTTGGCCATTCGTCACGACCGGGGCCGGGGCGGGCGCGGGTGGAGCTGCTGGCGGCGGAGGAGCCGCGGCCTCGACTGGCGGTGCGCCGCGCCCATCGCCAGGAGCAGCCGCCGGAGCAGCCACGGCCACGGCTTCCCCAGCCTCACCGATCACCGCGATCGGCGTTCCCACAGGCACCGATTGCCCCTCGCCAACCAGCATCTGCGTAAGGACGCCGGATTCGGTCGCTTCAAGCTCCAGGGTAACCTTGTCGGTTTCGATCTCAGCGATCGGCTCGCCCTCGGCGACCTCTTCACCCACCTGCTTGAGCCAGCGGAGGAGCGTCCCCTCCTCCATGGCGTCGCCCATCTTGGGCATGATAACGGTTGACATGCTTACGTCCCCCGCGTGCGATACGTGACGCGCCGGACCGCGTCGATTACTTGTTGCTCACTTGGGAAGGCGGCCTGCTCCAGATTCCGCGCGTAGGGTGCCGGCACCTCGGCCCCGCTGACGCGCTCAACGGGCGCATCGAGGTAATCGAACGCTTGCTCTTGTAGGATGGCGGCCACCTCGCTCGCGACACTAAACCAGCGCCACTGCTCCTGGACAACGACCGCGCGGTTGGTCTTCTTGACCGATTCAACGATCGTGCGTTCGTCGAACGGCCGGATGGACCGGAGATCGATCACTTCTGCTTCGAGTTTTTCCTCTTGCGCCAGTCGCTCGGCAACGCGCAGCAAGAGGTTGACCTGCCGGCCGTAGGCGATCAGTGTGACATCGGTGCCTTCCCGCGCAATCCGGGCCTGTCCAAACGGCACCGTATACTCGCCTTCCGGAACCTCACCCTTGGTGCCATACAGCGCTCCTGCTTCGAGGAAGATCACGGGATTCGGATCCCGGATGGCGGTGATCATCATCCCCTTGGCGTCATGCGGCGTGACCGGGGAGACGACCTTCAATCCAGGAAAGTGACCGTAGAACCCTTCCAAACTGTGCGTGTGCTGGGCCGAAAGCTGGACGCCCCCGCCGTTGGGGCCGCGGATCACCAATGGAACCTTGACTTGCCCGCCTGAGAAGTAGTGGAGCTTGGCCGCGTTTTGAATGATCTGATCGGCAGCCTGAAACGAGAAATTCCATGTCATCATTTCGACGATGGGGCGCATGCCGAGCATAGCCATGCCAATCGCGGCGCCGGTAAAGCCGCCTTCGGAGATCGGCGTGTCGATGACGCGCTTTGGCCCGAAGCGCTCGAGCAGACCGTCGGTGACGAGGTGCGTGCCGCCGTAGAGCCCAATATCCTCCCCGAGGAGGACAATCGACTCATCACGCTCCATTTCCTCCGCCATGGCGGATCGGAGTGCTTCCCGATAGGTCATGACCGGCATAGCTGTCCTTTCTATTCGCCGGTAGCCGATAGCACATAGCCGGTTGGTTGTTGGGGAAACACGCTTTGAGCTGCTCCGGTGTGTCTCAGTCCGATACTGGAGCTGCTTTCTATCGGCTCTTGGCTATCTGCTTGTGGCTACTCCTCTGCATAGACATCGGTATAGAGCTCTTCGAGCGGCGGCTCGGGGCTTTCGTCGGCAAACCGGACTGCGTCCTCGACGATCTCCTTCGCCTCGGCGCGGATGGCTTCGAGTTGATCCTCGCTCACTCCGTACTCGACCAACTTGTGTTCAAGCAAGCCGATCGGATCACGCTCGCGCCATTTCCGCACTTCCTCCTTCGTGCGGTAGCGCTCGAGGAAGTCTGCCGCACCATGAGGAGCGATTCGGTACGTAATCGCCTCGACCGCGTAGGGTTTCCCTGTCTCGCGCACCCGAGCAGTCACGCGATGCGCACACTCGATGACGGCTTCGAGATCCATGCCGTCAACCTTTTCGTGCTCGATGCCATACGAGTCAAATTTCCGGGCGAGGTCGGTCATCGCCGTTGCGCGCTCGACACTTGTGCCCATGCCGTACTGATTGTTTTCGACAATAAACAGGCAGGGGTTCATGCCATCCCGGCCCCACAGCCCCGAGAGGTTCGCTGCCTCATGGAAGGCGCCGTTGTTGATGGCGCCATCGCCGAGATAGAGCTGGACGATGCTGTCCGTGCCCTGGTATTTCAGCGCGTAGGCCATGCCGACACCGAGGGGAATGTGGCCACCAACGATGCCAAAGCCTCCCATGAAGTCGTTGGCGACATTGAAGAGGTGCATCGAGCCGCCTTTGCCCTTGACCAGCCCCGTCGCCTTGCCGAAGAGCTCGGCCATGACCTGGCGCGGAGTGCTGCCGAGGAGCAGTGCGTGGGCGTGATCGCGGTACGCGGTGATGACCTTATCTCCCTTGCGGTGCGCATCGAGAAAGCCGGTCGCCACCGCTTCCTGGCCGATATAGACGTGGAGATAGCCGCCAATCTTCCCTTGCCGGAACGCGCGTTGCGACGCCTCCTCAAACAGGCGGATGATCACCATCTGCCGGTAGTGGCCGACGAGCTTCTCGGTGTCACGGCGCTCGAGTACAGGTACACCATCCGGATTCGCGTCATCGGCCCCATCAGCGCGACGTTTCTTTGCTGAACTCCGCGTCGTTGCCATGGTCTATTCCGTTTCAATTCTCACTCTGCCGTTTCGCAGAGCGCAACTCCAGCCGAGCGGGTGACCCGCCAGGTTCCGGCGAATTGTACCCGACTGCTCCCGCAGCGTCTCCGTCACGTCGCCAGATCCCGCTGGCGCCCAGCCACCGGGCAGAGGAAGCACACGAGCAGGGCGTCTCTCCTGGATCACGCCTGCGCGGTTTCCGTAGGTAACTGCGCAACTTGGCCATCGCCGGGCAATGCCGGCGGAACAGGAGAGACGCCTTGATCGAGCGCGAAGTAGGGCGTGGGCTCCAGCGGAGGCACTTGCCATGGGTACGCCTTGCGCACCTCTTCGAACGAAGCCGTCACTTGCTCGAACTCTTCTGGCTCGGCCTCTTCGTCCGGCCGGGGGAGCGCACGGAGCAGCGCTTGCGCCGTCCCATACTCGATCAGGGGGCGCAGTACGCTGCCTCGCGCGGGTGGGACGCGCGGCATATGGAACCCTGGTACGGTGGAGCGATCCGGCACCTGGCCCGGATGCTGGGGCGACTCGGTTGCGCCAGGTGCCGGCGGTGGCTTGGGGTAGCTGCGCGCCTGGTTCGTTGAGCCCAGGATTCCTCCTCGATTGTGCCGTTGCTCCGTCACCGTCTCCTCCCAATCGCTCGTACGCGACATTGCTCTTTCTGCGCACAATGCTACTTCAGATTGGGAGGCCGTGCGATTGCGAGGCGAAAGACGCCGAAGAGACGATCGCGCTCTGATTCGACCGTAAATCCTAGCCCCCTGGCAGTATCGATCGTGGTTCTTAGCAAATGACAGCCTAGCGTGCGCTCCTGAATTGGTGCCCATAGCCGTTGGAGCAGGGCAATAGGCCAAAATGGCGAGCGCACATGCTCCAGCAACACGATCCTTCCTTCAGGGCGGCAAACCCTGGCTGCCTCGCGCAGCGCGGCAACAGGATCGGGCACGGTGCAAAGGGCGAGTGAGATTGCGACCGTATCGAAGCTGTTGTCCCGAAACCCAAGCTGCTGAGCGTCCATCTGGATGAGGACGATCGGCAAGCCCAGCGCGGCCGCGCGCTCGCGCGCCTCGCGCAGCATGCCGAGCGAGACATCGATGCCAACCGCGCGCCGCACAGCCGGCGTGTAGTACGGCAAATTGAGTCCGCTGCCGATCGCAACTTCCAGCGTATCGCCACGCAGCGCCGCGCCGAACGCCTGGCGGAAATCTCCCAGCAGGAGCCGCTCCCCCCGGCCGACAACGCGATCGTAGTCCGGAGCGAGCCGGTCGTAAATGCGTTGGATGCGGTCACGGCTGGAGTTCATGTCGAGCCAGGGCGGCGCCCCTTGCGCTCCACCGGCGAGATGCGCTGGCCAAGGCGCGGTAGCTGTCATCGTCACTCGCTGCCGTGGGGCCCGTCTGATCTGGTCCCACGAGGGCATCTCGGTCATTATTCCGCATGGAGACCACGTCCGGCGAGGTGGAGAACTAGACTCGAGATGCAAAGGAAGCCTGCGCCATTGGTACGAGTCAAGAACCGCGAATGACTACTCCGCCTCGCGCTGCCCGCCGGGCAGTTGTCACCATCTTTGCCGTCAACGGCGCTGCATTGTCATCGTGGTTTCCCCATATTCCAGCGGTGCAGCGGAAGCTAGAGCTCAGCGACGGAGCCCTTGGCGCCGCCCTGCTGGGCGTTCCGGCTGGCGCGCTCCTCTCGATGATCAGTTGTGGCTGGCTGCTCGCTCGCTTCGGCAGCGCGACGGTGACCCGCGCGGCCGCGCTGGCCCTCTGCGTGACACTGCCCTTACCTGGCCTGGCCCCGAACATCGCCCTGCTGGCGCTGGCGCTGGCGCTCTTGGGCATTGCGAATGGCACCCTCGATGTGGCGATGAATGCGCAAGCCGTCGAAATCGAGCGCCTGTATCGGCGCCCGATCATGGCGTCGTTCCACGCGGCCTTCAGCCTCGGCGGACTCCTCAGCGCCGGACTGGCCATCCCGATCCTGAGTCTGGGCGCTGGCACCGTGACGCATCTGAGTGGCGCAGCCCTGGCGCTGGGGCTCGCCGCGATCACCGCTGCGCGATGGGTGCTGCCTGTTGAACCCGAAGCGAGTAGGGGGCCGGCCTTCACCCGGCCAACGCGTGGCTTGCTCTGGCTCGGCATGATCGCGTTTTGCGTGCTGCTCGGGGAAGGAGCCATGGCCGATTGGAGCGCCGTCTACCTGCGCAACACGCTGGAGACGAGCGCGGGATTCGCGGCAGCCGGCTATGCTGCCTTTTCCGGGGCGATGGCGCTCGGCCGTCTGACTGGCGACCGGCTGATCACTCGACTCGGGCCGGAGCGCCTGATTCGCGGCGGCGGCTTGGTCGTGGCGGTCGGGCTTGGTCTGGCCGTGGTCACTGCCCATCCAGCCGCGGCGCTGATCGGCTTCGCGAGCGTCGGCGCAGGGCTATCCTGCCTGTTTCCCGTCCTGCTCAGTGCGGCGGCTCGCACCGGCAACGTTGCAACAGGCCAGGCCTTGGCAACCGTCACCGCTGTAGGCTACACCGGTTTTCTGGCTGGCCCGCCATTGATTGGGCTGGCAGCCGAGGGCATCACGCTGCGCTGGGCATTGAGCATTGTCGCAGCGCTCGGCGGTGTCATCGCGGCACTTGCCCCCGCAGTTCGCACGGCGGATCCCCCGGCCACGCCGGCGATTCCCGCGTCCAGCAGTTCGCCGTGAGAGGAGACGCGCTGAACCCGGCAGCGGCCCCATAATCCAGTGCGAAGCGACCGCCTCCCACCCTCATCACCCATCCCTGCTACCGGAAACCGTTTGGAAAATCGGCAGAAATACGGATGTGCTCGCCGCGACGGTATGTAACGATGGTCTCGCCGCGGCTCTCGCTGCGGTTCCGGACGGTAGCAAAGGAGGATTCATGCGACCCTTGTTCGCTTTCGCTTCGCTGCTCCTCATCACTGCGCTCTTTATGTCCCTTGCCCGTCCGGCTCCCGCGCATGCTCAAGAGCTCGCCATTGTCATCGAGAATTTCGCCTTCTCGCCTAACACGATCGAGATTCCCGTCGGCACAACGGTCGCCTGGACGAACACCGACGGAGTTCCCCACACGGTCACCGACGCGGCTGGTACCTTCGACTCAGGCACGCTCGCTCCCGGAGCGAGCTTTCGCTTCACCTTCGATGAGCCTGGCACCTATACCTACCACTGTGCGCTCCATTCCCGCATGACGGCAACCATCGTTGTGACCGCGTCCGTGGAGCCTGAGGCTACCCCGAGCGAGGGGCCAACGCCAGGCGAAGCCGCAACCCCGGGAATTCCCGCAGGGGAAGTGGAAACAATCGGCATCTCACTCAATAACGGGAACGCGTTCGAATTTGTCGGAAAGATCGAGCAACGTGGCACCGCGTTCACGATCTATGGCTACTTTACACGGATCGCCGGACTCGCGCCGGCCGAGCTGTTTACCAATCCCGATCCTGCCAACTGGAACGAGACGACCGCCCGTTTCACACTCTTCGGCTCAGCCGAGCTGACCTCCCGCGCCATTGTTGATAATCGGTTGTTCGTCATCACCGCCGGGGGATCCGTGCAGTTCTCTGTCAATCTCGCAGCTGGTGCTTCGTTCGACGCGCCGGAGTCCTTCTTTAGCGGCACGGCGGTTAGCGAGGCACGAATCTCCATCCGCAATGTCCTCGGCACCGTCGCACCAGACACAGGGGTGACCGACGGCGGAGGTGACCTCACGCTAACAGCTGTGACGCCGTTCGACCTCGATGGCAGGCGCTACCAAATTGGGGCACCGGACAGCACGTATCGGGTTTCCTTGAGCGGGGTTGGTGTCCGGCTCGAACCAACGGAGCCGCGCGCCGTCCTCGCGATCGCCGGGTACGCGGTGACAACGCTCCCGGCTGTCGCGCCTCAGGGTGAAGCGACACCGGCCGCGGAGCCGCCTGAGACGACAGCTGCGGTCACGGTCGATCTCGGCGAGCTCAACGATTCGGGCATCTCGGGGACGGCGACGCTGCGTGAGGCCAACGGCGAGACGGAGGTGACGATCGCCGTGACCGGCGCGACCGGCAGGCACCCGGCACACATCCATGCCGGCACGGGCAATACGCCGCCATTGACCAGGAGCTGGCACGGATTGATCACACATCCATGCCGGCACGGGCAATACCCTCGATCCGAATCCTGCCTTTCCGCTGACGCCGATCGACGCCGAGGGCCAGAGTGTCACGGTCGTCGAGGTTAGCCTGGAAGAGTTGACCAGCGAGCCGTTAGCTATCAATGTCCCCAAATCATCCGAGGAGATCGGCGTCTACGTCGCGTGTGGCGATATTACCGGCGAAAGCAGCGCGCAACGCGGGCTCGCCCACATGGTGTGAACGCGAACGCTTGCCTTGACGCCCGCGTTGGACCAGCTCGAATGGCGGCGACCCGCCGAGTCGCATATCTGCCGGATCGCTGATCCGCAGCCAGCATGTCGAGGCAAACCGGCAGCGCGGAGGATAGCATGGAATCAGCAGGATCCGATCTCGACCGGCTCGACGTCATCGCCACGTGGCTGCTCGCTGCGGCAAAGCCGGCCCGTTTCGCGGTCGCCATAACCGATGAAGAACGTGACGCGCTGTTCCGGCTGCGCTTCGAGGCGGTGCTGCGCCGCGGCTGGGCCAACCCAGCAGCATTTCCGGACGGATGTGAGCGCGACGCATACGATGATGTGGCGGTGCATCTTGGCGGCTGGGAAGGCGACCAGCTCGTCGCCACCGGGCGGATTGTCTTCCCAGCGCCGGGACTGCGGCTGCCGACGGAGGCGGCGTTCGACCTCACAATCGAGCCGGCCGGCGAGGCGGCGAATGTCGACCGCATGGTTGTCGCTACCAGCCAGAGCGACGCGGAGCACCGCATCCTCCTCGGACTGCTCGGCGCGATCTGGCGTGAAATCCGGCCGCGTGAGCTGTCCGTCTGGATCGGTATCAACTCCGCCGCCATGATCCGTCTCTATCGCCGGCTCGGCCTCACGATAGAGATTCTCGGGCCGCCGCGGTTACACTGGGGCGAGGAGCGCTACCCGGTACGCTTCGACGGACGGACAGCAGCGGCGGCCTTCATCCAGCGGTGGATAGGCAGGCAGGAAGGACAGACGTAGCGATGCGCCAGATGCACTTGTGCCTGGGCAGCGCGCCGCAACATGGCATAACCGTCACGGTGCGGCCTCGCTCGACGCACGGTCTCTTCCGCAGATAACCGGCGTCTTTCGCCGGTGGGGTGGCAGGGGAAACGGTGCTGGCGACACTGCGCCACCGCGACTTTGCGCTATTGTGGGTAGCGGGCTTGGTGTCGGTCGCCGGCGACTACGCTCTGATCGTCGCTCTCCCGCTCCATGCCTACGAACTGACCGGCTCCGCTGTCGCGACCGGTGGCGTGTTCGCCGCCTCGCTTCTCCCCCGCGTCCTGCTCGGCTCGGTGGCCGGCGTCTTCGTCGATCGCTGGGATCGCAAGCGGGTGCTGATCGTCGCCGATCTGCTGCGCGCGCTCGCACTCCTCCCCTTGCTGGCCGTCACCTCGGTCGATCTCCTCTGGATCCTCTATGCCGTACGAGCGACGACCGGCACCCTAGCCCTCTTCTTCGGGCCGGCCGAGGCTGCGCTCTTGCCGCGCCTGGTCGGCGAAGAGCGGCTCGTGACCGCGAACGCGCTCAATGCCCTCAACGACAACCTCGGGCGGCTCGGTGGCCCGGCGGCCGGCGGCGTGCTCTACGCCTGGGGTGGGCTGCCGGCGGTGGCGGTCGCCGACGCGGCGACGTTCGTCGTCTCGGCGGTCCTGATCCTGGCGATCCGCGCCCGCTCCCGGCCGGAGCCATCCGGCTCCCACGCGGCAGCCGCGCCGGGCTTCGCGCGGATGGCCGGGGAGTGGCGAGATGGGCTGCGGCTGATCCGCCAGAACCGCGCTATCGGCGCGATTCTCGTCGCGCTCGGCATCGGGATGGTTGGGGAAGGCACGTTCGGCGTCGGCTTCGCGCCGCTGGTTCTGGATGTCCTCGATGGCGGAGCGAGCGGCGCGGGAGTGCTGATGTCGGCGCAAGCGGTCGGCGGGCTGGTAGCCGGCGCGCTGGTCGCCCGCGCCGGGACGAAGCTCGCGCCTCGCCTCCTCTTCGCAGGCGGCATGATCGGGCTCGGGCTCACCGACCTCGGTGTCGCGAACGCCGGAACGGTCGCCTCGCCCGGCCGAACGGCAATCGCGCTGGCGGCGTGCTTCATGGTCCTGGCCGGTTTTCCGGTCGTCGCGATGAACGCCGCCGGCACGGGCCTGCTCCAGGCGCTGACGACGGATGAGTTCCGAGGACGAGTCTTTGGGGCGCTAAACACGGTCGAAGCAGTGGCGACCCTGATCGGACTCGGAATCGGCGGGGCGGCGATAGACCTCGTCGGCGTGGTGCCGGTCGTCAGCGCTGGCGCCGCGATGTGGCTTATCGGCGGCGCGACCGCCGCGATCCGCTTGCCGAAGGCGATGCTCGCGGCTTCGGCCGCAGGATCGGGCTCGCTGGCGCCCTGATCGCAGGCGGCGCGACCGAGGCGACGCACACCGGCGGTCGCTCCCAGGCAGGTGGCGGCACGGTGCCGGTCACGACGATCTCCGGGTTGGCGCTGGGGTCCAGCAGCGATTCGATGCTCCGGCGATCGTGCCGCCGGTCGAGATCAGGTCGTCAACGACGAGGAACGACCCGCCGGCAGGAGCGCCGCTCTACATCTGGCGAGAGTTTCAGGCTGAGCAGCGCGAGCACAACCAACCGGCGCCCGTCTTCGGTCACGATGGCTACGTCTGGAGTTTGGCGGAAGCGACGTTCGAGAACTGGCAGAGCGAATTCCTCCAACTCTTCACGATGTTGGCGCTCACCTCGTTACTAATCTTCAAAGGAAGCCCGGAGTCGCGGGACAGCGACGATGAGATGCGGGAGACGCTGTCTCGTCTGGAGCGCCAGTTGGACGAGGCATTCTGGGGAACGAGTGAGCGGAGCGACGGCGAGCCGACCGTCTCCCCAGCACGGCAGGGGGCCGCCCAACCAGGCGACAAGCGAATCCGCCAGTCCTTGCCCTAGACCATACCAGGGATCAGATCGACGATGCGGAAGGCGATCCAGCCGAAGATCACGCAGGCGGGGATGGTCACGACCCAGGCGGAGACGATCCGTCCGGCAATCCCCCACCGCACCGCCGACAGCCGTTTCGTGGCGCCAACGCCGAGGATGGCCGAGGATATGACATGCGTCGTGGAAACGGGAATCCCCAACCGGCTTGCCGTCTCAATGACCGTTGCTGCTGCCGTCTCCGCGGCAAACCCGTCAATCGGCCGCAGCTCGACCACTTTCAAGCCCATGGTTCGCACGATGCGCCAGCCGCCGATCGCCGTCCCCATCCCCATGGCGAACGCCGCAGCCAGTATCACCCACAGTGGGACGCCCCACTCAACGCCCGTCCACCCATAGTAGGTCGCGAGCGACATCGTAATGACGCCCATTGTCTTCTGCGCGTCGTTGCTGCCGTGGCTGAACGCCATATAGGCAGCCGAAATGAGCTGGAGCCGGCCGAATAGATTCCCAACGAGCCGGGGCCGGGCCCGCCCAAACAACCAGAGCAACCCGAAGAGAAGCAGCAGCGCCCCGGCGAAGCCAATGAGCGGCGAAAAGACCAGCCCTTCTAGTACCTTCCGCACGCCCGCGAACTGAATGGTGTCCCAACCCGCTTCGGCGACCCCCGCGCCGACGATCGAGAAGACGAGGGCGTGGCTTGAGCTCGATGGGATGCCAAACCACCAGGTGACGAGATCCCAGACAATCGCCGAAATGAGTGCCGCGACCACGAGCTCCTGGGTCGCCGCCTCGGGCGGAACGATTCCCTTGCCGACCGTCCCGGCCACTGCCGTCCCGGAGAGTGCCCCGACGACATTGAGCACAGCCGCCATCATCACGGCCCGTCCCGGCGTGAGGACGCGCGTCGCCACCGATGTTGCGATCGCGTTGGCCGTGTCGTGAAAGCCGTTGATGAAATCGAACGCCAGGCCGAGAACGACGACCAGAACCAGCAGCGCGAACGATGAATCAACCATGCTTCAGCATGATCCCTTCGAGCGTGTTGGCGATATCTTCCGCCCGGTCTGTTGCATCCTCAAGCAGGTGATGAAGTTCGCCCCAGCGAATCGCGAGAATCAGCGATGGGATATCGGTGACACCCGCAAATTGCACACCCAGCGCCTGGTCCAGCGCGTCGTCTGCCTCATTTTCCAGGCGGTGTATTTCAACGATATGCCGCTGTAGCTCCGCCGAGCGCCGGCCATCCTCGAGCAAGGGCATAGCCTGAGCCAGAATCTCCGCCTGCTCACGAATGATGCGCGACAGCAGCTCTGCCGACGCCGGCGCGCGGCCACCGCCGAACAGCCACCAGCGCCGTCCGACCTCTTCAACGTCATCAACGAAGTCATCGATCTCGGCGGCAAGCGCCTGGATATCTTCGCGGTCGAGCGGGGTCACAAAGGTGCTATTGAGGGCGTTGAAGATCTGGTGCGTGAGCTCATCCCCGCGGTGCTCAAGGTCGCGCAACCGCCGGACCTTCCGCTCGACTTCCGGCGGGTCGGTCAGCACCTCCGCGAGCAGAGCCGCTACCTCGGTCGCGTTGCGCGCCGCATCGCTAAACAGATTGAAAAAGCGCTCATCGCGCGGCAGGAACCGGGCTAGCACCATGCTCCTTCCTCCTCCATCCCCGATGCGCTCGTACTCCGGCCGCGAACCAACGGATGCAAAGCATAGCGGTCCGCATCGTCAGTGTCTTGCCAGGCTGAGCCAGAACGGCAAAATCAGGCTGTCCACTGGCCTGGCGATGCACGTGTGCTAGGCTGCCCTGTGCCCGGACCATGGCGCGGCGCTTCAGCGCTGGTGGCGCTTGTCTGAAGCAAGGAACGGAGCGACAACGGTGACGGCTCACGTCATGTTTCTTCCACAACCAGCGCGCCTTCAGCTCGAAGGCGATGCTTTCAGCCTCGATGCTGGTTGCAGCATCGGGATTGCGGCGCCAGTATCCACGGCCACCCTGCACAGCGCGCAAGCGCTTCAGGCAGCCATCGCGCGGCAGACCGGGTTGCGGCTGGAAATTGTTCCCAACATGACGATCTCGGGCAGCGGTGTCACCGCTCTCGTTGTTGCGAGAAACGGCTCCGGAGCGCCAGCTCCCGGCCGGCTCGGGCCACCTGATGACGTAGGACCACAGGGCTGCAGACTCCTGGTGAGCGCAGAGGGCATCGCCATCTCTGGCGGCGGGGACGCGGGATTGTTTTATGGCGTCCAGACGTTGATCCAGCTTGTGGCGCAGCGGGGCCGCCAGCTACCAGGAATGACGATCGTTGACCGGCCAGCGCTGCCCGTGCGTGGTTTTATGCTCGATGTGAGCCGGGGCAAAGTGCCAACGCTTCGGACCTTGACGCGTTTGGTGCAGACCCTTGCCCACTTCAAGTACAACCACCTCCAACTGTACGTCGAGCATACCTTTCGCTTTCCACGCCATCCCGAGATCAGCGCAGGGGCCGATCCACTAACATCCGAGGAGATCATGCGGCTCGACGCGCTCTGCCGCGCGCATCACATCGAGCTCGTGCCGAATTTACAATCGCTCGGCCACCACCGGCGGCTGCTGAATTTGCCACGGTATGCGCACCTCGCGGAGACGCCCTGGCGATGGTCGTTTGCCACCGCCAACGAGGAAACGTTCGCCCTCTTCGATGAGCTGTACGAGGATTTCCTTGCTCCCTTCAGCTCCCGCTGGCTGAACATCGGGGCCGACGAGCCCTGGGACCTGGGGAGGGGCCAATCGGCGGCGCTGACCACGGAGATCGGCGTCGGCCGCGTCTACCTTCGCCACGTGAAGCGGCTGCACGCATTGGCGGCAAAGCACGGCCGGAACATCATGATCTGGGCTGACATGGTGAAGCACCATCCGCAGCTCATCGGAGAGCTGCCCGACGATATCCGGTTTCTTGACTGGTGGTATGAGGCGCGGCCACGCTATGCCACGCTCGACGCGCTCTCGGCCGCCGGCCGCCCATTCTTCGTCTGTCCGGGCACGTCAAGCTGGACCACGCTCTTTCCCCGGCTGGAGAACGCCATCGCCAACATCCGTGATTACGTCAGCCAGGGAATCGAAGCCGGCGCCCAGGGCATGCTGCTCACTGACTGGGGAGACGATGGGCATTACCAGCCGTATTCGCACTCCTGGTACCCAATCCTCTGGGGCGCCGAGGTAGCCTGGACGGGTGGCCGGACGACCAGCGCCGGCTTCGATGCCGCATTTGGCACGCTGTTTCTTGGTGATTCCACCGGCCAGGTTGTAGCTGCCTTGAGGCGACTCGGCGCGGCAATGCAGAGTGCACCCGCCTGGCTTACAACCTGGAACACCGCGATGGTTCTCTTTGAAGAGCCGCTAGCTGGCAAATTGTGGCAGATCGCTGACCCCAGCACCGTTGGAACGGCGAGGGATGCGGCCGCGGCGCTCGGCCCGCTCCTCGGCGCGATCCACAACCATCAGATCCGGCACGATCTTGGCTTCACCGCGATGCTGGTGCAATTCGCCTGCGACAAGGTAGAAACGACTCGCGCCATCCGCACGACGCTGCGTAATCTGGCAACACACCAGGCCCCACAACCCGAGGCCCTCGCCAAGCTTGACGCATGTTTAGAAGCGATGCGGCAGCATCGAGCGAAGTTGCCAGCGCTCATCGAGGAATTCCAGCAGCGCTGGCTCGCCGAGGCTCGCCCAAGCGAGATCCGGATCAATCTGGACCGCTTCAACGCCCTGCTGGAGCGCTACGACCGTGCGATCGCCTGGCTGGCGGACCAGCGTGCGGCCTATGCCAGCGGCCAGCCCGTCGATACTGCCCTTCGCTCATATGACCGGCGCGGATACGCCGTTCTCTACGAGGCGTCGTACCACTGGATCCGGGAACTTGCCACGATCATCGGCGAGGATGCTCTGCCACCTGATATTCAGGAGTGGCTCAGTGACGTCGAGCGGGTGATGGCACTGTCCTGATGGCGCCCGGTCCACGCTACTGCGCCGCGGTCTCGGAGATATCGGCAGGGATGGGCAGCGTGAGCCAGAAAGTAGAGCCATGGCCAGGGATACTTTCCGCCCAAATGCGGCCCCCGTGGAACTGCACAATCTGGCGGGCAATGGCTAAGCCAAGCCCGGCCCCTTCGACGCCACGCGCCTCACGGCCGCCAGCCCGGAAATACGGCTCGAAGATCTTTTCGAGCGCCTCGCGTGGTATGCCGATTCCGTGATCTTGCACACCTACTCGAACTTCCGTGCCAACTCGCTCGCTGATAATGCGGATCATCCCACCGGAAGGCGAATACTTGATGGCATTCGACAGCAGATTCGTCAGTACCTGAACGAGCCGGTCCCGGTCTCCGCGGATCATGGGCACAGCGGGATCGAGTTCCAGGACGATGCGGTGCTTGTCCGACGCCATGCGAAACGATTCTGCTACCTCCGCGATGAGCGTGTTGAGATCGACGGGCTCGAAGTGCATGGTGATCCGGCCCGATTGCATCCGCTCAAGATCCAGCAAATCGTTAATCAGGCGCGTCAGCCTGCGCGCGCTCGTCCGAATCTCCTCGGCGAATTCACGCACTTCCTCCGGGGAGAAATCCCCTTCTGCCAGGAGCTCGGCAAACCCGAGGATGCCTGTCAGTGGCGTGCGAAACTCATGACTAACCACTGCAATGAACTCACTCTTGATGCGATTGAGCCGCTCCAGCTCCGCATTCGCCGCGCGCTGCGCCTCCAACGCTGCCGCGGCCTCCGCTTCCACGCGCTTGCGCTCCGTGATGTCTCGTGCATACACGACAATGCCCTCCACCGCCGGATCATCAAGACAGTTGTTGGCAAGGATTTCGAACCAGCGGATCTCCCCGTTTCGGTGACGATAGCGCAGCTCGTATGGTCCGCTCAGGCCGGGCCGTTGCGCGACCTCTTGGAAGATCGCCGCCCGGCGACCGGCATCCTCCGGGTGAACAAGCCCCTCGCCTTGGGACGCGATGACGTCTTCCGGCGTATACCCAAGCGCTCGCTCGATTGACGGACTCAAGTACAGGATGGATCCATCGGCCGCGTAGACCACGATGACGTCGGAGGCGTGCTGCACGATTGCGCGGAAGCGAGCCTCGCTGACACGCAGAGCCTCCTCTATGCGCTGGCGGCGCGCCAATTCCTGATCGCGCTCGATTTGCGTCGCCAGCAGACGCGCCAGAATCACGAGCAGGTCCTCCTGCGCCGCTTCGAGGTGACGAGGCTCCGGATCCAGAGCGCAAAGGAAGCCGTACAACGAACCATCCGAGAGCACGATCGGCACGGAGAGATAACTGCGCGCGGGCATGCTCCCCATGCAGGCGACCGGTGCCACCGGGCGTGGCTCAGCCCGCGTATCCATCACTACCACCGGCTTCGGGAGGACACTGCCTGCAATCCAACGGCGCTCCCGGTCCGATAGCTCCAGCGACGAGGGAAACGCTCCACACCCTCCGGGCTCACTCTCTACCGCGATCACCTCGGCGCGCCCTTCATCAGCAACGACGCGGGTGAGCAAGCTCGTGCGCATGCCGAGGTTTTGCGTGATCAGGCGGAGCGTGGCACGAATCGCTTCCTCGGTCGAGGCAAAGCTTCGTCCGGCGAGGCGCGAAAGGGTGTGCAAATAGCCATGTGCGAGTGACGGGCGCTGCCCTGGGGAATGCACGTTAGAGACTCCATCGCCAGCGCCGGTCCTCCCGGTGAGATTCGGTTGCTCGTCAGCTTTCAAATCGGGCGCTGCCTCCTGGGTTCAGCCGGATACCGCTCAACCAAGCGGCCCTCACGGGTGAAGAGATATCGCAGATTCATCGTCGGCCGTTCAATGGCAACATAGCTCAGCGTCCCAGCGAGAAGCGAGAGCAGGCACAAGAGCACGGCGTTTACTGGGAATGCCTCCGGCCGCGTGCTCAGGAGCCAGTCATGCTTGGCAAGCTCGATCATGATTGGCTCGTGCCAGAGGTAGACGCTGTAGGAAACGATGCCGATCCAGGTGAGCGCCGGCCGCGCGAGCAATCGCGACCAGGCCGAATCTCGCGGGCCAAGCACCGTCGCGGCAAGGATGAGCACAAAGCCGAGACCGTTAAGCGTATGGAAATAGAGTCCGATGGCCTCGCTATGATCGCGCAGCACGAACGAGACCGCCATGACGGCCACGCCACCAATGCCAACCATAGCCGCCGATACGCCCCGCACAATCGGCTGCCGGATCGCCACGGCTGCTACCGACAAGAGCATGCCGATGGCGAGGGTATCGAGCTTCGCCAGCGGTCCAAAGTACACCGGTGTATTTGCCTCCGGAATCGCTGCGATCCATCGCGCCCAGGCTTTGTAGGCGATGCTGACCAGGGCGAGGCTCGTGACCACACCGGTCGTGACCAGCACGCGCGCCTTCGCATCCGGCCAGCGTCGGCAGAGGCGAAAGAGCGCTGGGCCCAGGATCGCAACAAAGGCATAGAAGAGCACTTCGACCGCGAGCGACCAGGCTGGCCCAATCGTCCAGAAGATGTACCGGCGGTCGAAGATGTGGGTAAACGTGAGATGCTCGATCAGATCGGTCCATTGCCCAGGAATGCCAGCATAGCGCCAGGACCAGACGGTCAAGATCGCGATGTAGTAGGTGGGCAGAATGCGGATAGCCCGGCGTATGAGGAACCCCCGCGCGGATTCGCTCCGCGTCTGCTCGATGGCTGCCCGCGCAAATGGCAGAAAGACGAGGAATCCAGACAGCACGAAAAACCATGCTACCGCTGCTTCCAGATTGTGGAATACGACGTGCAGCGGCGTGCCCTCGTAGACGTAGCGCATCAATCCCGCGCCCTGGCGAGAGAATTGGTAGGCGTGGAACACAACGATCAGCAACGAGGCGATGCCCCGGTACGCTTCGAGCTCCTCATATCGCCCGTGGGTGCGTGGCGGTTCAACGCTGGCTGCAACCACCGGCTCCCGCTGGAAGTCAGCCGCTTGGGATTTGACCACTGCCTGCCCTTGGCGCGTCATGACGCCTGCTCCGCCTCCGCGGTGGCTGCTCGCGGCGTGACCTTCCACTGGCGCTCGCGCATCACCTCCTTATGCTGGGCCACCCGGGCAATGAGGTTCTTGAGCTCGGTGTACGCAAGCACCGAGATGAGGAGAAAGCGCCAGAACCACCAGCGATGCTGACGAATCTCCGGTACAGCGAGAAGATAGGCGAAAAGAGTTTGGCCAGGCCCGGCACTGAGGGTGAACAGCGTCGTGAGCACGAAGATTGGAATCAGCCAGTCGAGCTGATCGAGCCCTCCTTTCTCCCAGGCCCAAAAGGCGATGATCGGAAAGATTTGAAATGAAAGCCACGGATAGATCTCGCGCCAGCCCAGCAAATAAGCCAGGCCGAGCTTCTGGCGCAGCGTGAGATGTGGCGACCGCACACCACGCCAGAGATGCTTGAGCGACACTTGAAACCAACCCTGCGCCCAGCGCATCCGCTGGTTCCAAAGCGCGCGGAACGTGACCGACGCGAGCTCGCGCGAGATCAACTGGGGGTCACACGCAATCTTCCCTCCCGATTCGATGACGCGCAGCGACGAATCAATATCCTCGGTCAGCATGAACCCGTGCATGCGGATGCGCCGCAACACCTCCGTTTTCCAATAGCCGTTGGAACCGCCAAAAATGCCAAAGCCGTGCAACCGCGCCCGGCCAGGATGACTAACCGCGTAGATGGCCTCGAACTCAACCGCCACCGTCTTGGATACCCACGACTCCGCGCCATTGCGGATGACGCAATGCCCTTGCACCACGTCGTACCCGTTGGAAAGCCAGCGCCAAGCGCGCTCAAAGGAGTCGGGCGCCGGATGGTGATCGGCGTCGAAGATGCCGACAAACTCTCCGGTCGCTTCGGCCAACGCGGCATTCACGTTTTGCGCTTTGGAGGTGCTCTGACGGACACGTAGTGGCAGGAAACGGGGGTCGCGTTGAGCAATCTCCCGCAGGCGCGCCTCGACCGGCAAATCTCGTGGAGTGTTATAGGCAAGGATGATCTGCAGCGGGCCGGGATACTCGATGCGCAGAAACGCCTCAATGGTTTCAGCGATCGTTGCAGCTTCATTGGGGAGGTAGGCGGCAATGATCGCGGTTGCTGGCGGATACGGAGCTCCCGGCTGAGCGGGAATCTCCGTGGGCCGAAGGGCTTCGAAGCCCTCAATCCAGATGAAGAAGGACGTGACGAGCAGGCCGGCGACTACCACGCAGTACATCTGCTGCGCCACGTCGATGCCGCGACCGGAGAAAGTGAAGTACGCGAGCAAGGGAACACCCATGCCAAGCAGATAGGTAAAGACGACCTGTATTGGCGTCCGCAACGCCTCGCGCTTGGGCCAGCGGGCAGCGCGGCGGATAGAGCCGGCACGGTGACTCGCCACGATCGCGCTGAGCTTTGGCTCATAGCGCACCGGCTGAAGATCGAGCCGAATCTCGGCGATCGCCAGGGCGATCAGCGCCTGCTCGCGCACGCCAGCCGGGTTTGTCTCACCGTCGAAGGTTGTAAAGCCGATCACGGGCGTGAGGCGCACCTGCTCTCCGGCTGCCGTGAACGTCGCTTGCACGATGCGCTGAGCGAGGAGTTCGAGCCGCTTCTGCGCTGCCTCCGGCGAAATTTCCGGAATCAGCATGGCGAATCTGCCCTCATGGTCGCGCGCGACGACGTCGAGTGCGCCCGCCTCGCTCAACAGGAGGGAGGCAATCTGCTTTGCGACCGCCGCATCGGCGCGGGTTCCGAGACGTTGGCGGATGCGCGGAAGCTCATCAAGCGTCAGAAAGGCCAAGACGCCAGTCCGGCCACTGCGACTGGCCCGCTCGACTTCCCGCCCGAGCGCATTGAGCAGCGAGCGCTCAGAGAGCAGGCGCGTCTGGCGGTCCCTGGGCAGCTCGTCGCTGGGAACGGGCGGACGCTCGATCTTCGCCCGGACCCGCGCCAGCAGCTCGGCCATCTCGAACGGCTTGGGCAGGTAATCATCCGCTCCAAGCGACAGCCCTGTGACCCGGTCCTCCAGGGAGCCCTTGGCGGTCAGCAGAATCACCGGTATGGCGCGCGTGGCCGGATCGGCACGGAGCTTCGCGAGCAAGGTGAAGCCGTCCATCTCCGGCATCATGACATCGGAGACTACGAGGTCTGGTGTTGCTTCAGCGATGCGTTCAAGGGCTTCATCGCCATCAGCCGCGAGCGTGACCTCGTATCCAGCACGGCGGAGGGCGATTGAGACAAGCCGGCGGATCTGCTCCTCGTCATCCGCAACGAGCACGGAGCCTCGCGGTCGCTCCGGCGATAGCTTCTGATCCACGGCAGGCTGCATGCGATCCCAACAAGATGCCGGCAAGCGGGCCGCGCCAGCCGGATGCCGGCTCACGCCAATGTGCCCATGCCAACAATACGCAATCTCATCAGCGGAGACGCCGTGCCACTCCAGGACAGAGGTATGAGGTTGAACGAGGACGATCGGCCTATCTCGATCCAGGCAACCTGGCTTGGCGTTAGGACTGCGGGCAACACAGAGCACACGGCTCCAGTGCCGGCCACTTTCGCCGAAGATAACATCAACCTCGCTCAATAGGGAAATTTGGCTCATCAAGCTGTGCTAAAGATCACCGTTTTGTCCTATTGCATCTCGCTCGCGCGCTCATCATGATGGCCGTGCCGGCACGCCACCGCACCGTCCCGGGAGGCGAGATGGACAACTCTGGTGCCCTGGCGCACGATCTCTGCTGCGCGCTGGCGCGCATCGTTCGGCACGCATCATCAGTGCGTGGCAGCGCGATCGACGCTTTGTTGGATCAAGCGCGAAAGCTGCTCGGTGGTGAGATCGCTGCGCTGATCGTCGCCGGGACGAGCCCGCCGGACTTCCGTCTGGTGAGTGGCAATGACGATGCTCTGACGGAGACTGAGCGCGCGGCCGTGGGAACCCTCGGCCGCATCATCATGGAGCGTCAGGAGGCGCTCGCCCTCAGCGGCCAGCAGGTGCCCTCCTGGGTTCCTGAAGACATCGTGCCTTCCGCCTCGACTCTCCGTGCCTTTGCTGGCGCTCCGGTCTTCTTGCCAGAGGGGGACGTCGCTGGCGCGATTTGCATCATCGCACGGCAAGACATCGCCTTCAGCCTGGCACATCTCGGCGCATTGGACGTGCTTGCCCACCTCGTCGGCGGAGTCGTTGCCAGGCAGCGAGCACAGAACGAGCAAAGCCAGCGGGACCACTACCTTGCCAGTGTCATCGAGCTCTCACCGAACGCGATCATCTCCATTGATGCCAGTCAGTGCATCGTCAACATCAACCGGTCTGCTGAGCAGGTGTTCGGCTGGACAGCCCAGGAAATCGTGGGGAAGCCGCTTGATCTCCTGATCCCAGAGCGCTTCCGCGAAGCCCATCGCGCGCACATTGCGCGTTTCATCGAAAGTGGCGAGCCGACCCGGCACATGAGCAAGCGGCATCCACTCTGGGGCCTGCGCGCCAATGGCGAAGAGTTCTTGATGGATGCTTCGCTGGTGCAATCTAGAGCGGGCGATGCCTGGCGTGGCACCGTGATCCTGCGCGATATCACCGCGCATGTGCGTGCGCAGCAAGCGCAGGAATGGGCTGAACGCCGGTACCGGGAACTCTTCGATCACGCTCCCATCATGTATGTCGTCACGCGGAATGACGGCGGCCTGCCCGTGATCGTGGATTGCAATCAGGCATTTCTCCAAACCCTGGGCTATACCCGCGAGGAGACGCTCGGGCGCTCCTTCGTCGATTTTTACACGCCGGCTTCTCAAGCGGAATTACTTGATCGCGGCGGCTATCAGCGCGCGCTCGAAGGCCGGTTTGCGCCGGCCGAGCGACAGCTGGTGACGCGCGACGGCCGCGTTGTGGAGACCCTCGTGCACGTCATGCCGGAAAAACACGAGGATGGGCGCGTCTGGGGAACGCAGGCGATGTTCGTTGACATCACTGCCCGCAAGCGCATGGAAGAGGAGCTGCGATTCCAAGCGCTCTTGTTGGACCAGGCGACAGCGGCCGTGGTCGCCACGGACCCGTCAGGCATCGTGAGCCACTGGAATGCCTATGCTGAAAAGCTCTATGGCTGGGCGCGGCAAGACGCCATCGGCCGCCACTTGCGAGAGCTTGTCCTGGAAGCCACCGATCCTGCCGTGCAGCTGGAGATTCTGGAGCACTTGCGACTACGGAAAGGCTGGGAAGGGGAGCTTAGCTTCAAGCGCCGCTGCGGCGCGAGTATGCCCATCCACCTGGCGATCACGCCGGTAGTTGACGGCGGAACGTTCCGTGGCTTCGTCGGTGTTGCCGTTGATCTCAGCGAGCGCAAATCGCTGGAGGCAAAGCTGACAAGGCTGGCACTGCGCGATCCCCTCACTGACTTGCCGAACCGGGCGCTCTTTCTCGACCGGCTGGAACACGCCCTGAGCCGCGCCGCCCGAGACCACACCACTGTCGCGCTTCTCCTTTGCGACCTCGACCGGTTCAAGCTAATCAACGATAGCCTCGGGCACAACGCCGGCGATGCGCTGCTGATCGAGATCGGCCGCCGGTTGCAGGCGGCCGCGCGCGGCGACGACACGATCGCTCGGCTGGGTGGTGACGAGTTCACCATCTTGCTCGAAGGTCTGCATGGCCTCAGCGAGGCGCGCCAGATCGCAGAGAGGCTGCTGCGGGCGATCCACCGGCCGGTGCGTATCGATCGCCAGGAAATCATCCCTTCTGCCAGCATCGGCATCGCTATCAGCCCGCGCGGCGCCATCCGGGCCGCCGATTTGCTCCGCAACGCCGATATGGCCATGTACCGGGCGAAGGCCAATGGGCGAGGAACCTTGGCCATCTTCGACCAGGAGATGCACCGCGCCGCGGTGACGAGAATTCAGCTTGAAACAGACCTTCACTCTGCGCTCGATCACGACGAACTGCGCCTGCTCTATCAGCCGATCGTCGATCTGGAGTCCGGTGCAATCGTCGCGCTCGAAGCACTGGTTCGCTGGGAGCATCCTTCGCGAGGCCTACTCTCTCCTGGCCAGTTCATGACCCTGGCGGAGGACACTGGCCTGATCATCCCGCTAGGCAGATGGGTGCTGGCTCAAGCGTGCCGTGATCTTCAGGCGTGGCAGGGCACCGGCCTTATCGTCCCTCCGTACCTGAACGTCAATGTCGCCGGTCGCCAGTTCGCCGATCCAGGCTTTCTCGACTCGGTCGCGCACGTTCTGAGCGAGACGGGTATTGAGCCCGACCGATTGCAACTGGAGGTTAGCGAGCGTGTCCTGGCCGAAGAATTGATCAGCATGGGACTCACGTTGCGCGCGCTGCGGACGCTGGGTGTGCGCATCGCCATGGATGACTTTGGCGCCGGCAGTTCCTCTCTCGCGCACCTGCAAGCACTGAACCCGCAGATGTTGAAGCTCGACCGGAGCTTTATCGCTGATCTCGGCACCAGCGAGGTCAACCGCACGGTCGTTGCTGGCATTGTCGATTTGGCCCATCAGCTTGGAGTCGTTGTGACCGCGGAGGGGATCGAGACGACCGACCAGGCTTGCTGGGCGCGGTCGGCAGGCTGCGACTACGGGCAAGGCTACTATTTTGAGCGGCCAGTGCCCGCCAGCACCATCGCCGGCCTCTTGCCAGCCGCCGGAGCGACGCCAGCCCGCACACGATTACCAGTGCGTGGCAGCCATCACCTGGGAGCGCTCATGCCGCAGGGCCCCACGCGTCGCCAGCAGTGATCCGTGCCGCATCACTCTCCGCATTTTGTGTATGTTGCACATCTTCCAGCGTGATTGTCGGCTTTTTCGCACGATGACGCGCTGAGATGCACCGCGTAAGGTTCCCACCGGGGTTGGCGCCGCGGCATGCCCACGGGGACCTGGTGGTTGAGGCGAGCTAGCGCGATCGCCGGGTGTTGGTGTGCGCGGGGTATGCCCCGCGCGTTGTGCGATAGGCATGATGCGGGGTCGTCGGGAGTCGATCGGCAATTGGTGTGGAGTGAGGAAGGACGCGCAACGATGGCAAAGACACCAGCCGATGTCCTGGCTATGGCGAAAGAGGCGGGAGTGCAAATCGTTGACTTCCGCTTTGTCGATCTCTTCGGCACCTGGCAGCATAGCTCGAACTCCATCAAGGATGTGACCGAGGAAACGTTTGCCGAAGGGGTCGGATTCGACGGCTCCTCAATCCGTGGCTTCCAAACCATCAACGAGTCCGACATGATCCTCTTGCCGGACCCGGAAACCGCGGTGGTCGACCCGTTTCTTTCCGTCCCGACGCTCGCGGTCATCTGCGATGTGTACGACCCGGTCACCGGCAAGCGCTACAGCCGCGATCCTCGTGGCGTTGCCCAGCGAGCGGAAGAGCACCTGAAAAAGGCAGGCTTTGGCGACGTCGCCTATTTCGGTCCGGAGTGCGAATTCTTCGTCTTCGACAACGTGCGCTACGACGCTAACCACCGTGGCGCATTCTACGAGATCGACTCCAGCGAAGGGTTCTGGAATACCGGCTCGGATGAGGGGCCGAACCTGGGGTACAAAATTCGCCCCAAGAGCGGATATTTCCCAGTGCCACCGCATGACACGCTCATGGATATCCGCTCCGAAATGGTGTTGACGCTGGAAGCGATGGGGGTGCCCGTCGAAGTTCATCACCATGAGGTCGGCACCGCCGGGCAGTGTGAAATTGACATGCGCTTCGCGCCGTTGACGCGGATGGGCGACAACGTGATGACCTACAAGTATGTCGTGCGCAATGTCGCTCGCAAGCACGGCAAGGTGGCGACATTTATGCCGAAGCCGATTTACGGCGACAACGGCAACGGCATGCATGTCCACCAGTCGGTTTGGAGCAACGGCCGGAACTGCATGTACGATCCGAACGGGTACGCCGGCTTGAGCGAGTTTGCCAAATACTATATCGGGGGGCTGTTGTATCACGGCCCGGCGCTGCTGGCGCTCGCGGCGCCGACGGTCAATTCCTACCGCCGCCTGGTGCCAGGTTTCGAAGCTCCCGTAAACCTGGTGTATTCGCAGCGCAACCGCTCAGCGGCAGTGCGGATCCCGGTCTATTCCAAGAGCGAGAAATCCAAGCGCATCGAGTTTCGCTGCCCGGATACGTCGGCCAATCCGTATCTCTGCTTTGCCGCGTTGTTGATGGCCGGCTTGGACGGGGTCAAGAAGCGGATCGATCCGGGTGAGCCGGCTGATTTCGATGTGTACGAGGCTAGCGCCGAGGAGCTCGCGCGCATCAAGAGCACGCCGGGCTCGCTTGACGAAGCCCTCTGCGCGCTTGAGCGCGATCACGAATTCTTGCTGGAAGGCGGGGTCTTTACCGAGGATGTGATCGACACCTGGATCACGCACAAGCGCACCAATGAGCTTGAGCCGATCAATCTCCGGCCCACGCCCTACGAGTTCTATCTCTATTTCGATGTCTAACCCAGCGTGGGGCAACGTCCAGTATCATTGCGACTCGCCGGCCGCAGGCGCCCGGCCCGCGAGTCGCACCATGTCTGGGGCGGTTTTTTCGTAACGGCGCGGTAGATCGCGCCGGGACACAAGCAAAGCCAGGGGAGAGAACGGATGGTTCTGCAAGAGGTGAGCCGGGAAACGATTCTGGGTCCGATGCCAAGCAAAGAGGAAATCCTCAGCCGGGTCGAAGCGGAGGGTATTCAGTTCATCGATCTTCAATTTACCGATGTCATGGGAATCGTCAAAAGCGTGACGATCCCCGCCGCGATCTTTGAGCATGTGATTGATGGCGGGCAATGGATCGACGGCTCCTCGATCGCCGGGTTTACCCGGATCGCCGAGTCCGACATGTTCCTGATGCCCGACCTGTCCACCTTCGCGGTCACCCCGTGGACACGCCAGGAATTTCCGACGGCCCGGGTGATCTGCTGGGTGCACAATCCCAATGGCGATCCCTTCCCTGGTGACCCGCGCGGTGTGCTCTACCGGCAGCTGGAGCGCCTCGCCAAGCTCGGCTATCTCTACAAGACGGGGCCAGAGCTTGAGTTCTTCCTATTCGCTAAGGAAGGGGACCAGATCGCGCCGCTCCCGCACGACCGCGGCGGCTACTTCGATTACTCCACGGATCTGGCCTACACCGTGCGGAAAGATATGGTGCTGGCGTTGGATCAGATGGGTATCGAAGTCGAGGCCAGCCACCACGAGGTCGCCATCGGCCAGCACGAGATCGATTTTCAATATGGTGATGCCATCGCGACGGCCGACCGGGCAGTCACGTTCAAGTATGTCTTGAAGGCGATTGCCCAGAAGCACGGGCTGCATGCGACCTTCATGCCGAAGCCACTGGAAGGCATCAACGGCTCCGGCATGCACACCCACCAGAGCTTCGCGTTCATTGACACCGGCAAGAACGCCTTCGTGGATGAGAGCGATCCGTATGGCTTGTCCGACGTTGCGAAGAAGGTGATCGCTGGGCAGCTCTATCACGCGCGCGGCATGTGCGCGGTCATCGCCCCGCTGGTCAACTCGTACCGCCGGCTCGTGCCTGGCTTTGAGGCGCCGGTCTATGTCTCCTGGGCGCGGACAAACCGCTCGGCGCTGATTCGCGTACCGGCCATCCGCGGCGGCCACACAGCGGCCACCCGGATCGAGCTGCGCTGCCCGGATCCCTCCTGCAACCCGTACCTAGCGTTCGCAGTGATGCTCGCCTGCGGCATCGACGGCATCGAGCGCAACCTGCCGCTGCCCGAGCCGGTCGAGGAGAATCTGTACCACTTCACGGACGAGGATCTGAAGCGGCGCAACATCCCGACGCTGCCAGCCACGCTCGGCGAGGCCGCCGACGAGATGGAAAAGGACGAGGTGGTGCGCGAGGCGCTGGGCGATCACATCTTTGAGCGCCTGCTTGAGGCGCAACGCACTGAGTGGGGCGAGTTCCGCCGCCACGTCTCGCAATGGGAGCGAGAGCGCTACCTCGAGGTGTACTAGCCGGCTGTGGCCGGTCAGGCTCAGTGAGCGGCGGGGGCGGACCAGTGGGTCTGCCCCTCGCGTTTCTCCAGCCGATCTCGCGAGATGACCAGCGAACCGGGTACGATTGCACCGGCAGATTTCCACGGCGTGCACTGGTGGAAGTCCGGCCGGTGATGATGACGCCCGGGAGGCAGGACGGGCATCTCGTAGCGAACCATCGCCCCTTGATCCTGTGCTTCCCCACGAGATTGGTTGCAGATGGACGCGCTTTCCCAAGCCTATGTGACGCTGGCGCTGGCAATCGACCGGCATGTTCCCGGCTTTGTAGACGCCTACTTCGGCCCACCTGAGCTTCGGGTGTCAGCCCAGCAAGGCCCTGTCGCCTCGCCGCAAGCCTTGCTGGAGCAAGCGCACTTCCTCGCGAGCGCGGTGGCAACCGCAGAGCTGCTTGAGACGCGCAAGGCATTCCTCAGCGCGCAATTCCGGGCGATGATCACGATCTGCCGCAAGCTCTGCGGCGAGATGCTTGACTACCGGGACGAAGTGCGCGGGCTGTTCGATATCGAGCCGGATAAGACGCCGGAGGCGGTCTTTGACGGGGCGATTGCCGAGCTCGATGAACTCCTGCCTGGGCAGGGGGATGTTCGTGAGCGCCTGCTCGCCTGGCGGGCCGGATACATTGTGCCGGTGGAGATCGCTCGCGTGCTGATTGACCACATCGCGGCGGAGACGCGGGCACGGACTCAGGGCTTCGTCGAGCTGCCGCCCGAGGAGTCCGTCGCCTTTACCTTTGTCTCCGACAAACCCTGGAGCGGGTACAACTGGTATCTGGGCAACTATCAGTCTCGCGTCGAGATCAACACCGATCTGCCGATCCATGCACACGAGCTGACCGCGCTGATCACCCACGAAGCCTATCCAGGCCACCACACGGAGCACAGTCTGAAGGAATGGCTATTGTACCGGGAACAAGGTTTCGGAGAGCACGCCATCCAGTTGATCAACACGCCGCAATGCGTCATTTCCGAAGGAATCGCTACACTTGCCGAATCCATCATCTTCCCTGGAGATTCAGGCGCTCAGTGGCAAGCTGAGCATCTCTACCCGCTGGCCGGCTTGCGAGGAGATCCCGAGCGTGAGGCACGGATTGCCCGGGCGCGGACAGCCCTGCGCCCAGTGGCGGCCAACGCCGCGCTCCTCCTTCATGCCGAGGGCAAGCCCGAGACGGAGGTGTTGTCCTACCTCCAGCACTATGGCCTGAAGAGCGAGCAAGAAGCGCGGCAGAGTTTACGGTTTATCAAGAATCCCTTGTGGCGCGCGTACATTTTCACCTACCACGCGGGGCGCGAGCTCCTGGGACGGTGGATCGAGGCCGTGCCAGCAAGCGACCGGCCAGGGCGGTTTCGTCTGCTCCTTGCCGGGCAAGTGACGCCCTCGGCTGTCCGCTCCTGGTTGATCGAAGAACCGTCGCTGCCATAGCGCGATCATGTTGCGCGACCTTCATGCTGACGGTGTACCTTCTGGTACAGTGATACCGCGATTTCTAACAACAGTGCGGGAGTAAATAATTCATGGTAGCCAATGTGAAGATTATTCATGTCACAAAGGATGTGACGCTCTCACAAGTCCTTGAAGAGGCGGCCTCTGAGCCACTGCTCCTTGAGCAAGAGGGGGTGATTTACCGGATCGTACGGGAGCCAGAGGCTGTCGCAGCGGCACTCCTCGAGCGCTCCGAGCAGGTGGCGCCACGCGGGGCGACGGAGTCGCTCGTTGAGTATTTCCAGCGCGTAACTCAAGCCATTATGCGAGGCCGCGAGTTTCACAAGGATTCTCTAGACCTGCTTGAGTTAGCGCGCCACGAGCGATTGACTGAGCTTTCATGACTCAGGAAACGTCCGGTGATCTGCCATTGCGTACCAATCTCGTCGTAGTTGATGCCAGCTTGGCGGTGAAATGGATATTGAATGAGGTGTGGCATCATGAGGCGCTGGCCTTGCTTGCCCAGTGGGAACAGCGGTCAGTTAAGAGAATCGCTCCTAGCTGGTTTTCATGCGAGGTCGCCAATGTGTTTTACAAGCGCTTATTGCGAGGCGATTTAAGCCTGGCCGACGCTCAACTTGGCATCCAGAGCATCCACCTAGCCATCACGCTCAGGGATGCAGAGCCCGCGATTTCCATCCGTGCCCTTGAATTGGCGGTTGCGCTTGGTAGGACGGCCACCTATGACACCCATTATCTGGCGCTGGCTGAGCGCGAGCACTGCGAGCTGTGGACCGCCGACGAGCGCTTTTGGAACGCTACACGCATGACTTTTCGATGGATTCGCTGGGTCGGTGAGATGTCGGGCGCGCCCAGTTCCGCACACCGTAAATAGAACTTCCTCACATCGTTGTTTCGTCATTTCGACCAGACTGGTGTCACGTCCGGTCCCTCCTCGTGGCGTGCCCAGTATCGGTCGGCAATGCGCTGGGTAATCGGGCCGGGCTGACCGGTGCCGACTTGCCGGCCATCCACGCGGACGATGGGAATAATGCCTCCTGCCGTGGTACAGAGGAACGCCTCATCCGCGACGTACAGATCGTACGCTGTCAGATCGCGCTCTGCCGCCGGGAGATCCATCTCCGCCGCGATCTCAAACACCGTCTCCCGCGTGATACCCTCCAAGATGCCGGTCAACGGCGTGTACAGGCGTCCATCCCGGATGAGAAAGACGTTCGCGCCCCGGCTCTCCGTCAGCATGCCGCGATCGTCCAGGAACACGATGTCATCAGCACCCGCGAGCTCGGCCTCGATCCGGGCGAGATAGCCATGAAGGCGGTTGAAATTCTTGATCTTGGCGTCAATCACCGAGGCGGGCCATTGCCGGACCGATGGAATCAGCACCGAGATGCCCGTCGTGATCTTCTCGCGTGGCACGATCCAGACATACGGGATCGCGTAGACGATCAGAGTCGGCTCACCGGCGGATGGCGCGCTTGGTGACGGGCGCAGCCCGCGCGTGGCAATCATCTGGACATAGGCATCGCGGAAGCCGCTGCGACGCGTCGTCTCGATGACAATCTGCTCTAGCTCCGCTCCCTGCACGCGCAGGGGGATCATCGCCGCGTGGGCCGAGCGCTCGAACCGTTGCCGGTGGGCCGAAAGCTTGAACACCTTGCCATGCCAGCAGGCGAGGGTGTCGAACACGGCCACGCCGCCAATAAACCCACTGTCAAATATGGAAATCCGCGCATCCTCGGCCGCGCAATAGGTGCCGTTGACATACGCCGCTCCGGTGATCTGCCCCATGCTGCCCACCTCTCCCGTGCTTTCACAGCCGGCTACCCGCTGGGATCGCTCGCTGATGCGGGATAGTACTATCCCAGCGGGTCACCGGGCCTGCTGCTCGGTGGGAGTTCGACCGGCCGTGCGCATGTCGCGCCGCCTGCGCTGTTCACGAGGGCGCCGGGCGTGCGCGGGCAGGAGTCGCCCGTCGTGCGGCTCCTGCTAGTCGTGCCAAGGCGCGCAGCGCGAAAGTCAGCCCGCCAGGGTGCCGTGGCTCGTCGTCATCGTCGTGTCGTCCCGCTCGGGCTCTGGCTGCCTGCCGGTTGAACGGACAACGCTCGCGGAGCAGCCAGTTCCAGGTCACTCGCGTCGCTCGCTCGGCATCACGAGCAATGTACGGGAGCATCGTTTCTTCTCTCAGCGCATCGTTCTGCCACGCGGGCACGCCGCCCGCGATCGCCGCGATTCCGGCGGTGCTTTCAGCCCAGGTGGTGGGGCAGGAGAGCACGTCTAGCAAGAGAACGATTTGCGGTTGACAAGGCAGCGTATGGGTTGACAGCGCAAGATGCTCGGCCGCAGCGTTGAGCAACGCCGCCCATACCCAGCCAGCGAGACGACTAGAGCTCCCTCACCGCACTCGCGATCACACGGTGCATGGCACGCCGCACCCAGTCGAGGATAGTGCCCACCACCCGCCCGTCATGCTGAGGCGGAGCTGAGGAATCTCGTGCGTTTCCCGTCATTCCTCGCTGTGCACTCCCGCGCTACGCGAACGGGATAACCGGGCGCCGCGATGCTCGGTATAATCATCGGGAGGTCATGTCACGTGGCGATGATCAACTCATCAGGCTGGACGGGTGACGCCACAGTGGCAGCACGTCACTGGAGCGAGACCACCTGGAATGCTATCAAGGACAAGATGAGCCGCGTCAGTGTATCTCGGCAAGAAGCCGTTCTATGGCAGCAGCCCTGCCTCCCGCCCGCGGGCAAGCTGCTCGGTACGGCCGCGTGAGCCAAGCTTGGCGTAAATGCGGTGCGTGTGCGTCTTAACCGTGCCGACCGTGACGTAGAGGGCATCTGCAATCTCCTGATTGGACCGGCCCGCGGCCAGCAGGTGGAGGACTTCTTGCTCGCGCTCGCTCAGCGGCTCTGCTAGGGAGACGGCCGGGGTTGGGCGACCTTCCACAGTCCCATTCTGGGACTCGGCGGTGATCGCGGCGAGGATCGTGCTCGCGAAGGCGGCGGCTCTCCGGTCCCTGTCGTCGCCGCGCCGCAACCGGCCACGGGCGCGGGTAAGGACTGGCACGAGTGGTGGCCCCTCGTCCACAAACAAGCGGACGAAACCCTTCGTCGCAGGCAATGGTGAGTGCCCGCGCCAGCGTCGCCGGCCGCCTGCTGAGTATGCGCGAGCACGATGAGGAACTCGATCACCCACCCGAGGCGGCCCAGGCGCTCCGCCTGCTCGACCAAGCGAGCCGCAAGCAACATTGCTGCCTCTAAACGCCCTTCCGCAAGCAGCACACGCGCGAGTGTCCCAGGCTCATGCTCGCCGCGGACATCCACGGCTCCGGCCGGATCCCGTCCGGAGGAACGTGTCCAGTCCGATGCTGCCCGGACATTGACTTGACATAACCACAGACGAGCCTGCCAGGAGGCGGGTCCCGGTCCATAACCCAACACGATCGCGCGCTCGATGGCTTGCATCGCTCCATCGCTGTCGCCGTGCGCCTGGCGCACCTTGGTCAGTGTGATCAACGCCGGGACAGCAATCTTGACCACCTCCCCGCCGCGCTCGCCTAGCGCGATCGCTTCCCGCGCCTGCTCCTCAGCGATGACGAGATCGTTCTGGTGGTAAGCGAGGTCGGCCAAGCCCTCACAGATAATCCCCTTGGCGGGCAGATCGCTCCCTCCCTGCGCAAACACGGAGCCGGTCGCCTCGCGGTAGAGGCGAGCCGCAGAATGAAGGCGGCCACGCACGACCTCCAAGTCGGCCCGATAGCGCAGCGCGAGTGCGGCAGCGAGTGGTCCGGCCGCTGGCCCGAGGGCAATCACGTCATCGTAGGCGCGATTCGCGGCATCGAGATCGCCAATCGCGCTGTAGGCGCCACCAAGGTTCAGACCGAGGCTGGCCCGGTTGGGCGCATCGTCCGCGGGCAGGATTGCCAGTGCCTGCTGGGCAAGCTCGATCGTCAGCTCCGGCTCGTTGCGAATCACGGCCAGGCGAGAGCGCAAGGTGACTAGCTCACCGAGGAGCAGCGGAGCATCCGGGCACCAGCCGCGCTGGCCAGCCAGCGTTCCACGCCGCGCAGGCGCACCTCTGCCGCGTCCGGCAGGCCGGCATGCGCGAGCGCCCAGGCGTGGCGCAGGCAAAGCCACGGATGCTCCCGCACCGTCGCCTCCGGTAACGCCTCGATCCAGTCGCGCAGCGTTCGGGCCTCCCCGCGGGCGAGCAACGCCGGAGCATGAAGCTCGATTATCGCGGCGGCACGTTCCGGGTCAGGGACGGCGAGGAGATGACGCACGGCGGCCACCGCATCGTTGCCGTGGACTAGGTGCCATTCGGCCGCCCGCCGGTGGAGATTGGGCATCCGTTCTGGCTCGCGCTGGGCAAGGCGGTGGCGCAGGACATCAGCGAAGAGATGATGATACCGGAACCACTGGCGCTGATCGTCGAGCGCGAAGGTGAAGAGATTGGCGCGCTCCAACTGTTCAAGCATCGCCTGGCTGCTGGTGTCATCGAGCAGTGCATCGCAGAGGGACGCAGTCAGGCGATCCAGGATAGACGTGCGTAGGAGGAAGTGCTCGATGTGCGGATCGAGCCGCGACAGGATCTCGTCCACAAAATAGTCCATGATGTACCGGTGCTCGCCCGACAGCATGGTGGCGTCAGCGGTGGCGCTCGTTCGCCTGCACCGAGCGAAACCTGCCAGCACAAGGCCAGCGGCCCACCCCTCCAGGCGTTCGGTCAGCGCGATGATCTCAGCCTCCGGCACGTCGGCACCGGCCAGGCCGGTGAGGAGCGCGGCTGCTTCCGCGGTCGAAAATCGCAGGTCGGCGACCCGGAGCTCGCTGAGCTGGTTACGCGCGCGCAAGCCGGCCAGCGGCAGCGGAGGATCGCCCCGGCACGAGAGAATGATGCGCAGGGTGGCCGGCAAATGGGCAACCAGATAGGCGATGCCCTCGTGAATCGCCGGCTCTTCGATCAGACGGTAATCGTCGAGCACGAGCGCCCACTCGGTACTGCGGACGACTACCTCGTTCGCGAGCGTCGTTAGGACAGCGACTGGCCCGGCGGGATAGCTCGCGGTCAGCAGGCGGAGCACATGCTCACCGGTGCCCAGACCCGCGACATCGAACGCTGCTGCCACACCGGATAGGAAGCGGGCCGGATCGTGGTCGGTCACATCGAGCGAGACCCAGGCAACGGCGCGCGTCGTGGCCGCTGCCCAGGTCGCCAGCAACGTCGTCTTCCCGGAACCGGCGGGGGCCGCGACCAGGGTCAGTGGGCGGGCGAGCGCCGCTTCGAGTCGCTCCATCAGGCGTGGCCGCGGCACAACCGCGCCGGTGTGCGGCAGGCGTATCTTCGTCGCGATCAGCACGCTCTCCACACTGGTTGAGGCTGACGCCTGATTGATCGTTGCCGTCGTTGCACCTGCCACCGGTTCGGGGAACCAATGCAGCAAGGGTAATCGCAACCTTCCTGGATTGGGAAGAGCGTGCCAGCCAGGCAGTGTCCGTTTCGGATCGGTTCCGGATGATTCGCGGGCTCTGGAGCCGCCGGGCGGAGCTGACACTGTACTCAGCCGTAAAGCATCAAGCCTCATCGTTCCGGCACGGGGCGGCGCCTGGCTGGTATGGGCGAGGGTCGAAATTGACGAATTCGACGCCGGGAATAAGGGCAAAGCGCCGGGCCATGACGATCATCGCTTCCTCATTGTTGTCGACGAGCAGGAAATCTCGGCCCAACTCCGCCGCAGCGATCCCGGTGGTGCCGCTGCCGGCAAAGAAATCCAGGACCAAATCGCCCGGACGGGACGAGGCAGTAATGATGCGGCGAAGGATGCCCAGCGGCTTCTGCGTCGGATAGCCAGTCTTCTCCTTCCCGGTCGGGCTGACGATGGTGTGCCACCAGGTATCGGAGGGCAGCTTGCCCCGCGCGGC
>JBHOQQ010000116.1:0-5482 GCA_042408955.1 Thermomicrobiales bacterium
TGATGACCCCGGCGCTCAGCGGTCACCCTGTGCCAGCAACGTCACCAATCCTTACGCCCTGCCACAGCGGTTCGTCCGGTTGCACGCCTGTGCTCCCGCATTATAGCCAGTGGCATGAAGCATTGAAATCTCGCGCAATCAGATCTTTGCTCCATTCCAATCGGAATGAATGATTCTCTGATCCTATCCTGCCGCAAAGACAGCGAAAGCGGCCAAGAGGATCGATGTTGGATCAGCAGCTTCTCGCAGTTGCTCCCACGGTGAAGGTGCCGGTTACCGACACAGCCTCATTGATGTCATGATTGCTCAGGATGAGGTAGAAGGCCGTGATGTTGTCTGCCGGGTTCGCCCTGCAGAACGTGATGGGCTGGGCTGGATCGAGCTGCCGTCGCTCCCATCCCTTACCCTCGATGTTGACAATCAGGTCGACGACCATCGCCTCACCTGGCGTCATTCCGCGGAAATCAAGGGTCACCTGAGCGACGTCATCGGTCGGAACGAAGTAGTAGTAATGCGCAGAGAGCGACCGGATGGTGTCGCCGACGATCCGGTCAGGCTCGCCAGCCGCTGTCGGCAGCAGGCGGCGGTCCGAGCCTTCACCGACGACCAGCGGCGGGCGGATGCCCTCGGGAAAGGCAGGGTCCAGGTCGGCGTAGCTTGGGGAGATCGGATCGCCTGGCTCAAGCTTGAGGTTGAGGTTGCGCACCGCGAACTCGCGGAAATGCTCGGAGAAGGGGAAGGCAGCGTCGAGCGCGGCCATGGCCCCAGACCAGTCATCCTGCTCGACTTGCTCCAGATTGCGCCACATTTGGGCGATCGTTTCCGGTCCGGCTTCCTGCTCGACAAAGTAGAACCAGATAAACGCCGCATAGATATGGCCAAAATCGGCGCTCGCACGATCTGGGGAGTAGTAGATCGGCTGCTGCGATTGAAAGGTGTTGATGAAGCGGCCATACACCTCGCCAACCAGCGTGTCTGGATTGATCTTGCCCCGGTACATGTACGATTCCATCCAGACCGCAGTCGCCTCAACGAACCAGTATTCGACATAATCAAGGATGTCGAACCGGCCATAGGGTACGCTGCGGTACCCAAACGCGATTTCCTGGTTGTGCGCATTTTGGAGAATATGGAAGAACTCGTGGGCGAGATCAAGCTTGACGCCCTCGCTCTTCAGGCGAGCGCGGCGCGCGACCATGAAGCCGCTCGAACTTTTGCCCTCGAACGGCTCAGCGGGAATCGCGACAGCCAGGGTGGATTCTCCGAGCGTGGACGGAGCGTCTGCCCGCGGCGGCTGCGTTGCGTCATCCTCGATGAAGTAGAAGTCAAGCGCGGTATCACCACCGGCTGCTTCGCCCCCGAGATCCGGTTTCGGCGGCCCCATGATATCAATCTCTGGCTGCCAAAACTCGTCGATAATCGCCACCGCCCGCTTGAGATCTGCCTCGTACTTGCCAATGCAGGCGACCCAAACTTTGAACGCCCCTGGGTGCGCCTGGCTTCCCGCCGACGCCCAACCATTGACGCATCCCTTCTTCGCTGCCCCTGCCGCCCCGCCAGCCTCCAGTTGAATGCCCTGGCGCACCCGGCGCGCAAAGACACTCCGCTCGTCGGTCGGGCGAACGATGAACGGCGTGAGCTGGTTTTGCTCCTCCGGGGTCAGCGTATCCCACGCGCGCAAGATCTCATGAAACAGCGAGACATCCTCGCCAAGCGAGCCTGCGCCCGCGAACGCTTCCGGCAGGCGAGGGTCACCAAAGAGGGCGTAGGCGCGGTAGACGAGTGAATCGCCATAGTCCAACGCGCCGCTCTGCACCTCTGCGGCAATGAGCTGCTGGGAGGTTACTGCCCCATACGTGGGCTCGTCGTCCTGGGCCGCTGCCGGCCGTGACAGCGGAGCGATCATGCCCGCGATGAGTGCCAGCATGCCCACGACGGTCCACGCCGTGACCGCCCGGGAGCGAAATGAGGTCATGGCCGCTTCCTTTCCCCGACCACCCGGCGCGCCGGGTGCGCGATGAGTCCTCGGATCCGCGTCTCTCAAGCGAGCGCGTCGCGCGCTCTCGCGGGTCACCGGCAAGAGAACGCCGTGACATGGAAACTGGTTGCAGATCGCGACTGCTACACGCCGGTGGTAGAGCGCTCGGGCTGGCGGGAACCAGCGTCCTGAGCCGCGGACGCGCCTGGCGCGGTGAAACTCAGGCCAAGCGCCTGGACGGCTTCCGCCACCTCATTGCGGATACTCTCCTCCTCGGAGCGCAATGCTTCCGGATCGTTCACCTCGGCGCGAAACTTGCGGATCAGCTCCTCTTCTTTTGCCGCCTGAGCCGTGATGCCGGCAAGGCGTGCCCGGCGCAGGCGCTCCTCAAGTGACGCGCGGAGTTGCCGGCCACTCTCTGGAGCAAGGAGCAAGCCAGCGACCGCCCCTGCGGCCGTACCGATGATGCTACCTTCGAGAAATGTTGCCAGTCGCTTGGCAGCGCCCATGTCTCCCATCCCCGTCGCGGCGCAACGGCCAATGATCGTTCTGTAGCGCGTCCGACCTCTAGCGTCCGGCGAGCCGGCGGAGTAACCCACCAAAGAGCAGGACGACCAGCCCGAACGCCGCACCGAAGCCAATCGCTCCCGCGGGATCAACGAGCGACCGTACCGTGCCGTTGCCACTGACCGGGCCAACGTGAATCAGAGCGCGCACGTCGCCTTCGACAGTGGTGTTGCCCGCAACCACCGCCACCGCCCTGCTTCGGACCAGTCGGGCCTCGCTTGCCATGACCGCCACGGCCGAGCCGCGCTGCAGCACGGCGTGCTCCGCCTTGAGCAACGCCACGCCAGAGCGGTCAAGCTGGGCCGAGCGCGCCGCGATCTCCCGCGCGCCAGAGCGTTCCAGGGTCACGCGCTCTGCATCAATCTTCTCCGCGCCGGAGCGGTCGAGGGTAACGGTCGTTGCTTGGATGTCGCCGGCATCGGCCCGCAAAAGCTCGACCGCCTCGTCTGGAGAGCGATAGGCACACGCTTTGCCAACTACCGTCGATGCTCCCCCGCAGCAGCCGTTTCCAGCGCCGCAGGTCGTTGTTTCTGTCATCGTTGCAATTCCCTCTCCTGGGCGGGGCAGCGCACGACGATCACCCCGCGGCGCCCGCAATCATGAGGAGTGTACCAGAGGCAGAAACGACGCTGGGCGCGGCGACCGCGATCACGACTCCCCGCCGGAGTGGCCCGATCCGTGCTGCCGCAGATATTCCCGCCCCGCCTCGGTGATTTCCCAGACTCCTATTGGAGAATTCGGGCTCAGGAGCCCCTGCTGGATCAATGTCTTGCGCGCCCACTGCGCGGTATTGCGCCATCGAATCTCGCGTGGATTGCTCGGCAGGGGCTCAAAATCAACGGCGTTGAGTTGTGAGCCCATGAGATGGTAGATCTGGTCCAGAACGGCCGTGGCTTTGCCGCTCCCACCCATCTGATCGAGCACGCGCAAGATGGGAAGGTAATACGCTTCCTCAGGAGTGCGGACACCTTTCGGTAAACGTCGTGGTTCTTCAGTCCGAGCAGATGGCAGCCGGCTCTTGGAGCTTCGTTTCTGCGGCCCGCGCGATATCGCCTTCCACTCCTGGCTGATCGTCTCGACACGCCCCCGAAATTGCTTAAGCAGATCTGCGCGCTGGGATGACTCGGCCGCCTGCTGGAAATCGTGCGCTTCGAACGCGCGCATGCCTCGTTCCATGACGGCGCGAATCTCTTTATCAATGGCTTCCAGGAGCATCTCGAAAGCGATGCTGACCGTGTCAGAGTTTTGAGACATCATCGGACTCCATTAGCCGGATGGTGGCAAGATTCGCGCTGATAATAGCGCGGCACGCAAAGATTAATGACGTTGTTTCCACATATAATACCGCCGTTCAGCATACATCATTTCACCCAGGAGTCCTGAAACGCTGGCGCAAAATCCTGATGCGTCCCTTGCGTGCTCATGTGGGCCGTCAGTGCAACGCGATAGCGGCCTCCTGAGAGCGAGGTACGAGAGCCTTGGCCACCGTCGCTGCGCCTCCCTCTGATTCTCCGGAGGAGGATGAGGCAGAGACGCCCATCCGTAGACAATGCCTACCGGATCGTTCTCGCAATCGGGAGCACAGCGGTGCTAGAGTAGCGCTATCCCGTTGCGATGACGGGATTGCGCCGATCACCCACGACCCGCGACGCTCATGGGTTGCCGAGGCGCGGGAGTGTATGGCCGCAGCCGGGGAGAGCGCTCCGTGATCCCTGCAAGGTCGCCTGCCGCAACGACTCCGAGCCAGCCTCCTTCAAGGTCTCTGAGCCCAGCCGGCCTCCTGCTACTCTTGGTGATCACCTACCTTGCCGTTCGGGTCCGGCTGGTCATCGTCCTGGCGCTTCTAGCCATGCTCTATGCCACGGTGATCGAGCGCCCGGTCCGCGCGCTGGAGCGCTGGCATATCCCGCGGCGCTTCGCGATTCTCCTGATTGATCTGGCGGTGATTGCCGCGCTCATCGTTCCATCCGTCGCTCTGGCCCCCGTCGCAGGACGGGAAGTTGCCCGTTTCCGCGAGGAAGAGCCCGCCCGGCTCCGTCAGACCGAGGCTGCCTGGGCGACCAGCCCGCACGCGCTGCTTCGTGGCCCAGGGCGCCATTTCCTTGAGCGAGTCATACGACGCATTGAGGCGCCAGCAACCTCCAGTGGGCAAGCGGCCGGTGCGGCTATGCGCATCCTCAAGGGGATCATCGCGGGATTAGCTTGCCTCGCGATCGCCTATTACTACCTTTTAGAGAAGGATCTGCTCCGCCAGCTCGCGCTAAAGTCGCTCGCGCCGGATGCGCGGGAGCGATGGGACCGGATCTGGAATGATACCGAGGCGGCAATCGGCGGCTGGCTGCGCAGCCGGCTCCTCCTTGCCCCGATCGCCGCGGTCGCGACGCTGCTGGCTTTCTTTATCCTGCGGCTGCCGTACTGGCCGCTGCTCGGGTTGCTGGCCGGACTCACCGAGCCAATCCCAATCCTGGGAGCCTGGCTCGGTGGTGTGCCGGCGGTCTTCCTTGCCCTCACCGTCTCGTGGCAGCGAGCGCTCGTGGTCACCGGTTTTATCTTGGCGCGGCAGGGCTTCGTCGATGCCGTGGTTGTGCCCCGCCTGACTCAACGCGAGCTCGGCATGTCGGCGCTGACGGTCTTTGTTGCAGTGGTGGCCGGCACCAAGCTCGTCGGTCCGATCGGAACGTTGCTCGCCATTCCCCTGGCCGCGGCACTCCAGATCGTCATCGCCGATGCGCTCTCCAAGCGGCGTGTTGCCGGCCAGAAGGCGGCAAGCGCGCCTCTCTGGCGCTGGCTACGCGGCTCCCGGCCCGACAGCTAGCCAACCACTGTTGCGCGCTGCACCTGCCTCGCGCGCACCACTAAGTTAACACCACGGACATTCCGCGCACCGTGCTTGGCGGCGATGCGAAAGATCTCTTCCCGCTTCGCTGCCAGCAACTC
>JBHOQQ010000118.1:0-10574 GCA_042408955.1 Thermomicrobiales bacterium
AAGTTCTCCCTCGTGACGATGACCGGAGCCGGCAACGCGCGGTCATTTGCGGCAGCATTCTTTTTGCTCCGGCCCGAGGAGCTGCGCGAGCCGGAGCGGCGCTTCACGCTGACTTCCAAGGAGATCGCCCTCCTCAACCCGAACACCCGCACCTGCCCGGTCTTCCGCACCGCCCGCGACGCGGAGATCACGAAGCGGATCTACCATGCGGCGCCGGTCCTGGTGCGGGAGGGGCCGCCGGAGGTCAACCCCTGGGGTGTTGCGCTTCGGCAAGGCCTATTCAACATGACAAGCGACTCCCACCTCTTCCGGACGCGGGCGGAGCTGGAGCAGGCCGGCTACGTCCTCGGCGCGGACGGGCGCTTCCGCGGCCACGGCGAGGTCTGGCTGCCGCTCTATGAAGCGAAGCTGATCCACCAGTTCGACCACCGCTTCGCCACCTACGAAGGCGGCCCGACGGAGGACCGGACGCGGGAGGTCACCCCCGCGGAGCACGCGGATCCGGCCTTCGTGCCGCTGCCGCGCTACTGGGTGGACGAGCGCGAGGTGGAGCGGGCAGTGGGCTGCCGCCGCGCCGAGCACCCCGGCTGGCTCCTGGGGTTCCGCGACATCACGAACGCGACCAACGAGCGCACAGCGATCTTCTCACTCCTGCCGTGGGCGGGTGTGGGTCATACCGCTTCTCTCATTATCCTTAGAGCAGCAAGCTCCCTGGTTGCTGCTGCGCTTGGCAACTTCAATTCGCTAGCGTTTGACTACGCTGTTCGTCAAAAGATGGGCGGGACACACCTCTCGTTCGGTATCGTCAAACAGCTCCCCGTCCTGCCGCCGGAGACGTACACCCCGGCGCTGCTGGAAGAGATCGTGCCCCGCGTGCTGGAGCTGGTCTACACCGCCCACGACCTGGCGCCGTTCGCCGGCGCCTGCGGCTACGACGGCCCCCCCTTCCGCTGGGACGAGGAGCGGCGGGCGCAGCTCCGGGCGGAGCTGGACGGGATCTACGCCCACCTCTACGGCCTAAGCCGGGAGGACTTCGCCTACATCCTCGACACCTTCCCGATTGTGCGCCGGAAGGACGAGGAGCGCTTCGGCGAGTACCGAACCAAGCGGCTGTGCCTGGCAGCCTACGACCGGTTCGCGGGGATCGCGGAGGAGGCGGGAGGCAAGAGTCGCCTCTCCTCGCGCGGGGGCCTCAAGCGCGTGCGGCGGCTCCCGGTGACCGGGGCAGCCCGCCTGTCCTCGCGCGCGGGCCTCAAGACTCGCGCTCACGCGGGTCAGCCGCCTGAAGGGGGCTGATGGAAGATGCCGGCCACGAACGATGCACTCCGCACCCGTCGCTGGCGGTGCGCGGGATGGTAGCGCGCGGGATGGGGTCGCGCGGGCCTCAAGACCGCGCTCACGCGGATAAGCCTCCTTCAGGGGGCTACGATGAGACAGAACCTGCGCCACCCAGCCGGCTTCAGCCGGCTTATTGGGCTGAGCGCGGGGGCTTCAGCCCCGCGCAATGGTGCGCGGGTGAGGCGTAAGGAGACGACCCGAGGATGCCCTATTGGCGACTCTTCTATCACATCGTCTGGAGCACGCGCGGCCGTGAGCCGCTCCTCGATGAGGAGGATGAGCGGATCGTGGTGCGCTCGGTGCGGACGACGTTACCCTCCTTCAAGGCGATTCTGCATGCGGTCGGTGTCATGCCCGACAGCGTCCATGTTGCCGCTTCAATCCCGCCGAGCGTTGCCCTCAGCGAGGTCGTTGGGCGGATGAAGGGCGCATCGGCGCACGCGCTGAGCCATGCGCCACGATCCCGTGTGACTCCCTTTGCCTGGCAAGGGGAGCACGGCGTGCTCTCGCTCGGCGAAGGTGCGCTGCCCGAGGTGGTCGCGTACGTGCGCAACCAGCGCGAGCATCATGCTGCCCAGCGGCTGGGGCCGTCGCTCGAACGCGTGGCGGAGCAGGCGGACGATGCCGCGGCCGGTGGCCGTTGACGCGACGCCGCGTTGGGGTAAGGGATGCGGAGGCCGCAGCTACCATTGGACGTATGCGTGCTGCTGGGGAAGGTCGCCGGCGATCATGGCGCTGGCAACGGCGGTGAGGAGATGCCTCGGAACGAACGCTCCCCGATAATCTTCAGATGCTCAAGGGGCCCGGTCTCAACGTCCTTTCGGGCACGCGACGCGCAGCGCGCTGGTCGCTCCGTACGCTGGGCCCGGAGGAGTATCGCCGTGGCGGGGCATGAGGAGCGTGTTCGGGTCACGAGATCGCTCCAAGCGAGCACGCCATGGTGCCGTGTCGATCGACGTGTCAAATGTGTCTATCGCATCCACACAGGTCGTTGAAGATGGATGATGACTGGCACGGTTTCAAGGAGGGGCCACATGCCGTTTGACGTCTTTGCGCTGCGCGAGAAGGTCGTCAGCGAATACCGTGACTACGTCGAGAGCTTCGTCAACATCCTCGACGAGCGGATCGAGGAATTCGTGCGCGACAGACTTCGCGAGGGTGAGTTGTGGCCCGACGCCGTCCTCCAGCTCAATCCGGCCTACGAGGAGGGCGCCCGCCTCACCGAGCTCGCTCATCGCGGCGTCATCGCCCGTGAGACCGCGCGGTTCTTCGGCGACAACCTCCTGCTCTACCGGCATCAGGAAGAGGCGCTGGCGATCGCCCAGCGCGGCGAGCCGTATGTCGTCAGCACCGGCACCGGCTCGGGCAAGAGCCTAACCTATCTCCTGCCGATCGTCGATCATGTCTTCCGCCACGAGCCCGCCGAGCCACGTGTCCGCGCCCTCATCGTCTACCCAATGAATGCGCTCATCAATAGCCAGTTGGAGGCGCTTGAGCGCTACCGGCGAGACAACTGGCCGGATTGCCCCCTCCGCTTTGCCCGCTACACCGGCCAGGAGAAGGATGAGCAGCGTGAGGAGATCATTAACAACCCGCCACACATTCTCCTGACCAACTATGTCATGCTCGAATACCTGCTCGTGCGCTCGTACGAGCGCACCCTGGTTGACCAGATGACGCGCGCGCTGCGCTTCCTCGTGCTCGACGAGCTCCACGTCTACCGTGGCCGCCAGGGGGCAGATGTGGCCATGCTCGTGCGGCGCGTCCGCGAGCGCGCCAAGCAACACCTCCAGATCATCGGCACCAGCGCCACGATCGCCACGGGCGGTGGCCGGGACGAGCGCCGGCAGCGCATCGCCGACGTCGGCTCGACGCTGTTTGGCGTCCCCATCGCTCCGGCGAACGTGATTGACGAGACGCTCCGCCGGGTCGCCGCGGTCCCGGTCCCGCGGCCAGGCACCGAGGTACGGAAGGCCGTGGAGCTGCCACCGCCAGAACCGGACTACGAGGCGGTGCGCCAGCATCCCCTCACAGCATGGGTGGAGGAAGCATTTGGCTTGGAGGTGGAAGACGGCCGGCTTGTTCGCCGTCCGCCCGTCACGTTTGCCGAGGGGCTCAAACGCCTCGGTGACGAGTCCGGATTGCCGGAAGCGCTGTGCCAGGAGCGCCTCAAAGCCACACTTGAGGCAGGCAACCAAGCTCGGCTCCCAACCACGGGCGAGCCCGTGTTCGCGTTCCGTCTGCATCAATTCCTTGCCTCCGGGAGCAGCGTCTTCGCCACGCTAGAAGATCCGAGCAAACGCGATCTCACAACCGATGGTCAGTACGCCCTCCCCGCCCGTGGTCAGGGGAACGGCGCCGCCAGCCGCGTTCTCTTTCCTCTCGCCTTCTGCCGGGACTGCGGCCAGGAGTACTACCTCGTATCTCGCCTCGATGAGGGCAGTGTGCCGAAGCTCATCCCCCGGTCCCCGCTGCTTGATGCACTCGGCGATGACACACCCGGCACTCCCGGCTTCCTCGTGCTCGACCCGCTCTCCCCTCGCCCAAGTCTGGGGGAAGGAGCGGGAGTGGGGACCGGGGACGGCCTGGAGGAGAGGGCCAACAACGGTCTCTGGTCCGGCGCCATCGAAGAGCTACCAGAGTTTTGGTTGGAGGAGCGGCGTGGTGAACTTCGCCCGAAGGGACAGTACGCCCCGCACGTCCCAGTGGAGGTCTGGGTGCGCCCGGACGGTACGCTTGTCACCGAGGAGTCGGAGGATGCAATGCGCGGGTGGTTCCAGCCCCGTCCATTGATGCTGTGTCTCCGGTGCCGCGCGGCCTACGACCTGCGCGACAAGCGGGACTTCCGCAAGCTGGCGACCCTCAGCCAGACCGGCCGCTCGACGGCGACGACCATCATCACGAACGCTGCCATCTCCGGGCTGCGGGAGATGAACCCGGATGATCCGAGCGCGAACAAGCTGCTGAGTTTTACGGACAACCGGCAGGACGCGTCGCTGCAAGCCGGCCACCTGAATGACTTCGCGCAAGTCGCCCTTTTCCGCGGGGCGCTCGTGCGCGCCCTCGCCGCTGAGGGACCGCTCACGTTCTCCCGCATTGGCGCGGCGATCTTTACCGCGCTCGATCCCCGTCCTGAGGACTTCTTGAAAGATTCGGTCCGGCATGGCCCCGGCTACCAGCGCGCCCGCGACGTGATGGTCGACCTCCTCACCTACCGCGCTTTTGAGGATCTCCGCCGGGGCTGGCACGTGGCGCAACCGAATCTGGAACAGGTCGGGCTGCTCCGCATCAGCTATGATGGCCTCGACGATCTCGCTAAGGACGAGGCACTCTGGTCTGGCTCGCCCGTGCTCGCCGCCATCGGGCCGCAGCGGCGCCGGAGCGTTCTGGTTGCGCTGCTCAACCATCTCCGTAGCCTCCTCGCCATCGATGCGGAGTGTCTGACCGAGAGCCGCATCCGGGAGCTCACCGACCGGGCCAACGCCGCGCTGTGCCAACCCTGGTCGATCGACCGCACCGAGCGGCTGCGCCAGAGCATCATGGTCCGGCTCCCGGATATTCCTGCTTCCCCGGACGAAAAGGACCAGACCGTCGGCAGCAGTGCCCGCTCGCTGATCGGCCGCTACCTCCGCTCGCGCCATACGTGGGGATTCGAGCGGGGTGGCGACCTCTCTGTTCACGAGACCGAGCAGATCGTCCAAACAATCGTCGCCGCGCTGCGCGGCCATCTCCTAACCGTCGTCAAGCGCAATGGTCAAGACTTCGGCTTCCAACTCCGAGCTGATGCGCTTCGCTGGGAGCCGGGAGACGGCCGGCCCGCAGGGCTCGATCCCATCCGCGTACGTGCCGTCCACCAGCGGCGGACCGACCTCCTCTCGCAGAAACCGAATGCGTACTTCTGGCGACTCTACCAGGCGCCTGCTCGCCTTCTCGCTGGGATCGTCGGCGCCGAGCATACCGGCCAGGTCGCCGCCGAGGACCGCCTGGAGCGCGAGCGGAAATTCCGCGCCGGCAGTCTCCCCGCCCTCTTCTGCTCGCCGACGATGGAGCTTGGCGTCGATATCGCCGATTTGCATGTCGTTCATCTGCGCAATATTCCGCCAACGCCGGCCAACTACGCCCAGCGCAGCGGGCGGGCCGGCCGCGGCGGGCGCCCCGCACTCGTCGTTGCCTTCGCCAGCGAGGGCAACGCCCATGACACATACTTTTTCCGGCGCCGTGACCGAATGATCGCCGGCGCCGTAGCTCCCGCCCGCATGGATCTCGGGAATCGCGAGCTCGTTCAAGCTCACCTCCAGGCTGTCTGGCTCGCCGCCACTGGTGTCTCTCTCGGCAAGTCAATTGCCGACGTGCTCGACCTCGACGACCAAAGGTTCCCCATCCAGCCGGAGAAATGGGCGCAGCTCCAGCTCTCTGACGCTCGCCAAAAGGATGTGATCGCGGCCTTTCGCGAGATTACCGCTGCCGATCCGGCAATCACCGGCGCGGATTGGTTTACGGATGCCTGGCTGGAGCAGACGGTCCGCGATGCCCCTGTGGTTTTCAACAACGCCTTCAACCGCTGGCGCGAGCTCTATCGCGCTGCCGTTGCCCAGCGGTCTGCCGCCCGTGAGAAGATCGATCGTCCCCGCCTGCCCCGGGAGGAGCGGCAGGCTGCCGAGCAGCGCGAGCGGGAGGCCAAGCGCGAAATCGACCTGCTGCTCAACCAGGGCGATATCACCGAGTCGGACTTCTATCCCTACCGCTACCTGGGGACCGAAGGCTTCCTGCCTGGCTACAACTTCCCGGCGCTCCCCTTGCGCGTGCTCGTCAACGTGCGCGACGAAGCCCGGGTGATCGACCGGCCGCGCTTCCTCGGCCTCGCCGAGTTTGGGCCCTGGAACATCATTTACCATGAGGGCCGCAAGCACCGCGTCACCGCGTGCGTCCTGCCCAGCGGTGGATTGGAGCCTCGCATCTCGCGGGCGAAACTCTGCAAGCGGTGTGGCTACGTCCACCCTGATGCCGACGGCCCGGTCGATATCTGCGAAGGGTGTGGCACGCTCCTTGATGGTACGAACCTCGAGTATCCACAAGCGTTGCTGGAGCAAACGACCGTCCGCGCCCGCCAGTACGACCGCATCTCCTCTGATGAGGAGGAGCGCGCCCGTGAGGGCTACCGGATCACGACTCACTTTCGCTTTGCCCCAAATGTTCCCACCCGCCGCGCCGTTGCTGTCAGCACCGCGGGCGAGGTGCCACTGCTGGAGGTCGAATACGCTCCCCGTGCTGAGCTGTGGCAGATCAACCACGGCTGGCGACGCGTAGCCCACCAGAATGGCTTCACGCTTGACCCCGAGACCGGGCGGTGGCAGCCTCGCGACGATGACGAGCTTGACGACAACACCGGTGAGGAGCCTGGTGGCCGCTTGCGCAAGACGGGCATTAAGCCGTATGTCACCGATAACCTAAACCTGCTGCTGCTCCGCCCGGTCGCGCTCCAGGCCGGTGATGCGAGCTTTCTCAACTCGCTCGCAGTCGCCCTGCAGCGCGGCATCCAAGTGGTCTATCAAGTCGAGGAGAGCGAGCTCGCCGTCGATTTGATCGGCGAAGAAGACAAACGTCGTCTCCTTCTCTGGGAGACTGCTGAGGGCGGCACCGGAGTCTGGGAGCGGATGATCGCCGATCCGCAGGCGTTCAGCGAGGTCGCTGCGGCCGCCCTCGAAATCTGCCACTACGACGAAGCCGGAAACCCGGATCCGAATTGGGCAAGAAGATGCACCGTCGCGTGCTATGATTGCCTGCTGAGCTACAGCAACCAGCGCATTCACCGCTCGCTGGATCGCCACCTCATTAAGGACTATCTTGTCGCTCTGGCGCGCTCGACGCTTGTCGCCTCGACAACCGGTCGTTCCTACGACGAGCACTACCGGTGGCTCCTCGACCGCACCGACCCCGCCTCCCCCCTGGAGCGCGACTTTCTCGACTATTTGCATGCGCACAAACTCCGGCTTCCAGACCTGGCGCAGCATCGTCCATCGCCCGACCTTCCCATCCAAACCGACTTCTTCTATCACCGGGAAGGCCTCAAAGGCGTCTGCGTGTTCATCGACGGACCGGCCCACGACACGGCAGCGCAAGCTGAGCGAGACTGCACACTCCGCGACGCCCTTGCCGACGAGGGCTTCCGCGTCATCACCATCCGCTACGATCAGCCGTTTGAGGATCAGATCAGGAAGTATCCGGAGGTGTTCGGAAGCGACGCGTAATGTGGCGATCAGCCAGTGATGGCATGATGCTGTGCTGTCTGACTTGAGCGCGCGGACGACGCCGATCAGCGTCGTCGGCAGCGCTCCTGCCGCTGAACGCCCAACACCGTGGTTCTTAACCAGAAGCAAGGGCTTGGTGCCGGGTAAGGGACTCGAACCCCCACGGCCTTGCGGCCACCAGCTCCTAAGGCTGGCGCGTCTGCCAATTCCGCCAACCCGGCATGCAGGCGAACGCCCACGTTAAGTCTACGGCACCTCCTTGCAACTGACCACCAGCTGCGTCAACAAGGGGCCCGCGTCCTTCCGCGGCCATCCGCCCGCCTCGCCGATCAGGCGCGCCAACCACAATCGCGCGAGGTCGGCTGTTCGCGATTGGGCAACCGCGCTATGCTGCCGCGGTCTGCCCCAACACGTATTGTGCAAACCACGCCAGGGTGTCACGCCAGGCGGCCAGCGCCGCCTCCTGGTTATACCGTGGTCCGGTGTCGTTGTGGAAGGCGTGCTGGGTATTGGGATAGATCTTGAATTCGTGAATGACCCCAGCCGCTTCGAGCGCGGCTTTGAGCTCCTCCCGGCCACGGTTCGCGAAATCTTCGGGATCGTCCGAATAGATCCCAAGCACCGCCGCACGGATCATCGGCACCCGGTCCAGCGGCGGGGGAGGACCGTAGTACGGGGCGGCCGCCTTCAGCTCCGGCATCGCGGTCGCGGCCAGCCAGGTGATGCCACCACCGAAACAGAATCCAGTCATCGCCAGCCGGTTCATGTCCGCAAGCGGCTGAGTCTGGTAATGAGCGACGGCGGCCTGGAAATCGCCGACGTGTCGCATCGGATCAACGTTGTTAGTCAGCATGGACGGAATCTGCGCAGGATCGGCGATGGCCGCGGTGCCACCATCCCGGCTCAGCAAGTCCACTGCGCAGGCAAGATAGCCCTCAACAGCATAGCGTCGCGCCACGTCGCGGATGTGCTCGGTCAACCCCCGATTCTCATGGCAGATGAGCACGACGGGCAGCGGGCCACCCGCCGCAGGCGTCCCTTCCATGGCAGCCTCGGGCGTGCCACCCGGGGCGCCAGACGGACGCGCCTGATACGCCATGATGGTTGCGCCATCCCCTGGGAAGGTGATGTCTTCGCCGACGATCCGCGGATCATCGGCGGGAACTGATAGCGGGCTGCGTGGGCCAGCCGGTGGTGATGGCGTCGCCTCTTGGGCCAGGGCAGAGCGGCCCGCGGGGCTGACACCAAGCTGGGTCAGCACTGTCGCGGTTGCAGCCACACCCCCGGTGATGTGGAGCACCCGCCGAACCATGTCGCGTCGCGACATGAGGCCGTCCTGGTAGTCTTCGACGAACTCGTGGATCAGGTAGGTCTCGTACGGTCCAAGGGGCCTCATCGCACCCTCCTTTGCTCGCTCGTGACGGGGCAGCGAGCGGTGATGGTAGCGCCTCCCGGTGAGCCGCCGGTCGCTCGTCTATCGTAGCGGAGGATGCCGCTCAAGGGAGGACGGAAGACGGAACCTTATGGTAACCGGGATCACGTACTGGTATCTCAAGCGGTGGTATTTGACGAGGGTTTCACAGCATCGCTGGTGTGCTACGCGTGTGCGGACGTCGCTCGTGCGCCAGCCGCCTGCTCCGGTGGGGTCATGATTTGTGGCTTCACGCTCACGGCGATTAGGAGTGGCAGAAGCGAGGCTGATGGGAGCGGAGAAACACGCTCGCTGGAACGTCACGAATGGTGCCTACTTACGTGAAGGGCGCTGTGCAGCAGCACCTCCAGCATTTGGCGCCATTTCCTGGCTGCTCAGCTAGCGCCGTGATTTATGCCGAGCGCGTGCGTCCAGCAATTCGTGGCGGCTCATCTCCTAGGTGCCGGCGAGCGATGACGGTGCCGGTCGCCTCTTCAACCAGCACCAGTTCGCCGACCGCGCCCTCCATGAGCAACCGGCTCAGCCACGGATCAAGCGTCGAGACATGGCGGGTAACATCGGCCACACGACCAAGAACGGTGACCCTATTGCCGACTCGGTGCTCAATGCGATACCACTGCTGCTCGTGGGTCCGTCCCTCGCTGTGCATCATGACCTCCGCCACCCCAGCCCGTTTGTCCTAGCCCGATCGTAGGATCCCGATCCGCCCGTGTACATCAGACATGCGTCTTATCTGCATCGGGACTTCTGTACTCAGCCCTGCTGGTTCGCGCCCAAAGCAAGCGCGGGCGTCTTCGTTGTTCGTCAGGCCAGCGTATCGTTCCCAGCCCAGCCCATGGAAAGCGACACCACCGAGCGCCACTCCGCACAACGCACATCCTGATGAGGATTTCCAGCCAACAAGATAACAAGTTTTGGATAGTATCGCACAATTGGAGCATCGACGGGATGCCGCTTGTTCCCGCGGCGCTCATTCCTCACGCCCGGAGGAGCATCGTGTCAAAGGTGCAGCCAGCCTGGCTTCGCGGGAACCCGCTCGCAGCCAACGCGGTGCGGAGTTACCACGGCCTTGAGGACGTCGCGATAGTGATGCTGCGGCATCAGCCGTCCAATGCCACTACAAGGGATGTCTCTGCAAGCGCTCTGGCCTCAGCGATTAGCCGTCTGGAGGGGCGCGATTCAGGGACCCCACGCAACGGGTTCGGGTTCCCACGCGCGCATTCGTGCTGCGGCGGTAGACGGTTGCCTGGCGGCTGACGGCGGATGGCTAACCGCTCGTCGCAAGAGATTCCTCGCTCCGCACTCCCGCGTTTGCGCGAACGGAATGACGGGGGTCGCCTCGGACTGATGGGGCATCGGGTGCGCCTCGGAGTGGCGGGGGTGCTGGCGCCGCATGCGTGTCAGAAGAGCAAAAGCCCTCGCACCGAGCGCCCCGTCGAGGTGCCGCACGACGCGCACCGACCGCACCCGCCCCTGGTCAGAGCGCTCGCGCGTACCCGCCACTACCCGCCGTGTGGCACCCGCCGGGTGCCGGGTGGGGCGGTGCGTGCATACTC
>JBHOQQ010000009.1:0-36770 GCA_042408955.1 Thermomicrobiales bacterium
CGAGGAGCATGCGCCGCACAATATAGCGAATCATTGGTGTTCTTCCGCATCAAGCTGCATTGCCACCACGCAGCGCGCCACGAAGCTCACACGGGGCACTACTCGCTGGCGGCACACGTAAGGAGTGGCATAGCATCCATGCGCAGAGGCTGGGGAACCACCGGTGATATCCCGTAGTCCCCCAGCCCAGCCTACGAGCAAATGAACCTTGGCCCGAGCCGGGTGCCCATGCCGGTCCCTGGCAACCAGGCGAGGAGCGTTCACGGCCGGGAGATGGCCGTCAGCTCCGTGATTTGGGGATACAGCGCCAGACTCGAAATGAGGTCATGCCCGTAGTCGACCGCGGTCGTCCGGGCATACACCTGATTCGTGAAGAGAATCGGATAGGCCGCCACATCCCGGAGAATTTGCTCGTTTGCCTGTTTCCAGAGCTCAACTTGTTTGTCAGGGTCCGTCTCATATCGCGCCTGCTCGATCAGCGCGTCGATCTTGTCATAGTGCGAGAAGTTGGTATCCGGCTTGGCGCCTGTGACGACGATAGAATCCGAGTGGAAAAAGCGCGTGAGATACGCGTCGGCGTTGGGACGCCAGGCCACATAGATGACGATGGGATTGACATCTTTGCGGATTTGCTCGTGCATGGTGGCATGGGCCACGACATTGAGCTTGATCTGGATCCCGATCTCCGCTAGCTCTGCTTGCAAAACCTCATAATTCTTGCGGTAGACCGGCATCTCCGAGGTGATAAGCTCGACGGTGAATCCATCGGCATAGCCTGCCTCTGCCATCAGTTGTTTGGCCTTTTCGAGATCCTGCTCGTAGAGCACACCCCGTGCCTGCGCTTCCTCGCGAGTCAAGCCGCCGGGCAGCAACTGCGCGGGCACCACGGAATAGACGGGCTCGGCAATTGGGGCGCCGAACAATGCGACGTGGTCATCCCGGTTGATCGCATAGGCGATGGCTTGGCGTACGAGCGGGTTATCGAACGGGGCTTGGTCACGTTGATATTGACGAATGACACCTCGCCCACGCCGAAGACATCAGCCTTGAGATTGCCCGTGGCATTGATGCGCTCAACCCACTGAGCCTCCGGCAATCCCTCGGCGACGTCCAGATCGCCTGCTTGCAAGCCGAGCTCGCGGCTGCTCGCGTCTGGCATGAAGCGTAGCTCCACGCCTGCCAGCTTTGGCGCACCGCGGAAATAGGGATCGAAGGCGACCAGCTTGATCGCGGTCTGCGGGGTGTACTCCTGGAACATGAATGGCCCGGTGCCAACGGGGTGGGTCTTGAACGCCTCGTCGCCCATCGCTTCGATCGCCTTTGCACAGACGATGAAGCCACCGGCGTAATCCGCGACCTTCGGCAGGAAGAGGGTCGGGGAGAGTGGACGATCGAGCGTGATGCGCACGGTGTAGGGATCGACTTTCTCGAACGTCATACCCGTGTATTCCCCAGCAAAGGCCGAGCGGTCCTTGTTGGCCGACTTCTGCAAGGAATAGACGACGTCATCCGCGGTTAGCTCGTAGGATTCGGTCTGTGGTCCCGGGTGGCACATCACTCCCTGTCGCAGATGGAAGGTCCAGGTCTGCTTACCATCCGCCGTCATTTCCGGATTGGGCACCTCGGTAGCCAGATCCGGCTCGATCACTGCGCTATTGCCGGGTTGGTATCGGACGAGGCCATTGAAGACCATATCGACCACCGTGCGGTCGTTCGTGCTGCTGGCGAAATGGGGATCAAGGGTGCCGAGATCGGCGGCATTCAGTCCATAGCGGAGCGTCGGGCGCTCATCCTCCTGGGCAGCGACGGACAGCCTCCCTGCAAATATCGGTAACGCGAGGAGGAGCGCCATCGTCATGGCTACTGCAGGTCGAATACGCATGCTCGCCTCCTTTGCCGCCGCATGCGGCCTTGCTTCACTCCCGATTCCAACGCTGACGGCGACGTTGCCGCCGGCTGAATCTCGTCCTGCCTCCCTCCTTTCGTCACGGCCCATGGGCTGAGAGATGAGTATACGACGGAATCAGGGCAGGGGCATAGGCACGGTGATCAAGGGATATTCTTGATTTTTCTATCTAATATATTAGAATCTGCCCCTGCTCTTGTGACACCTCCTGGGTGCCGGGGGCTTGACAAACGCACCATACAGGCAATAAGGTAAGCTGGTCAGACCACATACCGGTTACGGATTGCATTCACTGAGGTCATCATGCGCATTCGCGATGTCGAATTCCTGGGCTTGCGCTCACCCCTTCCGCGGCCAGCCAGCTTCTCCTGGGGCAGCGCTGCCGCGCGCAATGTTGGCCTGATCCGCGTTGTGGCTGAGGATGGCCTCACGGGAGTGGGCGAGACGAGCGTGACCTTCCCACTCTGGAGCCTGGAGGAGCGCGCCCTCACCGTTCGGGAAGGGCTTCGGCCGCTCGTGGTTGGACGTGATGTCTCGGATCTCGGAGCGATCATCACCGATCTTCAGCGCACGCTGGGCCGTCTTGGTCCGCTCTGGTCACCGGTTGCGATCCAGGCCACGATCGGCGCTTTCGAGGTTGCACTCTGGGATTTGCGGGGCAAGACAGAAGGTCGTCCACTCTATGCTCTGCTCCAGGGCAACATGGAGTCCGCGGATGCTGCCCCTTCCCTCGCACCCGTTCCCCTCTACGCGGTGGGCTTCACGGGTGAGGCAGAGCAGATCGCCGAGCAGGCGCGCGCCGCGCTCGATGCCGGATATGCTGCCGTCAAAATCCGTGTTGGGTTCGGCCGCGAGCGTGACCTCGCGTTGCTTGACGCAGTGCGTGCCGTCATTCCCGACATGCGACGGGTGCTTGTTGATGCGAACATGGCCTGGAGCCGGGACGAGGCTCGCGAAATGATCGCGGCAATCGGCAATTACGGCGTCGGCTGGATCGAGGAGCCAGTGGTCTGCACCGATATCGAGGGGTTAGCGATGCTTCGGCAACAGGCACAGGTGCCGATCGCGGCTGGGGAAAATGCCTACGGCCGCGAAGAAGGAGTGCAGCTGGTCACTGCAGGGGCGATCGATGTCTTCATGCCGGATGTGGCCCGGTGCGGAGGACTCACGAACGCGCGGGCAATCATCGCAGCTGCCCGTGCTCAAGGACTCCCCTACAGCCCACATCAGTACGCGTCCGATGTCGGGTTCGTCACCTGTTTGCACCTCTGCGCGGCTGAGCCCGGTGCGCTGCACGTCTTACGTGACATCAGTCCGTGGCCGCTTCGAAGCGAGGTGCTCGCACAGCCGGTGCGGGTTGAGGGTGGCACGGCCTGGATTCCCGCCGGCCCTGGTCTTGGTGTGGAGCTCGATGCGGCCGCCATCGAGCGGTATCGCGTGATCTAGCCGCCGGTGCGGGCCGGCGCGCGGTCTGGCAAGTAAGGGAGGAGCAACGATGACGGAAACCAGTCCTCGTTCACTGCGCGATCTGATCCTCACCCGTTCGAGCCGGCGACAGGTGCTCCACGCCGCAGCCGTTCTTGGCCTTGCGGGTTCAGCGTCGCTCCGTCGAGGCCACGTTCTGGCGCAAGATGCCACTCCTGCTCCCATTGAGCCCCCACGCTTCGACGGCCAAACGCTCAATTTCATGATCATTCAGCCGCACAAAGTCACGGGAGATATCTTGAAAGCGGATTTTGAGGCGGCCACGGGAGCGACGGTCAACCTGACCACCGTGCCCTACGATGAGGTCCAAGCCAAGGCCATCCTCGACGTGCAGTCAGGCGCCAACCAGTTTGACGTCTTCGACTATTGGTACACCACCATTGGCGCGCTTGCCTCCCAAGGGATCGTCGAGGATTTAACCGACTGGATCGCCAACGATCCGGACATCGACCCTGCTGACTTCATCCCAACCATTTACGATGTCTACACGCTGTACGACGGCCGCCGGTGGGGACTGCCGTACGACGGCGATACGCACGTGCTGTTCTATAACACGGAGATTTTCGGTCAGCTTGGACTGAGCGCGCCGGTGACCTGGGATGACTATCTCACCGCGGCCAAGACGATCACGGAGGCGGGCCTGAAGACGCCGGATGGCCAGCCGATTTACGGCGCAGCCCTGATGGGATTCAAAGCACCCATCATTCTCGGCTCATCTTTCGCCAACCGCCTGGCCGGCTTTGGCGGAACATTCCTTGACGCGGAAGGTAATCCTGCTCTCGACTCCGAGGCTGCCATTCAGGCAACCCAGGCCCTGATCGATGTCGCGCCGTATGCCTTGCCGACGCCGCTGGAGACCGCGTTCGAGCAAGCATTACCCGCCTTCCTGAGCGGGCAAGTCGCCATGCAAGAGTTTTGGACCGACCTCGGCGTCTACAGCCAGGACCCTTCCGGCTCGAAGATCGTTGACAAGTGGGATGTCGTGCAAATGCCATACGGAGGCGCGAACACGACGCACGTTGCGCCACTCAACGCGGGATTTGGCTTTGCGGTCTCGTCCGGCTCGAAGAACAAGGAGCTTGCGCGCTGGTTCATCAAGTTTGCGACCAGCAAAGCCTTCCATCTCAAGATGCTCCTGACGACCGGGAGTGGCATTGACCCGATGCGCATCTCCGGACTGAACTCTTCCGAGTACAAGGCGTTCGCACCCAAGGTCCAGGCTGCAGCCTCCGCTGCCCTCGCCGGGGTTCTCCCGTGGCCGACCATTCCTCAATCACCGGACCTTATGACCAAGCTGGCTGATGAGCTTGCCCTCGCACTCCAGGGGAGTCAGGACGCCGAGCAGACGATGAAGAACGTGCAGGAGGCTTGGAAGCAAATCCTCGGTAAGTAGGAACGGACAATCAGGATGGGCCGCGGTCAGTGCCAGGCTGCCTGTCTTGCCGTGGCCCGTCACGCTCCCGATGGCGTGTGCATGCTCCCGTGCCAAGGAGTGCTAAGACCATGCCGCTCGGTTCATTTGCTCTCGCATCGCGCGTTGCTCGGCCACGCATCGGGCCACGTGCGCTCGTTGCGCCGCTGGTGTTTGGCCTCCTCGTCTTTGCGATCTATCCCTTGGTCTATCTTCTCGTCCTCTCGGCGTCCAAATCGCTTCTGGGGAAGACGTTTCAGGCGTGGGTTGGCCTGGCAAACTACCAGACTGCTCTGCGCGACGCCGTTTTTACCGATGCATTGCTGCGCTCGGTAGTCTTTGCGCTTCCGATTTCTGCGATCGAGCTGCTGGCTGGCCTGGTCATCGCCCTTTTGCTCCAGCACGCCAGGCGTGGCGGGCATGTCATTCGGACGCTCATCCTCCTGCCGCTGATGACGCCACCCATCATGGTGGCGACCGCGTGGAAACTCATTTACCACCCATCAGGAGGCTGGTTGAATGGTGCGCTCCTCTCACTGGGCATCACGGATCGGCCAATCTCGTTTCTTGGCTCCTCACGCTGGGCGTTCCCAGCTATTGGCGTCGCTGACTTCTGGCAATGGACGCCCTTTGTGATTCTCCTTGCCTATGCTGGACTCCAAGCGCTCCCGATGGAGATACAGGAAGCCGCCTTGGTGGATGGCGCAACTGGCTGGCGCGCGTTCTGGTCAGTGATCCTGCCGCAGCTCGCTCCTGCACTTGCCGCCATCTTCTTGCTCCGGGTCATCCTGGCGTTCAAAGTCTTCGACCTAGTCTATTCACTGACCTTCGGAGGGCCAGGATTCGACACGAACATTGGCACCTTTCAGATTTTCCGGATCGCCTTTCGGCAATTCGATGTTGGCTACGCGGCTGCGCAGACGATCATCTTTGGCCTACTGGTTGGCGTTGTCACCTTCCCGATTGTGCTAGCCCGGAATTGGATGGTGAGTCACTGGACATGACTCCGACACCTCCTGCTCCGCCACCACACATCTCGCGCATGGTAGCCGATTCATCCGCCCCGTTATCCGAAACCGCTCAGAGCCAGCCCGTGCACCAGCCTGTCTCTCTGGCAGCGCGGGCGCGATCCCAGGCAAGCGCATGGTGGCGCTCGCGGCGCGGATCGCAAGCGCTGCGCTGGCTGGCGCTCGTCGCTGTCCTGGCGTTCTTTCTCTTCCCAATCGCGTTCCTTGCCGCCACCTCGCTCAAAACCAAAGATGATGTGCTCTCTGGCCATTTCTTGCCTGCCACGCTGTTCTGGCAGAACTGGCCAGACGCGTTCCGGGCGATCAATCTGCTGCTCTTCTTGCGGAATTCGGTGGTGGCTGCTGGACTGAGCGCCCTGCTGACGCTGCTGATCGCGGTGCCGGCCACCTATGCGATGGTGCGGTTTGGCATCGGGGGCCGGCGCCTCTATTCGTTCGTGCTTGCGTCCTACACTGCGCCGCCGGTCGTTGCGTTGTTACCGCTCTTCTTTCTGCTCCGGCGCTTGCATTTGATTGACTCGCTCATGGGATTGGCAATTGTCTATGCGCTTGCCAATGTGCCCGTGGCAATCTGGCTGCTGGACGGGTTTCTTCGCCAGGTGCCACGTGAGATTGAAGAGGCTGCATGGGTGGATGGGGCGGGGCTAGTCACGACGCTCACCCGCATGGTCATGCCCCTGATTGCTCCGGGTATCGTTGCAACGGGGATCATCTGCCTCATTCTGGCCTACAACGAGTTCCTCTTCGCGGTGACACTCACTTACCGGCCGGAGACGCAAACGTTGCCAGTGGGCATCGCACTCTTCCAAGGTGACCGGCTCGTCAACTTCGGTCAAATGGCCGCGGCCTCGCTCACGGGCATGGCGCCCGTTTACATTGTGGCCCTGTTCTTTCAGCGGTGGCTGATCCGGGGCTTGACGAGTGGAGCCGTGAAATGAGCGCCATGGGAAATGGAGTGGCAGCAGGAATGTTCGCCAGCGTGCGCCGGGAGCACGTTTGGAGTTCTGCTGCCGAGCAAATTCGCGCACTAATCGAGGCTGGGAAGCTTCCTGCCGGGACACGCCTCCCTGGCGAGCGCGATCTGTGCCAGCAGCTCGGCATCAGCCGCGTTTCCTTGCGCGAGGCAATTCGCGTGCTCGAGAGCGCGGGCTATCTTGAGGTCAGGCCCGGTCGCGGAACCTTCGTGCGCGACCCAGCCGAATTGCATCGTGAAACATTGGCGACCTGGCTGCGGGAGCACAGTGATCGGGTACATAAGCTGTTCGAGCTGCGCGAGCTCTTGGAGCCGGGCCTTGCGGCGATGGCAGCCCGGCGGCGCGATGCGGGCACGGAAGCGGCACTGCGCGCAACGCTCAGCGAGATGACCGAGGCGGCCGCGCGAGGCGATCTGCTTGTGGTTGTTGCCGCGGATGCCGAGTTTCATCGCATCCTGGCCCACGCGACGGGAAACTCGGTCATTGACGAACTGATGACGCAAGTGATGCACGTCATTGGTGAGGAGCGACGGGCGAGCCTCCAGATCCCTGGACAAATCGAGCGAGCCATCGCGGGGCACCAGGCGATCCTGAGCGCAGTGGCTCAAGGCGATGCGGATGCGGCGGAAGATGCTATGCGCCGTCACCTGCGCGATGCCATTCATTACATCGAACGCTGGCTTATCGAGAACGAGGAGGCACAGATTCCCTTGAAAGAGCAGCTTGCAGCGCACTCGAGCAGACAAGAGCGCGATGAGGGTTGCCGGTCCTGAGCATTGAGCTCAACACGATTATCCGAGAAGGAGGCAGTCTGGTGGAGCAGCGTGTCGTCATCTACCCTCGAGAAGTGCTCGACGGATCACCTATGCAACAAGCCGACCGGTCCGTGCGGGATCTCAAGCTCATTTACCCGGAGACCGGGTTCGACGCGATGACCCTGTGCTTGGGCATCGTTGAAATCGAGCCTGGCCACCATTCGCCACTGCACCGGCACCGGTGTGAAGAGGTCTATTACGTCGTGCGCGGCACGGGCGAGATCGAATCAGACGGCAAGCGGTACCCCATTCAGCCCGGCTGTGCCGTCTTCAATCGCCCGGGAACCATTCACCGGGTGTACAACACAGGCGAAGAGACGATGCAGCTTGTGGTCGTCGCTGGGATCATGCTGATCCCCTTGTGGCCGCAGTGGCCGACGCCCTCTCCCTACGAAGTCTTCGAGGGCTCATCCGCCGATCAGCATCCCGCAGTCCGCCCCGTCCAGGAGGGAACCTCCGAATGACCGAGCAGCCATCGCCGCGCCATGTCGCGCAAACCCTTGCGACCTTCGTCGATACCCTTCTACCCGGTGATGATGTTTTCCCTCCCGCCTCGTTGACCGGCGTGCAGGAGTTGCTGGCAGACCGGCTGCGAGAGCGGTACGGCGCGTCTGCCGTCTTTGGCCTCGTCAAGCGGCTCGACGAATTCTGTGGAGAAGACCAGCACTTTGCTCTGGCTACTCCTGACCAGCGCGTTACCGTGGTGAGGCGGCTGGAGCCGGAGGCCCCTGATCTCTTTGCGTTTGTGTATGCCGCCGCGTGTTATGCCTACTACGCCAGCCCTTTGGTCACGGCGGCGATTCGCACACTGGGCCACGAATACAACGACGCGCCCCAGCCGGATGGCTATGTACTTCCGGCATTCGATTTCACGCCAGGCGTCAATGTTCCGTTCGCGCCAAAGGGAACCTACAAGATGACCGGCACAATCGAGCGAGTGGATCTGTCAAGCCTCTCGGATCTCACCTTGCCGGTCGCGGGTGCTGAGGAGGAAGGAGCATGAGCGCCGTTGCACCGGGCATCATCCGGTCGCCGCAGCGGGTTGATGTGCTTGTGATCGGCTCGGGAATGGGAGGAGCCGTGGCGACCCGGGTCCTTGCCGAGGCGGGCCTGCGGGTGGTGTGCTTGGAGCAAGGGCCGTGGACCCGGCCGGAGGATCATCCCCACTTCTCCCCCCATTGGGAATGGATCCGTGCCACACGTTGGAACACCGCGCCAAATGAGCGCCAGCTTCCACAGGATTATCCCGTCGAGTCCGACAGTGAGCGCACTCTGATGTGGAGTGGCGTCGGCGGCTCCACTGTCGTCTACACCGCGACGTGGCCACGCTTTCGCCCCTCCGATTTCCGCAAGGGTACCGAGCATGGCTGTCAACCTGACTGGCCGTTCACGTACGAAGACCTTGCGCCCTGGTACGATGCGCACGACCGCCTCTGCGGCGTTTCCGGCCTCTTGGGCAACCCCGCGATGCCGCCGCGCATGCCATACCAGACCCGGCCACTACCGCCTGGTCCGCTTGGTCCCATCGCCGCCAAAGGGTTCGAAAAGCTCGGCTGGCACTGGTGGCCGATGCCGTGCGCCATCATCGCTGATGACTACGATGGCCGCCCTGCCTGCAATCATTGCGGTGCGTGCCAATCCGGCTGCCCGCGGGGCTCCCTCAACGATGTCTCCATCACATTCTGGCCAAAAGCGATTGCTGCCGGCGCCGAACTGCGAACGCACGCACGGGTCGAGCGGATTGAAACCGACGCCGCGGGCAGGGCGACTGGTGCGGTCTATGTCGACTGCATGACGGGAACCCGCCACTTTCAAGCGGCTGACGTCGTCATCCTCGCGGCGAATGGCGTCGGTACGCCCCGTTTGCTCTTGCTTTCCGAAAGCGCGCAATTTCCTCATGGCTTGGCCAACGGCAACGGCATAGTTGGCCGCCATGTGATGCATCACGGCCTTGCCATTGTCGAGATGTGGGTCAATGAGCGGACTGATGCGCACAAGGGCATCATCTCCGCTGTGCTCATTTGCGAGGAATTTGCCGAGACCAATGTGCGCCGCGGCTTCATCAATGGCTTTACGATGCATGTGGTTCGCCAGAACGGAGCAGGCTTCCAAGCTCTGGGCTCGCACTCCGGTAATCGGGCTCCATGGGGCAAAGACCACCATGCCTGGTTCCGGCAGCACTTCGGCCATGGTTTCGGCGTGCTCCTGGTGGGAGACGATCTCCCGCTCCCTGAAAATCGCGTCACGCTCTCTGAGACGCTGAAAGACAGCAGTGGACTTCCTGCGCCGAAAATCACCTATCACTTACATCCGAACGATCAGCGGATGATGGACTACGCGGTTGAGAGGGCGCTGGATTTGGCCCGGGCGGTTGATGCCTGGGACGTCAAGGTGAACCGGTGGACCGACGCCCAGGGAAATTACCGCCCGCCAGCTTGGCACCTGCTTGGCACATGCCGGATGGGCACCGACCCGCGAACCTCCGTGACGAATCAGTGGGGACAGACGTGGGAGGTGCCGAATCTTTACATTATGGACGGCTCGTTGCTGCCGACGGGCGGTGCGGTGAACCCGACGAGCACGATCGGTGCCGTCGTCTTGCGCGCGGCCACCCACCTGCGCGACCGCTTTGCTGAGGCGCGCGTCGAGCGACGCACCACGGAGCGGTAGTGCGTGACTACTCATTAAGGGACAGGCAAGATCCTTTTGAGAGGATGCAGTGCTGGCCCAGCAGCCGGGGAGCCAGCACTTGGGCCGTGTCAGGCGACGGGCGTGCCGACAATCGTCTGCTCAATTGTGGCGGTGGCAGTTGGCTCCGGCGTCTCCGTTGCTCCTTGCACTGGCGTCTCTGTTGCGGTCTCTGTTGGTTCTGGCGGGGTGGTCTCCGTTGGCGTGGCCGGCGGTGACGTTGCGACCGCCGTCGCGGTTTCCACTGGAGTGCCGGGTATGACCAGGGTTCGCTCAAACAGGTCATGGGTCAATTCGATCAGCACCTGCGTCTGATCTGCATTCGCCGTGAGCGTGGCAACGCCGACATAGCCAGAGGTATTGACCTCGGCCAACCCAATGCGCAGCGTGCCGCGGAACGCTGGCCCGCCAATGTCTCCACACGCAATGATTGTATTGTCGCCTGCGCTCGCGCGCACGACGATCGCATGCGTCTGAGCCAGAAGGTCCGCGAGCGACGTCTCAACGACGCTCATGCTCACCTCGACGCCGAACGCTGTCGTTGCGCCCAGCGGTAACGGTCCAGTCGCCTGTCCTTCTTCCGCGCGCGGGACGAGCGTTCCATTCGGCAGACCCGAGCCGACATCTTCCAGCGGAAATGCGGGATTCGCGTCGAGATTTGCACATGTTCCCCGATGGATCGTGGCCGGATGCGGAGCGAGGACGGTAAAGCTGACGACTGGCCGGTCAAAGCCTTCCGCTGGTATCGCGCCATCGCGAGTGACGACGACCTGGACCGAATGTTCGCCCGGTGAAAGACCGGGCACAATCGCGGGATTCTCCTCGGCGCGAATCACGCCCGGTGAGTCTGGGAGCGGTTGGCCCTCGGCGACCGCCGCGGCGCTGTCCACGACAAGGTACACCGACATCCCGGCTTCCGGCGTGGCCCCGGCCGGCGATGGCCCTTCCCATTGGACGAGGACGTTCGGCCCTGGCACGGCACTCCCTTCCAAAGGCCAGGTGATCGCCACTGGTTCCAATTCCTCTTGAGCGGACATCCGCCCGAGCAGGCTCGCAGGAGAAAGCCACGTGGCCAGAGCGACGACCACGATCATTGTCGAACTGCCCACTATCCATCTGTTTCGCATCATCATGCTCCTCGAATCATGGAACTATCCACTGGCTCGCGTCCCTTTCGCTTTCCGCAGCTTACGTGCCAGCGTGGCCTCGGCGGGCCCGCGAGGGATAACCTCAGCCTCTTCGCCCTCGGCTGGAGCATGGCAAGCTGTACGGGTGGTGCTGGCTCGCGCGCGGTGCGGCCGGGTGATCGTGGACGGTTTCGGGCGATGCGCTCGGCCGCGATTCTGATCGTGTCCGGGCATCGCTGGCCGCGTTTGACAGCCGTTTCTCGGGCAATCTATACTCCCTTGACCGTTGCGGAAGGCGCGGGTCGCGCAGTCGCAGCGGTTCTCTTGTGTTAAGACGCACCGATGCTACGCCTAGGCAATGAGCGTCGTTGCTGCTGGCCACCGCGTGGCCCACGCTCCGGCGCGACGCGAATAGGAGTGGGGATAGATGCCAAAGCGAACGTATCAGCCGAAGCGCATCCCGCGCAAGCGCAAGCATGGATTCTTGGCGCGCATGGCCACGCGTGGTGGCCGTCTCGTGCTGCACCGGCGCCGCCTGAAGGGCCGCTACAAGCTGACGGTTTCGGACGAGAAGAAGTTCACGCAGAACAAGTAGCCGAGAGGCAAAGAGTAGTCAGCAGTCAGCCATCAGCGATCAGTCGACAGAGTTCAACCGTCCGGGTTAGGAGCGATGTGGGCGCTGGAGGTCGGGCTGAGGAAGGCATCGGAGTCGGCCCCTGATGGCTGAACGCCGCTAGCTGACGGATCTTCGCTTTTGGCTACCGGCTTTTGGCGATCGGCTGGCCCGTGGAACGACGCCTGCGGCTACGGCGAGAGACGGATGTACGCGAGGTCCGCGCCCGTGGCAAGGCCTACGCCGATGGCCCGCTTGTCGTGCGCATCCTGCCCAACCAGACGGATCCGCTGCAGAATCGCTACGCGGTGATCGCCGGCAAGCGGGTTGGCAAGGCGGTACAGCGCAACCGGGTGAAGCGGCTTGTCCGCGAGGCGCTGCGCACGCTCCACCCCCGGTTGCCTGCGGGGCACGACCTTGTCGTCATCGTCCGAGGAACGCCGGAGGATTTGCCAAATTTCGCTACCGCTTTGAGCACGCTTGAGCGGATTCTGGTCCGGGCGCGACTCCTTGCCCCCGCTCCGGAGACCACATCGCCAGATGCACACGCTGGTTAGCATCTGCGACAATTCATGGTGCGGTCGCCCGCGCACGATCGAGACAGCAAGAGAGGCGACCGCGGGAGTGTACCGCGGGAGTGTAAGGATGCGCCGGCCGGTCCTATGGCTCATTCGTGGGTATCAGCGTTTCATCTCGCCGCTCTTGCCACCATCATGCCGCTTCTACCCGACCTGCTCGCAATACAGCTACGAGGCGATCGAGAAGTACGGTCTTCTCAAAGGTGGTGCGCTGACACTTTGGCGATTGTGCCGCTGCCATCCGTTCTGCCGAGGAGGGTTCGACCCAGTCCCCTAGGGAACGAAGCGGGTTATCGGCGCGTGTGGACCGCAAGCCAGTTCCGCCCGTATCCTTAGCGCAGGAGATCGCGGTGCGGTCAACCGCGCTGAGGTCGTGCGTGGCGCACACGCCGTGCGCATAGCTCGCTAGGCATGATGAGCGTGACGATCGCCATCGTTTGAAAGCTTACGTTGAATCCTCGATGAGAGGAGGCTTTTGTTCGTGCTTGCACATCTTTTTGGCACTGTGCTCAATGTGGTGTTGTTTCCGGCTCCCCCTGGTTGGAATGCCTACGTTGATCTCCTGGAGCATGCGCTGGATTTCCTGGCGAGCACCTTTCACAGCGCTGGCCTGGCGATTATCGCTTTCACGATCATCATCAAGACGCTTCTCCTGCCGCTGACCATTAGCTCGATTCGCTCCAGCAAGGCGATGCAGGAGCTTCAGCCGAAGATCAAGGAGCTTCAGAAGAAGTACGGCAAAGACCGGGCGCGGCTCTCGCAGGAGACGATGCGGCTCTACCAGCAGCACCGGGTCAACCCGATGGCTGGTTGCTTGCCCATGCTGATCCAAATCCCGATTTTCTTTGGGTTGTACCGGGCAATCGTTCACCTCTCGAACAGCGAGTCCGGCTATTGGGCAGGAACATTTCTCTGGCTGCCAAGTCTTGACGCGCCTGACCCTTGGAAAATCCTGCCGATCGTCGCGGGCATCTTTCAATTTGTGCAAACGAAGATGATGCGCCCAGCCGGCCAAGGGAAGATCACCGATCCGCAGCAGGCGATGATGAATCAGTTGATGAACTTCATGCCGATCACCGTCGTGCTGTTCGGGTGGAACTTTGCCTCTGGCCCTGTGCTCTATTGGGCGACACAGAGCCTCTACAGCGTTGTCCAGCAGTGGCTAATCACCGGCTGGGGGAGCATGCTCGATTGGTTCCCGCGCCTGCCGGATTTGCCCGAGCACCGGCGGCTGGGCTATCGGCCGCCTCGCAATCTGGATGAGGTGGTTGTCGTCAGCGGCGAGGAGGCGGTGCAGCCTCGGGGCATCATGGGCTGGGTCCAGCGGCGCATGGAGGAAGCCCAGCGGCAACAGGCCGCGCGGCGTGGTACCGTAACGGTGTCGGACGCTCAGCGCCACGTGGATGAGGTGATACAGAGCGAGGCAAAGCCGCCCCGCCCGGTGAAAAAGGAGGTGCGTGCCCGCGCCAAACGGGACGTGAGTCCCGATGGGCCGGCAGCACAGGAGGATGTTGCGGCTAGCTCCGAACCGGCCACGCGCCCGAGCAACGGACTCACGGGACCCATTCTGCCTCGCACCCCGCGATCTGAGCGCAAAGGCCGGCGCCCACCAACGTAGCGACCGAAGAGCGGGATGGAAGCATGCGCGCGACGTCTGCGCGCGTGAGCCGTCTATCTCGCTCTCACCTGTTTCTGAGCGCGGAGTATCGACCATGGATCGCCATCGACTCACCAGTGTTGAGATCCAAGCCGTGACGGTAGATGAAGCGGTTCGCCTGGCCCTGGAGCAACTCGGCCTGACAAAGGATCAGGTGGAAATCGAAGTGCTCTCGGACGCAGGGCCAGACGAGGATGCGGAAGCGCTCGTTCGCGTCACCGCGAAAGGGAAAGCCTCGCAGCCCGTGCCGGCGCACGCGGCGCGGCGTGCCCCCGGCCCCCGGCGCGTGCCGGGCGACCGTCCTTCGCAGCGTGGCACCCCTCCTCCGATTGAGCGTGCCCAACCTCACCGCGCCTATGACCCGGATCGCGTTGATGCCGAAGATGAGCGAATCGCGAAGGACGTCGTCCGAGAACTCCTCACGCATATGGGCATTCGGGCCGATGTCGTCGCCGTCGATAACCCCTCGACGGTCCCGCTCGCGCCGGATGATCCGCCGACGATCTTTATTGATATTCTGGGGCCCGATTTAGGCATCCTCATTGGGCGCCGGGGAGAGAATCTCGCCCAACTGCAATACATGGTCAACCTGATCGTGAACAAGCGACTCGGCGATTGGACACGGGTGATCGTCGATGTCGAGGGCTACCGCACCCGGCGCGAGGAGTCGCTGATCAATTTGGCCGAGCGCGTTGCCCGGCAAGTCGCCCGGAGCAAGCCTCCGATCATGCTTGAGCCTATGCCGCCGAATGAGCGCCGAATCGTCCATTTGACGCTGAGATGCAATCCCGACGTCACCACCGAGAGCAGCGGAGAGGGCGCCAATCGCCGCGTGACGGTGCAGCCACGTGTCTAGTCAGTTTCGAGCTTCCAGCGTCGAGCTTCCAGCTTCGCGTTCACTGAGCCACGCACTCGATGCGCCAAGCGCCAAGCTCCAAGCTCAAGGTTCCGGGCGCCGTCCGCCGCTGCCGAAACCGGATGGACCGGAGCCGCCCCCACGTAAGCCGCCGGTCCCCCGGCAGCCGCTCACGCCTGCGCGCCGCCTGACCGGAGTCCAGACGACACGCACGCCAGAGTACCTGGTGATCGGCCACATTTGTGCCGACCTGCTGCCCGATGGCACGGCCGTTCTGGGCGGAACTGCGCTCTACTCAGCACTCACGGCGGCGCGGTTGGGATGGCGCGTTGGTGTCCTCACCCGGGGTGTCTATGGACGGCGCATTGACGGCATTGATGTTCCGTCCCTAGAGGCCTACGCTGAAGAGTTGAACATTATCGTCCAGGATGCCGACTCACCAACATTTTTTGTCAATGAATACACTGCTGGCCGGCGAATTCAATCTATTCCAAAATGGGCCGGCCCGATCGATCTGCGCGGATTGCCTCCCCACTGGCGCAACGCCCGTATCATCCATCTTGGCCCGATCGCCCAGGAGATCGATCCGAAGCAGGCCGGCGCGCTGACTTTCGGCTTCCTCGGCGCCACGCCGCAGGGCTGGATGCGCGACTGGCCTCGCGCCACCGGCGGGCGCGTCCGGCTGCACCACCTGCGCCTGCCGGCCGAGCTGGTCAGCCGGCTCGATGCCGTCTTCGTCAGCGATGAAGAGATCGCGTATGCGCGGGACGTGGTGGAGGCGGTAGGCGCGCGGCGGCTCGGCGTCATCACGAAAGGCGAAAACGGCGCCCGGATCATCTTCGGCGGCGAGCAGGTTGATCTGCCTGGCTACAAGGTCCCGGTCGTTGATCTGACTGGCGCCGGCGACGTGTTCGCCGCGGCATTCTTTATCCGCGCAACCGAGCGTGCAACGTCGGCGATTACCGCTGGCCGGTTTGCCAATGCCGTGGCGGCGCTGAGCTTGCGTGGCATCGGCGCTTCCAAGGTACCGACAAAGGCGGAGGTCGAAGCCTTTCTCGCCGTGGCAGAAGAGCGTTCCCTTCGATAACCACGAGAGGGCGGTCGTGCGCGGCGGTTTCATCCGTGCTGACTGCTCTCCGTCCTGATACGCCCATGGATGCTTCAACGATCGCCGCGATTGCTACACCCCCGGGCGAAGGGGGCATCGGCGTCATCCGCATCAGCGGTCCGGAAGCGCCAGAAATCGCCGAGCGCGTTTTCCGGCGCGGCACATCGCATCGTCCCCCTCGCTTGCGGCGCCTTCCGTCCCATCGCCTGTTGTATGGCCGTATCGTCGATCCCATCACCGGCGCGCAGATTGACGAAGCACTCCTTGCCTGGATGGCCGCGCCACATACCTACACCCGAGAAGATACCGTCGAGCTTTCTTGCCATGGCGGTCCGGTTCCCGTCCGAGAGACGCTGCGCGCCGTCCTCACGGCTGGCGCTCGTCATGCCGAGCCCGGCGAATTTACCCTACGCGCGTTTCTCAATGGACGTCTGGACCTGGCGCAAGCCGAGGCGGTCCTCGCGGTGGTCAGCGCCCGCACGGCCGAGGGCTTGCGTCTGGCAGTCGCCGATTTGGGCGGCGAGCTTTCCCGCCGCATCCGGCCAGCACGGGATGCGGTCATGGCGCTGCTGGCGTTTCTGGACGCGGCCGCAGACTTTCCTGACGACGAGAGTCCGCCGGTTGACGTCGACGCCGATCTGGCCAGGGCCGAAGCGGCCCTCAGCGAAGTGATTGCAGGCGCGCGGACAGGCATGCTCTACCGGGAAGGCGCACAGGTCGCCATTGTTGGCCGGCCCAATGTCGGCAAGAGCAGTCTGCTCAACGCGCTCCTGCGCACCGAGCGCGCGATTGTTACGCCAATCGCGGGAACCACGCGCGACATCATCGCTGAGACCATCACGCTGCGAGGCATCCCCGTGACGCTCCTGGACACGGCGGGCATCGCGGAAACGGCTGACGTCGTGGAGCGCCTTGGCATCGAGCGGAGCCGCCGTGCCCTCACCGCGGCTGCCGCGGCGATCTTCGTGCTCGATGGCACCATGCCGCCCACTGAGGATGATCTCGCCGTCGCGCGGCTCCTGGCTGGCCGCCTTGCTGAAGGTCCGGGGCCATGTCCCGTGCTGATTGCAGTCAACAAGCGCGATCTCCCCGTCCAAGCATCGCAGGACGCAGTGCAGCGCCTCCTCCCTGGCTGCCCAGTTGTCTCGATCTCCTGTCTCACCGGCACGGGCATCCCCGACTTGGAGGATGCGCTCGCGCGCGTGCTTGCCAGCGAAGCCACCGCCCAGGCACGGCCAGCGCTCATCACCGCGCGCCAGCATGCGGCGCTCGATCGCGCGCTCACGCACCTGCGCGCGGCGATCGCCGCTCGTGCGGCTGGCTACCCCCTCGATCTCCTCGCCACCGACGTGCGCGCAGCGTTCCGGGCGATCGGAGAGGTCACCGGCGAGGCGGTGGATGAAGCGGTCCTCAGCGAGATCTTCAGCCGCTTCTGCATCGGGAAATGAACTCGCTTGGCAATCTACCCTACACGGAAGCCAACCACGGGCCAGCCCTATCCATAGCACTACCGCAATGCTTCTTGTTATAACTCCCGGCCGGTTCGATGGCCTTGATGGTCATGAGGGACTGTGGTGGAGCGTGAATTTGCACCAATGGGCAAGCAGAATTGCCCGCAGACCATTCCTGCAAAGAAGACCGGGGTACCTGTGCTCATATTCACCGCGGCGGTGGGCGGTGGACACCTCGCGGCGGCAAACGCATTGGGAGCAGCATTTCGAGAAGAAGGGTACGAAGTAAAGATTATTGAGGGCCTTAGCGAGATGAGCAGGGTGCTCCGGTGGATTCAGGCGGATTTCTACGCCTGGCAACTGGAGCATGCTCCCTGGCTCTATGATCTCTGCTTCAAGGTGTTAGCCCTCCCTTCGGTCGTCAAGACCATTCGTTTCTTGATCGGCACGCTCTGGGGGGATCGGCTCCTGGCAATGATCGAGGCAGCCAAGCCAGACGTCATTGTCTCGACTTTCCCAACAATTACCGCAGGCCTTGGGCAACTGAAGCGCGCCGGGCGTCTCGGGCACCCGGTTGTGGCGGTCGTCACCGATTATGGCGTACACCCGATGTGGGTCTCACCAGAGATCGAGCTGCATCTCGTCCTTGACGAAACGCCAAAGCGACTCGCAGAGCGTGCCGGCGGATACGCTCAAATCATGACGTTTCCTGTCGATCCCCGCTTCCGTGCTGGCATGCCCCGCGTCTCTGCCCGGAATGCTCTTGGTCTGCCGCAGCAGGCATCCATTGCGTTGATTGTGGGCGGTGCGTGGGGTGTCGGGCGCCTGGAGGAGACCACGGAACGCGTGCTGGCCGCTGGCGCCTTTCCCGTTGTCGTGACCGGCCAGAATGCCCGCCTTCGCCAGCGATTAGAACGGAAATACGCCGGAGTCGACACCATCCGGATTATCGGCTGGACAGACGAGATGCCGCTGCTGATGGCCGCTGCAGATTGCCTTATCCAGAACGCCGGTGGCGTGACGTGCTTAGAAGCCTTTGCCGCGGGATTGCCGGTTGTCTTCTTCCGGCCCATTCCTGGCCACGGCGTGCTGAATGCGACGCTCATGGAGCAGGCGGGCGTCGCCCAATGGGCTCGGACGCACGAGGCGATGACGCGGATCCTGCACGAGGCGGCCTCAGGCATCCGAGCGCTGCCCGCACCGCGTGCTCGCTCGGGCTGCGAGGTGGTACCGGCAATCCTGAACACAACACCACGCCGTCCGCCGGTTGCCCTGCCCGCACGTTCGTGGCGTCGCGCGGTCGGCACCCGGCCAGTCGCCGCGCTGGTCGCGCTCCTGCTCTGCCTCATTGTGACGTTTTCAACCCCGGGGAATCTCCTTGCCGCACGCATGCTGCGCCATCCTGTTGTAGACGAGGTCGCACAACCGGGCACGCGTGTCGTGATTGTCACCGCCGATGATGCGGCAACAGCGAGCGCGCTTGAGCAGTGGATTGCCCAGCAGCCCGAACCTGTTGCCCTGTTTGTCAGCCCGTCCGTGGCGGAGCACTTGCCCACTGTATCAGGAGTCACGGTCGGATTGGTTGCTCCCACGAGCCGTCGTGATCACCTTGAGTTCTGGACCATGCGGCATCAGTTGCACCAAGCTGCCGCTACGATCGAGCGCCGCACCGGTCAGACGCCCGTCTTCGTGCTTGTCTCGGGGCAGCGCCTTGGTGTCGCCCCGCTCATCGCAGCGCCTGAGCACGCGGTGCTGGTGCTCAATACCCCCCAACGCCAGGATGAAAGCCCGGCCATCGCCATCGTTGACACGTCTGGATTGACTCCTCAGGCAGCGGTTGCGCAAGCGGCGCACCAGGTGCACCTGATCTGCGCGCTACCCAGCACATGTCTGTCCCTGCGGTCCGTGCCAATCCATGCTGATGGCGATGACGAGGAACACTCATGACTGCTGGGGCTTTTCGCTCCATCCTGCTGCCTTCCGGCGGTGCGTCCGCTCTGGCGGCAGTCTTGAGTCCAGGGCACAACCTGCCTCTGCAAGCGATCCGTCCTCCCCAGCAGCTCAACAGCTCGAGCATTTTGCTGCTCGATGCGGCGCGTTCGGGAGGGGGTGAGGCGCTTGACCAAATCCATCGTCCATTGGACGACATTCGCCAGGCAGGTTTGCAATGCGTAACACTTCCCTAGCCATCCTAGCTGTTCCTATGGGGGCAGCGGTCGCTCAGTTCGCGCCAGCTATGTCGGCGATTCCAGCCGGGCGCCGAGTGTTTCCCGTGATTGCGCGGGTGCCTGGTGCACGGTCAGTTGCGCTGACCTTTGATGATGGGCCGGACGTCGCACTCGATCAGTTCCTGATGCTGCTCGACCGAGCCGGAGCGCGGGCAACGTTCTTCCTCGTTGGGGAGCAGGTCGTGCTGCGGCCCACCGCCCCGACTGCGATTATCGCGGCGGGGCACGAAGTCGCGGTTCATGGTTATACACACCGGGGGCATCTGCGCCGGGCTCCCTGGGAAGTGGCTGATGATTTGCGGCGTGCCCGGGCGGTCATCGAAGAGACTGCGCAAACGGAGATGCGCCTGTTTCGTCCACCGTATGGCCTGTTCAGCCTTGGGTCCTGGATGGAATCATCACGCCTGGGCTGGAGCCGGGTGCTGTGGAGCCGGTGGGGCAGGGATTGGGAAGCCGGGGCAACACCCCAGCATATCGTGGATTGCATTGGCTTTCCCCAGCCCGGAGATATTCTGCTCCTCCATGATTCAGACCGGTACAGTGCCCCAGGATCCTGGAAAAACACCCTGGCAGCACTGCCGGCCATCATTGAACGAGTCTGCCAGGCTGGACTTGCGATTCGCTCCGTTCGTGACCTTTTGAACGAGGCCGGTCAGGTGACGCACGAGTGACGACGCCTGCCATGACTGTTCCGCCGGAATCACGGAGATCGCCCGGATTGCGGATGGTGGGAGCGATCATTGGCACCTACCTCGTCATTGCAGCCCTGGTGTACGTCTGGCGCGGCATCTTCTTTGTTCCCGATCCTCCGGATGCCTGGGCGGGGCTCCTGATGGTCGGTGCCATCGTCTTGGGCCGGTGGAAAGCGTTTATCCGTGACTGGGTGCCGTTTGTGGCCCTCATATTTGGGTATGAGCTGCTGCGTGGCTTTACCGGTACCGTGGTGTCACGCGAGGGGCTTACCCCCACCCATCATGGCGCGGTCCAGTGGACGTGGTTACTTGCTGCTGATCGGTGGCTTGGCGCGGGGCAGCCGTGGACCGTGCGCTTACAATCTGCGCTCTACGAACCTGGCACGCTCCACTGGTACGATGCCGTCGCGGTGGTAATCTATAGTCTCCACTTCGCGCTGCCGCTGGTGTTCGCCTATATCCTTTGGAATCGCAGCCGTCAGCAATTTGCTCAATTTGCGATCACGCTCCTGGCTATGACCTACGGTACCTTCGTGATCTTTCTGCTGCTGCCGACAGCGCCTCCCTGGCTTGTCAGTCAGTGGGGCTGGCTACCCGGGGTGTCCGATCCGTTTTCCGATACGGTGCGTGCCTCTCTCCCCCACCAGTACACGCGGATTGACACGATAACGATCTGGACCAAGGCAAGTCCGGACATCGTTGCCGCGTTTCCCTCGCTGCACGCCGCCTACCCTTGGTTGGTGTTGCTCTTTTGCGTTCGGTTTTGGGGAAGGATGGGGTGGCTGTTTCTGCCGTACAACGTGCTTGTTTGGTTGAGCATCGTCTATCTCGCGCAACACTGGGTGATTGACATCGTGGCCGGGATCGTGTGGGCAACGCTGAGCTTTGCTCTCCTGTCACGCTGGTGGGATTGGCGCATCCAGCACCAAGCAGTCCATATCCCACGATATGGCACACAGAAGACGTTTCCTGCACCCTAGCCGCAGATCGGGGACCGGCTGCAAACGAGGGCTGCGCGCCCAGCTTTGCCCAATCGTTCGCACTGGCGACCGCCGGTGCTCGAGAAGTTGTCAACGCTTCTGCTGCTTTGGTATTAATCTCCCTTGCAACATTCGGAACGTTAGGCAACGGATTCACATCGAGTGGCGAGGGAGAAACCCCAGGGAGCGCAGGCAGCGCTCCCACGTTTTCGCGTCAGATGACGACTGGGTGAAGACGAGATGCTGCCGCGAACCGCCCATGCTTTCGCCCGCGGCTCGATCTCGCATGGATTTCGGCCACAAACGTGCGCTGCTCGAGCGGCGCCACGTGGTGACCGGTTGCAGGGCGCACCGGTGCAGGTCATCGTTGTCCTTTAGGGAGGGATACCCAATGGGAAAGCTCGGTGAAGGGTTGAACCGCAAAGAAGTTGCCCGCCTCATGGACGGCATCACACGCCGGGGCTTCATTGGCGGCGGCGCCGGCCTGGCGGCGCTGGCCGCGTTCGCCGGTTTCCGGCCAGGTGTGACCGCCGCCGAGGCGATCGCTAATCTCGGCATCCTTCCGGAGGACCTGCCAGCAAAGCGCTATCGCGCGGCCACGGTCGAGGTGGGAGCAGCTTCCACGTGGGTATCTCATGGCATGGAGACGGCCAAGTTCTTCGGGGATCTGCTTGGCGTCGAGGTACAATCGTTCGATGGCCAGTTCCAGGTCGAAAAGCAGCTTCAGGCGCTGCAAGACATTTCAACCGGCGAGTGGGATTTCGTGGCAGTGCACCCTTCGGCGAGCGATGCTCTCCTCGACGGTGCCAATGCCATCATCGAAAAGGGCATCCCGCTCATCATCATGGACACGCGGCTGATCCAGGATCCGCAGCAATTTCAGGAGTACCCCTATCTCACCTTCCTGGAGCCGGACAACATCTACATGGGCCAGACAGTCGCCGAGAAGCTCTTTGAGGCGATCGGTGGCGAGGGCGAGGTCATCCACACTCAGGGACAGCTCGCGCACACGGGCGCACAGGGACGCGCCGAGGGGTTCCGCCGCGCGCTGGCCAAATACCCGAACATCAAGGTGGTGGATGAGACTCCTGGTGACTGGCAGGTAGAGAAGGTCGCCGCACTCTGGCAGGACCTGCTCCAGCGCTTCCCCAATGTCAAGGGCGGCTTCTTCCATAGCGATGACATGGCGCTTGCCGCTCGCGCCGTCATCGAGGCCGCTGGCATGCAGGATCAGGTCAAAATCGTCGGCGTCGATGGATTAAAGAACGCCTGCGAAGCGATTCTCGAGGACAAGATGGTCGCCTCGGTGATCAACCCGAGTGGGCGCATCCACGGCGGCGCGATTTGGGCCGGGTACCTGACCGTGTCCAAGACGGACAACGCTGCTGGGGGCTTGCCGAAGTTCATCCGCACCGATGGCGGTCCGATCACCAAGGACAACGCTGCCGGCTACATCTGGCTGCACGACAACTACCAATACTAGGAGTCAGGAGCCGGGGGTCAGGGGTCAGGGATGTAGAGGGACACGATGCATCGCGCCCAGGCATTCGCCTGGTAGGGGCGGCACCTGTGGCCATCTGAGGAATCAGGAGTGGCCGGGATATCCTAGGGGAGGGACCGGTGCCCTCCCCAGTGGCTTGTGCAAGCGCGGGAGCGAGCGGAACTCAGTACCTAGCACGCAGTACTTCCTCACCCAGGGCTGCCGAGCGGCAACAGGTGCCATTCTGGCAACGTGGACGATAAATTGGGGAGCAGGGAATGGATCACGTTGGTCTCTCTGAGTTGCACGATACTGCCATCACAATACCGACCCCTGACCCCCAAATTCCGACTCCTCTTGATCCGGTGCTTGAGCTGCGCGGCGTCACCAAGCGCTTTGGCGGGGCGATCGCCCTGACCAATGTGGACTTCGACCTCCTCCCCGGAGAAATCCACGGGCTCGTCGGCGAGAACGGCGCTGGCAAGAGCACCCTCATGAAGATCCTGAGCGGTGTCCACACGCCGGATGAGGGTCAGTTTCTCTTGCACGGCGAGCCGGTGCGCTTTCATTCCCCGGCAGAGGCGAAGGCGCGCGGCATCGGGATGATCTATCAAGAGCTGACGGTGATGCCGGCGCTGACAGTCGCGGAGAACGTCTTCCTTGGCCGCCAACCCACCAACCGGCTCGGCATGGTCGATTGGAAACGGATGATCGCCGAAGCCGCTGCCCACCTACGGGAGTTGGGCATTGACCTTGATGTGACCGAGCCGATGAAAAAGCTGTCGCTCGGCTCGCAGCAATTGGTCGAGATCGCGCGGGTGGTCTTCTCCGGCGCACGCGTCATCATTCTGGATGAGCCGACCTCAGCCCTGTCTGGTCCGGAGGCAGAGCGCCTCTTCTCCCTGATGCGCGAGCTTCGGTCGCGTGGCCGCAGCCTGATCTTTATCTCGCATTTTCTGGAGGATGTGCTGGCGATCTCCGACCGGGTGACCGTCCTCAAGAACTCGCGTAAGGTGGCGACGCTGCCCAACCAGGGATTGACAAAGCACCGGCTGATCGAGCTGATGATCGGCGGCGATGCAACGACGCTGGCAGCCAGCTACGAGCAAGGCCGGATCCTTCCGCCACGACCAAGCACGCCGCCCGTGCTGGAGATCAAAGGACTTACCGCTCCAGGCGCGTTCACCGACATCTCCTTTACGGTTCACCAGGGTGAAATCCTGGGGATGTTTGGCTTCCTCGGCGCTGGCATGACCGAGCTGGCGCGGGCGCTGTTCGGGCGCTTGCGCACCCAGCGCGGCGCCATCCGGCTTGCAGGCCAGCCAATCGCCCCGGCATCCCCCACCGAAGCCAAGCGCCTGGGCATCGCATATCTCACGGAGAACCGGCGAGCCACGCTCTTTCCCCGGCATGAGATCTACAAGAACATTACGCTGGCGCACCTCGACCGGCTCGTGCCATCGCTGTTCCGGCACCCAGCAGAGCTTGCCATTGCTGACCGGATGATCCGGCGAACAGGGGTCCGTCCCCCGGTGCCAACGATGCGCGCCGGGCACCTGAGCGGTGGGAACCAGCAGAAGGTAGTACTGGCCAAGTGGCTAGCCCAGCAGCCTAAGGTGCTGATACTCAACGAGCCCACCCGCGGCATGGACGTCGGCGCCAAGCGCGAGGTGCTCGATCTCATCCAGGAGCTGAAGAGCGAAGGCGTTGCAATTATCCTCATCTCCACCGAACCAGAAACCGTGCTGGCGGAGGCAGACCGGATCCTGGTCTTCTCTCGCGGCCGGATCACCAAGGAATTCGCTGGCGAGCGCGTCAGCAAAGACGTCTTGATGCAGTACGCCTAAGATGTGGCTGGGTTGCCAGACGGCACCATGAGGAGGCGCAGCTGCACGACACTGCGGCTGGCGCGGAGCGCGTTCACGAATGTGCAGTTGAGGAGTATCCTGATGGCGCAGACTGTACCTTCTGGTATCCGGATTGGCCGGGCGACACCATCGCTTTGGAACCGGATCTTGCGACTGGCGAGCCGGAACGCTCGCATGATCGCCCCGCTGACTACCCTCATTGCCCTGTTCACCTTCTTCAGCCTGGTCACGGATGTGTTCCTGACTACCCGCAATCTGCAAAACGTGGTGACGCAGATCGGCCCGGTAGCAGTGGCCGCGGCGGGAATCACGTTTGTGCTGCTCTGCGCGGAAATTGATCTGAGCATTGCGTCCATCGCCACATTTGCCGGGGTGCTGTGCGCTTACTTTTGGACAGAAGGGCGGATCCCGGTCGTCCGCTGGGAAGTCAACTTCTTTCCCGAAATCACCCTGGGGGGACGGGAGATCACGCTGCCGGTGGGCATCGCCATTGCGGCCTTAGTGGCTGCTGGACTTGGGTTGCTCAACGGGTTCCTGGTGTCCTATGTCGGCATCCCCTCGTTCATGATGACCCTGGCGATGCTGACCATCGCTGCCGGTCTGGCCAAATACGTCTCGACTGGCAAGGTCATTTCCAAAGTTCCCACGCAGCTTGAATACCTGGGTGGTGCGGGCAACCGCGTCCTCTGGAACACGATCCCCGTCATTGGCCTCGTCGCCTTAGGAGTGCTCATCCTGTGCGACATCGTCCTGAGCTACACGAAGTTCGGACGCTATGTCTACATGACGGGTGGCAACCGCGAGGCAGCCGAGATGTCCGGGGTCAACACACGCAAGGTGGTCATGATCTGCCTCATGATCTCGGGATTCACGGCGGGCTTGGCGGGATTGCTCTTCATTGGCCGTCTCCACAGCGCCAATCCCGCCGCCGGTGGCGAGCTCCTGATTCGCACCATCGCGGCGGTGGTGCTCGGTGGCACGTCGCTCTTCGGCGGCGAAGGCGGAATCAAGAACACGATCGTCGGCTTGCTGATCTTTGGGGTGCTCTCGAACGGCCTCAATCTCCTGCCCAATATCAGCATCTATTTCAAGGATGCCCTGGAGGGGATTATCCTGGTCGCGGCGTTGCTGCTGAACGTTCTCGCGCTCCGGCTGGAAAAGGTCCAGACACGTGCCGAATAGGGATAACACGCGGGATTGGCACGGTTGCCCAAGGGCTGCTACTCGTGCAGGGTGGTGAAGACGATGGTGATGGCGCCAACAACCGCACTTGATGATCTCCTAGCCGCGCTTTCGCGGTTTGAGATCGTTGATCTTACGGTCTTGCTTGCTGAAGACCTGCCGGCAGCATGGCCAACGCATATGCCATTTCAGCGCAAGGTCTACAACTGGTACGAGTCCCGCCAAGCAGGGCAAATCCAGCCGGTATATGGGTTTCGCGGCCCGTATCACACCGCGTTTCTCACCCTTGACGAGCACTGCGGCACGCATATTGACGCGCCGAACCACTTTATCCCTCCGCCAGGCTCCGGCCTGCCGCTGGAGAGCGAAGTCGGGCTCATCACCGGGGAAAAGCTCGACCTCGGGAAGATGATCGGCCCAGCCGCCGTGATTGATGTCACCGAGCTCACGGGCCAGGGAGAAAACGGCGTGTCACCCGAAATTCTGCCGGAACACGTCGAGCGCTGGGAGGCCGAGCATGGCCGCTTGCGCCCGGAAGACGTCGTGCTATTTCGCTCCGATTGGGACGAGCGCTATCTGCCGTTCCCAGACGGAAATGCCTATGTGTTCGATTCGTTCATCCTCAAGAAGGGCCCAGGGTGGCCATATCCCGGCATTCCCTGCCTTCAGCTTCTGCTTGATCGCGGTGTGACGACGGTTGGCCTGGATGGCGTCAGCGTCGGGGCGGCCCACCTGGGCGTCCCGCCCCATCAATTTGGTCTCGGCCATGGCATGATGTACCTGGAGCTGCTCGCCAACCTGCGCAAGCTCCCTCCACGCGGGGCATTCTTTGTCTTTCTGCCCCTGAAGATCGCTGGCGCAAGCGCCTGCCCCGGCCGCGCGATTGGTCTGGTGCCGAAGGCATCTGGTCCGGCAAGCGAAGCCGGGAATCCCACGTAGCAGCAGACCACTGTTGTGCAGCACGCTCCGGCACGAGCCGCGAGGGGCCGGTACACTACCGTGCAGAGAACCGGCCCGCGGCTCGGATCCGGCGATGGCGTCACACGTCGCCACGCCGCACAGCGGGCCCGGCAGTGATGAGGCCGCCGGCACACATCCGTGCCGGCGCACAACCGCGGGGGAGCGATGAGCGACGAGCGATTTCTCGTAACAGGCGCGCTTGGCTGCATTGGCGCGTGGACAGTCAAGCGCCTCGTCGATGAGGGCGTGCCGGTGTGGACCTACGATCTTCCCGGAAATCCACACCGGCTGAAGCTGATTATGGATGACGACCATCTCGCGCGCGTTAACTTCGTCGAAGGGGATATCACCGACCAGGGCCGGTTCAATCAGGTAGTGGCCGACAACGGCATCACGCACATCATTCACCTGGCCGCTCTCCAGCTTCCCTTCGTTCGCGCCAATCCGCCGCTGGGGATGCAGGTGAACGTCGTCGGCACCACGATCGTGTTCGAGACGGCCAAGCAACACCAGGAGCAGGTGCGATCAGTCGTGTATGCCTCGTCAGTCGCCGTCTACGGGCCGGTGCACCTCTATCCGCCAGGACCGATCAAGCACGATGCGCCGTTGATGCCAGCAAGCCTGTATGGCGTCAGCAAGCAGGCGAATGAGTGGACCGCTCGCATCTACTGGCAGGATTATCAGTTACGCACCGTCGGGCTCCGGCCGTTCTTTGTCTACGGTCCAGGCCGGGATCAGGGCGTGAGCTCGGTACCCACGAAGGCGATGCTCGCCGCGGCGATTGGCCGCCCATACCACATCAACATTGGCGGCACGGCACTCTTCCAGCATGCCGACGATGTCGCGAAGGCATTCATCGCCGCCGCACGGGCCAGCATTGATGGGGCACCCGTCTACAACCTCGGTGGCACCAAGGCCTCGATGGCGGATGTGGTCGCCGCGATCGAGGCGGTGGTTCCCGAGATGCGTGGCAAAATCACGTATGGTGATACGCCCATCCCTGTGCCAGAAGACGTGGATGGCCAGCCCTTTGAGGAAGCTGCCGGACCCATCGGCTGGCGCCCGTTCGCAGAGGGTGTGCGACAAACGATCGAGGCATTCCGGGCCGCCGTCGCCGCGAATCGTCTGGATGTCGAGCGAGCGCTTGCCTGAATCACTCGTGAAGCAGACGTGACCAACGGAGCGTGGGGGCATGGCGCGGCCCGGAACACCCGGCTGCGCCAGGCACTAGCTGGTCAAGCACGGAGAGGAGAGGGAAGACGATGGGCGAACGCCTCCTAGGGAAATCGTGCGTTATTACCGGCGCCGCGTTCGGCATTGGCCGGGCTACGGCTATCGTTTTTGCCAGCGAGGGTGCCCGCCTCACGGTGACCGATATCCAGGAAGACCCGCTTCAAGAGCTGGCGAACGAGTTGCGTGCGACGGGCGCCCTGGTGGAAACAGTTGTCGGCGATGTGGCGAGCCCAGCAGATGCCCAGCGCATGATCCAAGCCGCGGTCGATCGCTTCGGGCGGCTCGATGTCCTTGTCGCCAACGCGGGGATTATCCCGCTCGGGGATGTGCTCGAATCAACTGCCGACGAATGGGACCGCGTGATGGCCGTGGATGGCCGGGGCATGTTCCTGACCTGCAAATACGCCATCGAGGCCATGCTGCGCACCGGTGGCGGTGCAATCGTCTGCCTTTCGTCCATCTCCGGCCTGGCCGGGCAGAAGCGACAGGCGACCTACGGTCCGGCGAAGTTCGTTGCAACCGGCATTACCAAGCACCTCGCCGTCGAATGGGCCAACCGGGGCATTCGTGTCAACGCCGTCGCTCCGGGAACGATTCGCACCGAGCGCGTCAAGCGCCTGCCGGAGGAGCCAGGTGGCATCGAATACTTGCAAGCGATCGAGAAGATGCACCCCATGGGCCGGATTGGCGAGCCGGAGGAGGTGGCAAAAGCGATTCTGTTCCTTGCTTCCGACGAGGCCTCATTTATTACCGGCGCCGTGCTTCCCGTTGATGGCGGCTACCTCGCTCAGTAATCCTGGCCACCGAAAGCCGGAGTGTCATCGATGACTGCACCAGAAGCGCAGGAGGAAGCCCGGCTCGAAGCGCAGGTGCACGCCGCGGTCCGCGCCTCTGGCCGAAAGCTGGTCGCCTTGGATGATGATCCAACCGGCGTGCAAACCGTTGCCAATATTGCCGTGCTGGCTCGCTGGGAGGTGGACGATCTCGCCACCGAGCTGCAGGGTGAGCGGCCGCTCTTTTTCATCCTGACCAATTCCCGGAGCCTGCCAGAGTCCGATGCTGCCGCACTGAACCGGGAGATCGCTGCCAACCTTGTCGCCGCGTCGCACACGACGAAGGTCAGCTTCGCGATCGCCAGCCGCAGCGACTCCACCCTGCGCGGTCACTTTCCCGCTGAAACCGATGCTATCGCTGCTGAGCTCGGCGGTGCGGATGGCGTGCTGCTCTGCCCTGCTTTCTTCGAGGGTGGGCGCGTCACGATCAACGATGTGCATTACCTGCGTGAGGGCGAGCGGCTCGTTCCTGTCAATGAGACCGAGTTCGCGCGCGATGCCACCTTTGGCTATCGCCACGCAAACCTGCGCGAGTGGGTTGAGGAAAAGACGAACGGCCGGATACCCGCTGATGCGGTTCGCTCCTTGAGCTTGGACGATATTCGAAAGGGTGGACCAGACCACATCGCCAGCATTCTCTCCAGCGCGGCCAATGGCCAGGTGTTCGTCGTCAATGCCACCGGCTATGCCGACCTCTATGTTGTCGTTCTGGGTCTGCTACGCGCGGAAGCGGAGGGCAAGCGCTTCATCTATCGCACGGGCGCGTCCTTTGTTCGCGCTCGCGCGGGACTACCGGCTCAGCCGCTCCTGCACCGGGCGGATCTGCTCGGCCTGGGCGCCCCGCCCGTGCCTGGGCTGGTCATCGCCGGATCCCATGTCCAGCGCTCGACAGAGCAGATCGCTCGCCTCCTGAAACTGCCGAGGACACAGGCGATCGAGGTCAGCGTGCCTACGCTGCTCGCCAGCGCCGTCATGCGCGATGCGGAGATCCGGCGCGTGCGTTTGCAAGCAGAGGAAGCGCTACGCCAAGGCGTCACGCCGGTGATCTTTACCTCGCGCCAGGTGGAGCGCGCCGCCGATCAACTCGCGCTCAGCCGCGCGATCTCCGCGGCACTCGTGTCTATCGTTCAGGGTATCACGGTGAATCCGGGATTCATCGTCGGCAAAGGAGGCATCACGGCCAGCGACATCGGCACTCAAGCGCTCGGTGCGCGCCGCGCCCTCGTGGTGGGACAAATCCGGCTCGGCGTACCGGTGTGGCGGCTGGGACCAGAGACGCGCTTTCCCGGTTTGCCGTACGTCGTTTTTCCCGGAAACGTGGGCACGGAAGAGACCTTAGCCGAGATCGTGAGGGAACTGCGGGGCGACGTAAGGGAGTGAGCATGCCGTGAGGGCGCCCTTGTGCCATCGGGAAGGCTGCCGCCACCGGTGCCCGGTCGAGCGGGACTGAAGCCCGTACGCGATCTTGGCGCCGATGCGTGTCGGTTGTGAAGGCCAGATACCTGGTCTGGGCTAGGCGGAGCGGCGGAGCTCCTGGCCGCTGGCCAGGGCGCGCTGATACAGGTGCAAGGCTTCGGCCACCCGGCCTGTCCCCCGCGCCACACAGGTCAACGGATCCTCCGCGCGACGCACCGGCATCTTGAGCTCGTGCTGCAGCCGCCGGTCCAACCCCAGCAACAGCGCCCCACCCCCGCAGAGGGTGATCCCTTGCTCCATAATGTCGGCCACAAGTTCCGGAGGAGTTTCCTCAATCGCCGTCTTGACAAGCTCGACGATCGTATTCACCGGCGCGGCGATTGCATCGCGCAACTCGACGCTGCTGACCTCGACCGCCTTGGGCAACCCGGTCAGCAAGTCCCGGCCCCGCAACGTCACCCGGATCTCTTCCTCCAGCGGATAGGCGCTGCCCGCGGCGATCTTGGCCATCTCCGCCGTCCGCTCCCCAATCACGAGGTTGTGATCGCGCCGGGCATACTGGATGATCGCATCGTCGATCTCATCGCCTGCGACCCGGATCGAGTGGTTGACGACGATACCCCCAAGCGAGATGACCGCCACCTCGGTCGTGCCGCCACCGATATCCACTACCATGCTGCCGACCGGCTCGTTGATCGGCAAGCCGGCCCCGATCGCGGCGGCCATCGGCTCCTCGATTGTGTAGGCCTCGCGGGCCCCGGCGGAGAGGGCGGCATCCTTGGCCGCGCGCTTCTCCACCTCGGTCACCCCACTGGGGATGCCGATGACGACCCGCGGGTGGGGAGCCATCATCCGCTGCATGTGGACCTTGCGGATGAAGTAATGCAGCATCATCTCCACGGTGTCGAAGTCGGCAATGACACCATCCTTGAGGGGGCGGACGGCGACGATCGATTCGGGGGTCTTGCCGACCATAGCTTTGCCTTCGACGCCGACGGCGAGCGCACGCTTGGTCTTGACGTCGATGGCGACCACCGAGGGCTCGCAGATGACGATCCCCTTACCGCGCACGTAGACCAGCGTATTGGCCGTGCCGAGATCGATGCCGAGGTCGCGGCTAAAGAACCCAAACAGTGCTGACAGCGGGCGAATCAAGTTCGGGATCCTCCGGGTGGATCGGGGACATCCCTCCGGGTCTCGCGCGCCGAACCCGGTCCCCTCCCTCTGCCGATATCACAGCCTGGCGCACGATACCAACGAACCGGCAGCCGGCTGGAGTATAGCATAGCTCTCTTCGCCGGCCGTATGGCCGTTGCTCGTGACACGCCGTCTCAACGCTTCGTTACCTTAGCGCACAGTATAGCGCACATCCGCGCTCACGCGGGCCGTCCGCGTAGGTATTTGAGCAGCGCAAGCAAGGCGATCGAGCCGACGACCGCGACAAGAAAGCTTGCCAGATTAAACCCCCACGTCCATTCCTCCCCGAAGATGATCTTGTAGGCGGCTCCACCAATCGCGGCGCCAGCAATCCCCACAAGGATATTGGCGAGACAACCCATCCGGTCGCCGGTTCCAGTGAGCTTGCTCGCAACCCATCCCGCCAGTGCGCCAAAGATGATCTATGCCGCCACGCTCATAGTCCCTCCCTTTCCGGAGCCTGTTCCCACTTCGGCCTGGTCCGTATACTGGCGAGTGGGAATGTGATGCGCAAGGAGCTTTGACCCGGCCATGAATCTTGATATCCGGCGTCTTGTCGGTGGGGAGCTGACCGATCGTCTACCGGAGACACCGCACGAGCTTCCTTACAACCGGACGAAGATCGTCGAGCTGATGGACCGCGTGCGGCGTGGCGAGGGCGTGGAACTCCTGACCGAGCTGCTGAATGCGGTGGACTGGCGCGCCGCGTTTGTTGATGACGAAGGCAAGCCGCTGACCTTGGAGGATATTGCACGGTTATATGCCTATTACAAGCACAAGTTCGCCGATATCGGCCCCGTTTACCTAGCGGATCTCCTCTCAACGGAGTTCATGACGGAAAGCCTGGCCCAAGGGGAGATCACGATGTCGGAAGCGATGAAGCAGCTGGGCCGGGAACATCCTGAGCTCTGGCAGGAGATTCGCCAGTTCTTCCGCCGCAAGGAGATCACGACCGCCCTGCTGATCCAAGCTCATTACCTGCGCGGTATCCGCGAGGCAAGCCAGCAATCCGAAAGTACATCGTGATGGGTGCGCATTTTTTGACTGGCAGCTAGCATCTCGGCACATGTGGCCACCCAATCAGGCAAATGTACAGCCTAAAGGTTCATGGCTTAGGCAGATTGGGTACAAGCCTGAATGCCCGCCGCGTTGCGCAGATCTTCTCGCACTCTGTGCCAGAGAGTCAAAGGCATAGCCTCGAGTCGGTAAGGACGCGCAGCGAACGGTGCGGTCTCCCATGCTCGTCTCAGTGAATGGCATCCCACCTAGCGGAAACGGAGAATCTCGCTGTTGTCACACTTCCTAATTGCAGAAATAGGGAGGAGGAGGTGGGCGGCTACTATCAGCCTCGAGAAGCTCGATTGTTGGCCTGGTGCGTCATGGAAGGGATGAGAAAGAAATCCACTAGCCACCACACCCCCAAACCACCAAGAGTCAGGGTTTGTGCGATTGCCGTGCCAGTTTTGCCGAGGTAATAGCGATGAGCGCCAATAATTCCGAGCGGAAACCAGAGCAGATACGCCACACCTAAACTTTTTTGTGGAAAAGCTGAAATGTCCTTAGGATGAACCTTCTGTTCGTACACCAACCTACGAGTTCCCGCTTTGACACTTCGGGACGGTCGGCGCGTTTGCCTGGATCCGAATCTTGTTTCGTAGGTGACACCTGTTCCAGGAATTCCGGCTGTGATCCGGCCACCCCGTGGACCGACTCCGATTCGGAAACCTTTCATACCAACGCTGGCGCCGATTCCACTACGACTGAGATTGAGACGCAGTCCGCCACCAAGCTTGATTGATTTCCGCATCCGCCAGCCCATTAGGCTCTCCTATTGTTCAGAGCCACGGTCAGTCAAAGCTAAGTGTATCAGCGTGTGTAGGTATGTCAGCGTGTGAATTTGTGCTAAGTTCATGACTTGGATCTGTTCGTACCTCTTGGTTGGTACCTGTATATCCTATCAAAAATCAGGGATAGCTCACGGCTCGGCACGTTTATGCCACTTCGGCGGGCCTGAAGGGCCGCCTCCTCGCGTTGCTCGGGACAAAGCTCAGCTAAGGAAGTCGGCTGGTTTCCTGTGAGCGCTGGTAAATCGAAGTCCCGTTAGGGGGGCTTTTTGTCCTCAGCATGGATCTTCAGGCCCACGCTTCAGCTCTGTACGATGTAGCACCGAATCCGGTAAATCCTGGAGTCCATGAATCATGATTAACTGAACCGTTGTTTCTACATACAACAGTTAGGCCGTGGGGTCGCCTTACCTGCTGGGCTGTCCTCGTCCTCACCGTCCGAGGGAGTACCCGGCACGGGTGATGCCGGGTCTTCCGTGCCCGGAGGCGTCGCGCTTGGTGATACCTCTGGGGATGGACTGGGCGAGGCCGGCTCAGACGGCGCCGCGGTGGGCGAGATGTCCGGGGGTGCGGTCGCTATCGGTGTCTCCGCCGAGATGGCCGTGGGCGTTGCGGCGGGCGTCAATGTCGCTGTTGGGGTGGCAGCGCTGGCGGCCGACGTGATTGCAGCAGTCACCACGAACGTTGCCTTTGCCGCGTTGCCGCGGTTGCCATCGCCCCGGATCAGATGATCGCCGGCGGCAGCGTTGGTAGGCACAGTGAAGACGAGATTCTTGCTGCCCGTGGACGACGTCTTGACCGTCGCGATGGTGGTCGCGCGCGTGCCGTTGTACCAGCGGACCGTGACGGACTCGCCGGCAGCATACCCCCGCAGGTAGACGATCACGGAGGTACCGGTGGGACCCGATGTGGGCTTGAGTCGCACTTTGGCAACGACGGTAATTGTGGCCGAGACCGACCGCGTGCCGGAGACCGCTGTGATCGTGTGTGCGCCCGCTGTTGCAGGCGGAATCTTCCAAGACGTCACGAGCGAGCCATCAATCGCGGATTGCACCGTTTTGACGACGGCACCGTCCCACAGAATATTGACCGGGGCGTTCGACGGGAAGCCTGTGACCGAGATGCTGACGGTGGAATCGACGTTGATCCGCGTCCGCGACAGCGTCATGCGTGCTGGCGGCGGCGTGAACAGACCAGGGTTGCAGCCAAGCACAGAGAGGCCAGCGTAGACCGAGCCGCTGTCGCCCCGGAAGTACACCCCGTAGTAATCATAGAGATGGTGTGCAGCGCCAACGAGCGAGCCATACAGGTACCATCCCATCGATGCGACCACGACGTAATTCTTGCCGATGGGCAAATTGACCGAGAGATCGCTGAACGGCGCGGGAGCATAGTCGGCAGCGGTGGCGGAGGAGACGGTGCTGCTCCAGACCTCGACCGGATCGCCGCTCGCTGGTACCTCGAAGACCGTGGCGTACCAGGCAACGGCCTGATATTCGGTCCAGGAGTAGTAATCGGCCGCGTAGATAACTGGCGCCTTGATGACTACCCGCGTGCGGTCGCTGCCGCTCGTCGGGAGCGTGTGGTAGCACAGGATGCCCGGGCTCCAGGAATAGTCTGGCAAGTAATGATAGCCATACTCGCCAACATCGCCGACAACCGGCGTGTCCGCCGCCCGAACATCACCCATGGCAAATGGCTCCGACGCTGGCGGCTCGACCTCGGTGTCCGCTGAGACCAGACTCGTCTGCGCGAGCGGGGCGAGCACCCCAAGCCACAGGATCGATACGAGACGGAGCGTCAAAACCCGGACTTGCATCACGGTCTCCATGGACTGACGAGCGCTTCGGCGCGGAGTTGTCGCCGAGCACGCCGGTACTGGCGCAATCAACGCTGCGCCGGATATGCACCGCGTGCTCCGGTTGTGCGAACAACCTGGCCGGTGTGAACCTCCCCACACCCTTTCCCAGGGTATCGGGATTGTCGCAGCAGTGGTCCGGCTGTCAAGAGCCTTTCTCCCGGGAAGGATGCGGAATTAACCACGGAAAGTCCAAATTCGTGGGCAATTCCGCCTTTGGGTTTGCGCCACGGCCTGGCAAGCCGGGCTACGCTACGCGTGCGCGTTCCCCGCTGTGCAACGGAGAGTCACGATCACGGGTGGATCGTTCGGAAACACGCCTGGTGCCCGGAAGAGAAGAGTGAAAGGAGGAGCGACACGATGGATCGCCGGTGTCCGGCCTGTGGAGCCCAGATCCAAGCTAGTGACCGGTTCTGTGAGAACTGTGGGGCGGCGATGACGCCCGCGAGCGTGATGCCCATGCAAGATACGCCACCGAGCGTCTCTTCGTCGCATGCTTACGCTCCGGCAAACGCGGCACCACCCTTCCATCAGCAACCGGCTGCGCATCAATCCTGGTCGGGTGTCGTCACCGTTTCACCCTCGCCGCCACCCACGGTCGTCTTCTCGCCCCAAACACGGCAGCACTCGTTCGTGGTTCGGGCGCTCTGGTTCTTGTGTATTGGCTGGTGGCTCTCTGGCATCGTCATGGTCCTTGGCTATCTCTTCACCGTCACGATTGCCGGCATGCCGCTCGGTTTCTACTTTTTGAATCGCATCCCGCAGGCACTCACGCTGAGGGCACGAACGGCCGCATTCCGGACAGAAGTCCGTGATGGTGTCACCTATGTCGTTGAGACTGAGCTTCCGCAGTACCCCTGGTACATACGGGCGCTGTGGTTTGTTTTCGTGGGCTGGTGGCTGGGCGCCCTGTGGCTGATTGCGGCCTGGCTGCTTAGCCTTCCGGTGATCACGCTGCCAATCAGTATCTGGATGTTTAACCGCACGAGTGGCGTGATCACGCTTCAGCGGCATTAGAACGCCCTGCTGCTTGCCCCGTCGACATAGCCGAAACGTGATCCCTCGCTATGCACTCCTGCGCTTCGCGAACGGGATGACACTCGCAGGGGCTGCTCAACATGACACCTGTACGCTCCTGGGATTAAGGTATGGGCGGAGCCGAGGGCACACCGGGAGGAGCTCGAAAGCGCGTTGCGTTGCCGGCGCTCTGGGGCGAGGTGTCTCGCTCCAACCGCTCTCCCACATGCTGTGCGAGATGAGACGAGGGGCAGGGCACTCGACCCGGAGCACTGGCCTTGAATG
>JBHOQQ010000132.1:0-14562 GCA_042408955.1 Thermomicrobiales bacterium
CAAGTGGCGTCGCTCCGCTTCGTCTCCGGTTTGTCAACGGGATGCTCGCTGGTCAGGAGTTCGTCCTCCGCAAGACGGTCACGACCGTCGGACGCGCCCTTGATAACGATATTCACCTCGAAGCGGGCGACGTCTCCCGCCACCACGCCCGCTTCGAGCAGAGCGAGGAAGGACTCCGCGTCGTTGATCTCAATAGCACGAACGGCACGCGGGTGAACGGCCGGCCAATTCGGACGGCCACCTACGTCAAAGCCGGCGACGAGATTAGTTTTGGCACGCTCAGCGCACAATAGCTGCCATTTACCGGCGATCCAGGGTGATCGTCACCGCCGCCGGTCTTCCGTGCCGTGAATCTGGTGAATAGTATCCCCTTCGAATGGCAGCTCCTGGCAGCTCGCATCCTTGTGATAGCGCTGCTGTACCTCTTTCTGCTGCAGATCGCGCGTGTGATGCTGCGGGAGCTCTCGGAGCTTGCGCAGGGCTCATCTAGCCCTTCGAGACAGGCGGATGCTCCCCCTCCTGCCTACCTTGTCCTGCTCGAACCCGCGAATGCGTCGCTCGTAGCCGGCACCACGCTGCCCTTGGGTTCTCCGACGCTCCTCGGGCGCCACCCCCGCTGCGACATCGTGGTGGACGACGCCTCGGTTTCTGCAGAGCATGCCGAGATTATCGGGGCGGACGGCGAATGGTGGGTTCGAGACCTTGGGAGCACCAACGGAACCTTTGTCAACGGGCACGAGGTTACTTTTCCAACACAAGTGGAAGATGGAGATAGCCTGCAAATCGGCCGCGTCAAATTTCGCGTCGTGTGCTAGCATCGTGAGTAACACGAGGGAAGGAGACGGGACGGTTTCAAAGCGCCGTCCCCGGGGCACGGGAGTGAGCGAAGTTGCAGCACGACCCAGCACTTGATGCAATTGGGACGCTTCACCTGAGCCAGCAAGCCGGTGTGGCCAATGCAGCCACGCTGCGATCCAGTGCATCGCGATCCCGCTTGGAGCGAATCGGCTCCCGGTTGGTGCTTGCCATGGCAATTGTGCTGCTGGCAAGCGCGGGGAGCTTGTACTGGTTCCGCGGCACCTACCAGGATCGCATCTACCCCGCGGTTCGCATCGCGGAGATGCCCGTTGGCGGCATGAGCTTCACGGAAGCGCGCGATGTGGTGACGAGCCGTGCTGAGCAATTCGAATCGGCGACGGCAACCTTTTCCTATCAGGGCCGTACTTGGTCACCAACGCTACGAGACTTGGGCGTCCACGTCGATATCGAAGGCACACTCAGCGTGGCCTTTGGCGTCGGACGAGAAGGAAATGCACGCCAGCGGCTCGCCACCGCGTGGTCTCTCCTGCGCAATGACCGAAACCTCCCGCTGCTGGTCCGCCTCGACGCACGAGAGCTGAATGCCTGGCTCGACCGTGTCGATGCCGACTTGGGCGTGACGCCGAAAGACGCAACGCTTGTGGTCGAAGACGGCATTGCTCGGATCGAGCCCGAGAAAGACGGCCTGATCGTTGACCGGGCTCAGCTCACTGAGCAGATTATGACAACTCTGCGGACGCTGTCGCCGCCCCAAGTAGCGCTACCAGTGATCACGAAGCAGCCCCGCATTCATGCGGTCGACCTAGAAAACGCCAAGCAGAAGCTTGATCGCGCCCTCTCGCGCCCTATCACGTTGACCTATGACGATCGCCGCTGGACGCTGGATCCGGCGGATTTGGGGACGTTTGTGGTCACGACGGTCGAGGATACTCCGGGGGCTGCTCCAACGGTCGATGTTGCACTCGATCAGAAGGCACTGGCGAAGTGGCTCTCGCAGCAGCTGCGGAGCGAGATTGACCGGGATCCCGTTGATGCCGTCGTGGCCTGGAACGGTAAGCGCGTCTTTGCCGTTCGCGACAGCCAAGACGGCGCCAAGCTCAAGCCGCAAACTCTGGCCGAGGCTGTCATCAACAGCTTCTTCGGGAACCACGAAACCGTTCGTATCCCGGTGGCCGTGATCGAGCCACGCATTGACAGCTCGAACCTGGACAGCCTGGGGATCACCACCCGATTGGCGGTCGGCACGTCCAACTTTGATGGATCGAATGAAGGCCGAGCCGAAAACATCCGAGTTGGTGCCGAAAAGCTGAATGGAACACTTGTTGCGCCTGGCGAGACCTTCTCCTTCAATCACGCTATAGGTGTCATTAGCGAAGAAAACGGGTTTGTCGAAGCGCCGGTTATCGACGGTGAGCGAATCGGGCGCGATGTGGGCGGCGGCATTTGCCAGGTCTCGACCACGGTGTTCCGCGCGGCGCTCTTTGCCGGGATGCCCATCGAAGAGTGGTGGCCTCACCGGTATCGCCTTGGCTTCTATGAGCTTGACGGGTGGACTCCCGGGCTCGATGCCTCCATCTTGCAGCCCGAGGGGGATCCATTTGGCGGTGGCGATTTCATCTTTCGCAACGTCACGGACGGCTGGTTGCTGATCGAGGCGTACACCGACGGTCCGCGGGTGGTCGTCATCATCTACGGCCCCGACACGGGCTGGAAGGTGGATGTCAGCGATCCGATTTATGGCCAGGAGTACGAGCCCACCGAAGATCTCGAAATCGTTGATGACAAGCTCGATCCCGGAACGATCATGCAGACCGAATACGCCCAGAAAGGGCTGGACGTAACCTACTACAGGGATGTTTACGACCGCGACGGGAACTTGCTCCGGCATGATGAGTTCGCCACGCACTTCTACCCGAGAGGCAATGTCTGGAAGGTAAGCCCAGACATGCGTGGGCAGTCACCCGCCGCAAAGGCAAGCGCATAGGCAAACGTAGATGACGCGACCAATGATCGCCCAGAGCGGCCCACGCATTCCAGGCAGCTTGTCGCTCGTCCTGCCAGCACACAATGAGGAAGCGAATATCGGCATCGTCGTGCAGCAAGCGCTCGACGTCTTGCCGCAGTACGTTGACGAGTTTGAAATCATTATCGTCAACGATGGCAGCAAAGATGCCACGCCCGTTATCGCCGACACGCTTGCCGCGGCTCATCCGGAACACGTGCGGGTGGTGCACCACCGCGTCAACCGAGGCTACGGAGCCGCACTCACCTCTGGCTTCCAAGCGGCCACCGGCGATTTCATCATGTTTATGGACTCCGATCGCCAGTTCGACATCGCCGACATCAGCTTGCTCGCGCCATTTGTTGGTCGATTTGATGTCGTCGCTGGCTTCCGCATGGAGCGCTCGGATCCCCTGCACCGCCGCGTTTTCGCGGAGATGTTCAATGTCGCGGTTCGCATCTTGTTCGGCGTGCATATGCGCGATATTGATTGCGCATTCAAGATTTTCCGTGGCGACCTGCTCCGCTCGATGGAGTTAACGGCGCCGGGTGCACTCATCAACACGGAAATTCAGGCCAAGTTGCGAAGGCAGGGAGCAACCGTCGAGCAGGTAGGCGTCCACCATTATCCACGCGTGGCAGGTGAGGCCACGGGCGGCAGCTTTCGCGTGATCCGGCGGGCAATGAAGGAAACGTTGCTCCTCTGGTGGCGAATGCGCTCGTACGAGCCACCAGCGTCGGCCCCGAATCCGCAGCGTCCCTACCGCTTGCCCCAAATGCTTGCCTCGGCGGCCACGGTTATCGGATTACCAGCCGCCGCCTCAGCGATTCTTCGTCGCATCAAGGGGCGATAGCGCCGCGCTCTGGCATGACGCGCAACCACGCTGTAGCCCAGTCTACGCGGTCATCCGCGCACTCAGACGCTCCACAACGTCCGTGGGGCGCAGTCCCTCGACCAGGATGCGCTTGCGTTTTGCGCTGTGCCCGGAAATGATGCGCACCCACGACCTCGGGATATCCAGCGCATCGCTCAACAGTTTGACGATAGCAGCATTGGCGGCGCCATCAGCCGCGGCGGCCGTCACGCGGACGCGCACCATATCGTCGACGACCGGGCCAACAGCATTCGCGCTGGAGCGAGGGGTCGCGAGGACAAGGAGCACTGTGCCTTCCGGATGCTCCTTGGCAAAACCCGGCACGCGCGCCGCACTCATGCCGCGCGCTTGATCCTCCGGCGCAAGTCTCGTCCGACATCGCTCAGGGTCAGACATGGCACGATGGGAGATCCGATCTTGCTGCTGACATCGCTCACGGTCAGATCATCGAGCAACGTGTGGGTGCGGTCAGAAATCATCCGGCTCGTGATGTAGACTGGCGCACCGCTCGTCTTCCCCGTCAGCCCACCGATGAGATCCCGTCCCGTCAGCAGACCTGAAACGTTGATTTCTGGACCGAAGAATGCGCTCTCAATGACGATAACATCAAGCTGGGCACCGGTGTGCTCGTTGAATCGCTGAATCGCCTCGCGCATCGTGGCACCGATCAGCGTGCCGCAGGCAACAATCCCCCGTGAGCCGCTCAGCGAACCTAGCGGCGTCCTGCGCAAATATCCGTCCAGATTCTCCAGGAGATGCCGGGTGATGCCGATGCCGTCCTCGATCTGTGGGTAGCCATCATAGTGCTCGGCAGGCGGAACTGGCCGGCCGGTCATCAGATAGAACTCATCTCCAAGGTAGAAAAATGTGCGGCCACGCTCCCGGCGAAAATGCGCCTGCCACGGCTCCGCCTGCGCAATCACCTCCTCCGCCTCGTGCGGCTCATAACGGCGGACGTGGATCTGGCGGTCTGGCAAGTGCCGCATGCACGTGCGCGACTTCCGTAGCTGGCGGCTCTGCCGTTCCAAGCCGAACCGCGTCAGCCCGACTGGCACACCGGCCACCGAGATCAGCCGTGTGAACGCGGACAGATCGCGCAGGCTCCGATCGAGTTCGGGGCCATCGTTCACTCCAGGACAGAGCACTAGCTGGGCATGAAAGTCGATACCAGCACGCTCCAACCGGGCGAGATCGTCCAGGATGCGCGCCCCCTTGGGATTGCCAACGAGCGCTACCCGAAGCTCTGGATTCGTCGCGTGCACCGAGACGTGGAGCGGACCGAGGCGCTGCTCCTCGATGCGCCGCCAGTCCTCCTCTGTCAGATTCGTGAGGGTGACGAAGTTCCCATAGAGCATCGAGTACCGGTAATCGTCGTCCATCACGTAGAGCGATTTCCGCATGCCTTTGGGAATTTGCTTGATAAAGCAAAACGGACAAGCGTTTTCGCAGAGCCGGACGCCATCGAAGGTCGGATCGCTGAAGGTAATGCCCCAAAATTCGTCGCCCAACAGCCAGAGATCGTGGCGGGTCAGCACGCCATCGCGCTCGACTTCCAGGACCGCCCGGTTGGATTGCGCACGGAACTGAAAATCGAGCGCGTCGAGCACTGGCCGGCCATTGAGGCGCACGATGCGATCCCCTGGCCGCAAGCCAAGCTCCGCCGCGAGGGAGTCCGGCGCAACCGCTTCGATGACTCCGGAGACATCCGGCACAAGATCAACGCGACGATGCGAGAGCGGGCTTACAATGGGGGCCATGTCTTTATTCCAGTAGGTGCAATCGTTGCGTCACGCCACGCCGCTCGCCATGTTTTCCAGCGGGCGGTCGGCCAGCCAGCAAGTCTACCATTTCTGTCGCATCTGCCACGGAAGTCAAGGCACGCGCAGGCGCGCGGCGCGTATCCAGTCACGCGGGCATCGGCCTCTCCCACACATGCGCGACCCAGTCATCCATCACCTCACGACGGATTCGGCGCAATCCCAAATCCGCGAACGCCGTCACGACGCCCTCCTCCTTCGGCTCGATAATCCCACTGAGCACAAGGCGCCCTCCTGGCCGAACGGATTCGACTAGACCGGGAGCCAAATCGATCAGGACTCGGGCGATGATATTGGCAACCACAAGATCGTATGCTGTCCCTACCGCCGCCCGATCTACCGAGCCCACGGCAACCCGCACGACGCTGGTTACGCCGTTCAGCCGGACGTTTTCAGCGGCACGGCGGACGGCAACCGGCTCGATGTCCACTGCGCGCACTGCCTTTGCACCGAGCAATGCCGCGGCGATCGCGAGTATCCCCGATCCCGTGCCGACATCAAGGACGTCCATGCCAGGGCGCAGCTCGTCCTCCAGCAAGATGAGGGCGAGGCGTGTCGTTTGGTGCGTGCCAGTCCCAAATGCCATGCCAGGATCAAGCACGATGACCACATCCCCTGCTGCTGGCTCGTAGGTGAACCACGGTGGCCGGACTACGACGCGGCGTCCCGCACGGATAGGCCGGTAATGCTCCTTCCAGGCATCGGCCCAATCTTCCTCATGCCTCACCGTCACCTGAAGCTCGCCCGCGTGCCGCAATTGCCCAAGGTGCCAGAGTGCATGCCGAATCTGGTCAATGATTTCTGACGAGGCATCCTGGCGCGGCAAGTAGGTTCGCACGGTCACCGGGCGAGTGAGATCGACCGCAAGATGATCCCCATCGGGATCCTGGCTGAAGGGCTCTTCGATAACGACACCCTCGTTGAAGCCGTACCGTGCGAACACCTCGCTGACCGGCTCGACCGCTTCTCGGTCGACCTCAACGGCGAGCTCAAGCCACTCGCCATTGCTCGTCATGCCATTACTCATGCATCCACCACGCTGTTATCACCGATATTGAGGCGCGAGATGCGCCCTCGAATCAGTACGGATCGGCCAAGAATGCTGTGCTCGATCACCGCGCATTCAATCGTCGCGCCCTCCTCCACAATCGCGTCGCGGACCACGGCATCCCGCACGACCGCCTTGGCGCCGATGCTTGCGTACGGCCCAATCACGGCCCGCTCGATCGTCGCACTCGGGTCGACAATGGACGGTGGCAGGATCACCCCTGCTGACAATGAAGGTGTTGCGGGCCGCAACCGTTCAAGGAGATACCGGTTCGTCGCCAGAAGTGCCTCGGCGTTACCACAGTCTTCCCAAACCGTGACGGGAGCCGGCACCACCTTGGCTCCGCGGTCGATCATGATCTGGATGGCGTCAGCGATGAAGTACTCATTTTTGAGCATGAGACCGCGGGCCATTTGCTCATCAATCGCCGCGTAGAGATCCGGCATATGTCGGAACCAGTAAATGCCGATGACTGCCAGGCGAGAGATTGGCTCCTTGGGCTTTTCGACGAGGCGCACGATGCGCCCGTGCTCAACGACTGCCACCCCGAGCGCCGAGGGATCCTCGACCTCCTTCGTGAACATGACAACATCGGCATCGGTTTCTTTCAAGATAGACCAATCGGCTTCAAAGAGCATATCGGGAAACAAGACGAGCGCCGATCCATGCACTAGGTGCCGGGTGCGGATTATCGCATCCGTTTGGCCTCGCATTTCCGGCTGCTCGACAAATGCCATCGGTAAGCTGTACGTCGCTTTGGCCCATTCTTCTATCTGGTCACCAAGAAACCCGGTAATAAAGATGAGGCGCTCCGGGTTGAGCGGCATCACCCGGTCAAGAACGTGGGCGAGCATTGGCTTTCCGGCGAGGCTCACCAGCGGCTTCGGCTTGCTCCACGTCTGCGGTCGCAACCGGGTACCTAATCCAGCTACTGGCAAAATAACGTCCACGCTCTCCTCCGCCATCAATCCAGTTCCGGATAGCTCCTACTCGTGCGGGCCACGATCTTACGATCGTTACAATCTACCATTGCCAAGACCGGCGATGCCGGGACGCGCGTTAAGCAGGGAAAGGACGAAACGTGGCACGGCTGGGCCTTACGCCAGAGGAGATTCAAGCAACGATCGAGCAACGGATGCGCGCGCTTGCCGATGCACAAGAAGAGGAGGAGCACCTCGGACCGTTCGGCGATCTGTTGCACACGGTTGCGCAGATCGCCTATCAGCGGGCAGCAGATTTGATCCTGCTAAACAACCGGCGCATTGAGCAGCAACTTACCCGCGCCGGAATCGTGCTCCCTGATGAGCAGCCACCAACCGAACGGGAAGTGGGCGGATCATAGGAGGGTGACAGGGAGCAATAACCAGCCGGGCAAAAGGCTGGTACCCCCAGCGGGATTCGAACCCGCGATCTTCACCTTGAAAGGGTGACGTCCTAGACCACTAGACTATGGGGGCGCCCGTGGCAAACATTACCCTGAAAACCCCCATGCTGTCAACGTACGAACAGCATTACCGCCATTCCGCCGAGCGCACCAGCAACTGCCGACATCGCAACAACGGCTACCCGTGGTTGAGAATGCGTGTTCGCGGCGACTCGCGCGACCGCTCGCCGGATCTCTGCGCTCAAGAGACTGATCACCCCAACCGTGAGCCCAGTGGAGAACACAGTCGTCCCAACATGCTGTGCACCCACTAACGTCACCCCTCCTGGAAGGCGGCTCACGTGATCGACCACCTCAAGAATCCACCGTGCGCCGATTGCCGCGGGGAACGTTAGGGCGGCGCCAATCGTCGCGGAGGCCAGCCCGAGCACAGAGGCGCCAAACGCAAGGGGGAACACGACCCCAACAACTGGCAGGATCAGGAGGTTTGCTACCAGCGCCACGAGTGGCACCGTCCCGAAGCTTTGCGCGAGTACAGGGAGCGTCGCAACCTGGGCAGCAGCCGTCCCTCGGACGGACGACGAGAGCCACCAAAGGCGGCCGGGCTCGCCCATCGCTGGCACGGCAAGCGCAAGGGCGAGCGACGATACCACGGACAGGCGAAATGCAAGCGTTGCGATGTCTCCGGGTCGCCAGGCTGCCTCGAGCGCGGCGGAAACGGCAATGAGCGTTACCGGATCGGGCCGGCGACCAAGCAACGAGGCAAGCAACGCACCGGTGGCCACAAGCGCCGCCCGCAATGCCGGCGGACCAAGCCCGACCATCACCGCATAGGTCCAAACAACGGCGGCAACGACTGCCATCCACGCGCTCGACCTGATCCAACCGGCTGCAGCGCCCAACCCCGTCAAGATGACCATCAGCAAGGCGACATTGCTGCCGCTCACCGCGGTGATATGCGTCGTACCCGTCGAGATAAACGCGGTGCGCTGGTGATCCGAAAGCGCTTGATCATCACCGGTGACCAATCCGGCCAGCAGGACACCGGCGTCGCCCGGCGCGGCCGCGTGCAAGCCGTCCGTGAGCTTTCGCCGCAGCCGGTCTATCCATGCACGCCAACCATTCCCGGGAGTCGTCACCGAGATGCTGCTCGCCTGAAGCAACGCAATGCAGCCACGAGCAAGGAACGTTCTGCCAAGCGATGGCCGAACCTCGCTAACCGGCTCCGACGCGCCGATTGCCGTGATCTCATCCCCAAAGCCGGCTCGTGGTGAGAGAGGAGCGGAAACACACACCTTTCCGCGGGCAGGTAGCCATTCATTAGCCTGGACGCTCGTCACCGCGAGATCAAACCGCTGCACGCGGTCCGTCTCCAGCGGTCCAGAGATCACGCGACCTCGCACGGCAGTTATCTGGTCGGGCCATGCAAAATGGGGTGCATCATGCATCGCGCCGGAGCGCCAGATTCCGAGGGACGCCACGCCGGCTAGGACGACGAGCCACGCGACATGGACACGGCGGCCACCAAGTCGAAGGAGAATCACGCCGCCTGCAACAACCGGCAGCACCGCCCACCCAATTGCCATTCCCGCCAGGAACGCGGTTGAGAGGGCGATGCCAGCCATGGTCAGACCGTGATCAACGGGCGGAGACGGTCGAGCATCGCCGATGAGATGCCATCAACGAGCACCAGCTCATCGACGGTTCGAAACGGTCCGTGAGTTGTACGATATTCAACGATGGCCTGGGCTTTCGCTTGGCCAATCCCAGGGAGAGTGTCCAATTCCTCGATCGTGGCCGTGTTGATGTTGATCCGGCTGGATGGCGCCGCTTGTGGCGCTTGAGATGGCACAGGCGACGCGCCCGGGGCGGTCAGTCCACCGGCCCATGCCGTAGGCACAGCCGGCACGATGAGGCGCTGCCCATCTCGCAGGCGGGCGGCAAGATTCTGGGCCGTGAGATCCGCGTCTGTTCTGACCCCACCCGCCGCGGCAAGGGCATCGTTGACGCGAGAGCCGCTTGGCAGCGTGTAAACGCCTGGCCGGATGACGGCGCCTTCCACCGAGACGACGATTGAGGAGGGTGGATCGCTGATGACAATCGGTGGCGCCGATCGCGCATCGAGAAACGCGATCGCAAGCGCGGCCGAGGAAGCCGCAACAACAGCCGCAACAACACCGACGATGATGGTTGTTCGCACGCGAATGGCTCCCAAATCCCATCGAATCGCCTAGCACCCACCCTATTTATCTTCGCTGGATTTCGCATGTGAACGCAAGGAGCCGTGGTAGACTGAACTGTTGCGGGCTGGAGGGTTTCCATTTAACCCGGCTTCATCCTGCCCGCGACCGCCACGCACCTAGAGGATGCCGCCACTGTGACACTCGCCTCTTTGCTTGCCGCAGTTCAAGCTTCACCGCGCGTTCAGCGCCTGCTCGATGTCGTTCGTGCAAACCAGCAGGTGGCCATAAGCGATCTTCCGCTGGCAGCCCGGCCAGCAGTGATCGCCGCGGTCACTGCCTCACTCCGCCGGCCGGCGCTCATCATCACGAGCCGGGATGACCGGGCGGAACAGTTGTGCAATGCGCTCAACGAGCTCCTGCCGGGCCCGAGCAGGGCGGAGCATTGGCCAGCTCCCGACGCGCTCCCGTATGAACAATTGCCGTTCGATTTGCCGACAGCGACGCAACGCGTCGCGATCCTCAATCGCTTTGTGACAGCGACGGAGGACCGGTGGCCAATCGTTACCGTTTCGGTGCGCGGGCTGTCCCACCTGGTCATGCCGCCGGATGAGCTTCGCCGCCAGACGCACCACCTCCATGTTGATGATCGCTTCGATGCCGCGCAATTCTTCGCGTGGGCGACGGAAGCAGGCTATCAGCTCACTCCCGTTGTTCAGGAGCCGGGCACGATCGCTCGCCGGGGCGGCATCATTGATATCTTCCCGCCAACCGCGGATGATCCTATCCGTATTGAGCTCTTCGGCGATGTCATTGACAGTATTCGTCTCTTTGATCCGTCATCGCAGCGGTCCCGCACACGCCTGAACGAGGTCACCCTGTTGCCACCGCTCGAAGTGCCCTTGCGGCGCCTGCCAGAGGCAGCCAAGGCAGTACGGCAGCTTGATCTTGCGAGTCTACGCACGGAAGTTGCCTCTGAATGGGAGCGCATGATCGAGCGCATGCAGCAGGGCCTGGTGCCGGCGTCGCTCGACCTCTTTGCGCCCTACCTGCTCTGCCCGGCGGCGACGCTGGCGGATTACCTTCCGGTTAACGGCCTCGTTATCCTGGACGAGCCAGGTGCTATCAGGCTCACCGCCCACCATCTTCAGGAGCACGCCAGCGAGCTTGTTGCAGGATTTGTGGACAACGGTGAACTGCCACCAGGGTTACTCCGCCCGTTTGCCATTTGGCCGGAGATTGAAGCCAGTCTCAAACAGCACCGCCAATGTGTGCTCGGAATCGACCCGGAGCACCCGGCACCTATCGTCGAGTCGCTCAGCGTCGTCACTGAGGCACCGCTCTACGCCGGACGCCTGAGCCGCTTGACTGAAGATGTAGGTCAGCGACTTGCCGATCAGTGGCGAGTGGTTCTCGCTACGGACCAGGTCGAGCGGCTCACGGAGCTGTTCGAAGAGCAGAACATCTTTCCCAGAAGGGACAAGCGGCGCAATCACGCCGAAATCGTTCCACTTCAACCAGGAACCCTAGAGATTGTGGCATCGGACCTCGACGGCGGCTGGATGATCGCCGACGACAAGTTGGTCGTCCTCTCCGATCTCGAGATCTTTGGCTTTCGCAAGCAGACGCGCCGCTCCGGCCGCCGCAGTCACGCAGACGATATCGCCTTTGCCACGAGTCTCACGCCAGGGGAATTCGTCGTTCACATCGACCACGGGATCGCTCGCTTCCGCGGTCTCGTTCGCGTCGAGACGAACGGCGTCGAGCGCGAATACCTCCTGCTTGAATACGCGCGCGGCGACCGGCTGTACGTTCCAGTCGACCAGAGCCACCGGGTCACACGGTACAGCGGCGCGATCGAGCCTGAGCCGACCCGCCTTGGCTCGGGTGAGTGGGTTCGAACCAAGCAGCGCGTCCGGCGGGCTGTCCGGGAGATGGCATTCGAGCTGATCCAGCTCTATGCCGCGCGCGAAACCGTGCAGGGTCATGCGTTCGGGCCAGACACCGCCTGGGATGTTGAGCTTGCTGAATCGTTTCCATACACGGAGACACCCGACCAGCTTCGCGCGATCAACGAGGTGAAGGCCGATATGGAGTCCCCACGCCCGATGGACCGCTTGGTCTGCGGCGATGTGGGCTACGGGAAGACGGAGGTCGCCCTCCGTGCAGCGTTCAAGGCGGTCAATGGCGGCAAGCAAGTTGCGATCTTGGTGCCGACGACCGTCCTAGCGCTCCAGCACTTTGCGACCTTTTCGCAACGGCTCGCGCCATTTCCCGTGCGCGTCGAAATGCTCTCGCGGCTGCGATCCGAGCGCGAGCAACGCGAGATCGTTGAGGGGCTTGCAAACGGCAGTGTGGATATCGTCATCGGCACCCACCGGCTTGTGCAGAAGGATGTGCGCTTCAAAGACCTAGGCTTGGTCATCATCGATGAGGAGCAGCGGTTCGGCGTCCGCCACAAGGAATTTCTCAAGCAATTGCGAACCGCGGTCGATGTGCTGACAATGAGCGCCACCCCCATCCCGCGCACCTTGCACATGGCGCTCGCAGGCATCCGCGACATTAGTGTCATCGACACACCACCACAGGCACGCCTGCCGGTGCGGACATTTGTGACCGAAGCGAAAGATTCTCTGATCCGAGAGGTTATCCTGCGGGAGCTTGAGCGCGGCGGCCAGGTGTACGTTGTTCACAACCGAGTTCACTCGATTGACCGGCTTGCCCACCGGCTCCGCGAGCTTGTACCAGAAGCACGGCTTGGCATCGGTCATGGGCAGATGGACGAGCAGACGCTTGAAGAGGTCATTCTCGGCTTCGTTCGCCATGAGTTCGATGTCTTGGTGTGCACCACGATTATCGAATCTGGGGTCGATATCCCCAATGTGAACACGATCATCATCGACAACGCGGACACCCTTGGCTTGACGCAGCTCTACCAACTGCGGGGCCGGGTGGGCCGTGGCACCAACCGGGCCTATGCCTATCTGCTCTATAAGCCCGCAAAGGTCCTGACAGCCGAAGCCCAAGCGCGCCTTGAAGCCATCCAAGAAGCAACGGAGCTTGGCGCCGGACTGCGCGTCGCCATGCGGGATATGGAGATTCGCGGTGCTGGCAACATCCTCGGGGCGGAGCAGAGCGGGCACATTGCAGAAGTTGGCTACGAGCTGTATGTCCGGTTGCTCAGCCAGGCGGTTGAGGAGATCAAACGCGGGCGGCCGGTGGAAGAGCCAGGCGCAATCCAGCTCGATCTCCCACTCAGCGCACTGATCCCCGCGACGTATATCACCGATGTCGAGCTACGACTCAACACGTACCGCCGCGTCGCCGGCGTGAGCACGCGAGCAGAGCTTGAAGCCATGCGCGCCGAGCTTGAGGATCGCTTCGGTCCAATACCCGACGAGGTGGAGCACCTGCTTGCGCTGATCGCCGTCCGGCTGCGCTGCGCGGACCTCGGGATCGAGTCGGTGGTTGAGCGCGAGCGGGAGATCATTATTCGCCCCGTCGAGACGCGCCTGATCGATGCGCGCAAGCTGGCAACCAAACTCGGACGAGCGCTCAAAATTACGCCGCACTCCGTGCGCATTCGCCTGCCAGACTTGCAGCTTCCATGGATGCAGGCACTGGACGCGGTGCTCGATGCCGTTGAAGCGGCGGCCATACGGACCCGAGCCAGTCAGGATGCTCCTGTCAGTGGCCAGCAGGTTTTGACCATTGCCGGACGAAGCCTCAATGGACGAGTAGCTGGGGAGGCACCACGGATCCGCTCGCGGTCCCGGCGCGCCTAGGTATCTTGGTCCGCGAGCGTCCCTGGCCAAAGAGCATGCGCATCCTGCCGGGCGCACGGGGCTCAATTCCTCCTCCCTCCCTGCGCTCGGGACGAGGCTCAGCCAAGGAGATCGGCTAGTGCCGGCCGCGTGGCCGCGGATCCTTGGCATGTAGCCCCCGGCGAAGGGGCTTCATCTGCATGGTGAGCCTTCTTCCCGAGCGTAGCGAGGGATGCGCCGTGTCCCGCGCCAAGCGAGGGAGGGGACGTGAGGCCCGCGCGATGGGGCTCAACGGAAGACGATTCCACCCGGCATTCCTCCCCGTCATTCCGTTTGCAATCGGGCGGAAGTGGCGCAGCCGAGGAATTTCTTGGATTCCGTCATTCCGAGCGCAGCGAGAAATCTCTCCCATCGCTGCCGGTCAACGCGGCAGTGAACGGCGGCACCCGGCTTCCCGTCAATCCCGAGGCCGCGCACCACGGCCATTCCGAGCGCAGCGAGGAATCTCGCCCGTCACGTCCGAACCCCTGCAGGCAAGGCCGGGTTCAATCCTGTAGAGTCTTGCCCCGAGACGCAGACGCGGAGCGATCCCTCGCTGCACGCGGGATGACGGAAGTCTCGTCTCCCCCTGAGACGCGTTGCTCAATCTGATCCCTGTTGTACCTCGTACCGCT
>JBHOQQ010000134.1:0-24212 GCA_042408955.1 Thermomicrobiales bacterium
GGAACAGGGCGACATCGGCCGGGCTGCCCGGCTTGAGCGAGCCAAGATGCGGGCAGCGCATCGCCGCGGCCGGCCGCGCCGTGGCCCGCTCAATCACTTCCTCAATGCTCATGCCCAGGTTCAGGAACTTGGAGAGTGTGGTGGGCATATCGAACATCGGTCCCTGAATTGCGATCTGGTGGATGTCGGTACTAATGACATCCGGCAAGATCCCCTGCGCGAGCATCTTCTCCGCTGTTTCAAAGGAGAAAGAGCCCGCTCCGTGACCGATGTCGAGAATGAGGCCGCGCTCGCGAAGCTCCTGAATCCTCGGTAGGATTTTGTCGTCTGGCCCAACAATGCGCATGTCGTGTCCCGTGAAGCAGTGCGTCAGAATGTCACCTGGCCGCAGGTACTCGGCTACCTCGTCAATTGTTGGCGGTCCCTGGCCAATGTGGACCATCAACGGCAGGCCGACAAGATCAGCGAGCTCGCGTGCTTTTGCGAGTGGCGCGATGCCGACGCCGCGGGTCGTGTTGCGGTCGATCCGCGCCTTGATGCCGAGGATGACATCGCGGTTCAGCTCGACAATCGTGGCGGCAAGCTCGACGTCCCAGTAGTCAGGATTGGTGAATTCCCACGTTGGCGCGATAAGGCCGATGGAGGAGAGGTTCAGGAGCGCATAGACGCGGGATTTGCTTGTTTCGACGATATAGCGGCGCAGTCCGGGAAATGAGTAGGCACCAGAACTGCCGACATCGAGCCAGGTGGTGACACCGGAGCGGGCCGCGACCGGGTCCGGCTCGATACCCCAATAGGTCGCTCCCCAGTACACATGCGTATGCAGGTCAATGAGGCCGGGCGTGACGTACTGCCCGGCGGCATCAATGACCTGATAGGCCCGGGCAGGGTCGATGTCGGGCTCGACCGCAGCAATCGTGCCGCCAGCAATGGCCACATCGAGCCGGCCGCGCAATCCCGCGCCGGGATCGACGACGTCCCCGCCTTTGATCAGGATGTCAAATCGCTGTGTTTGATCGTTCACGCCGGTGTTCCCTTCATTCGCACTGGCCTCACGGCGCCGGACCGGAGGCCGGGGCAACATGGATCCTCTCGTGCGGGACGCTACGGCAGCGCAGCCAGCCTGTCAAGCGGGCAAGACACGCAGCCGCCGGATCGCTCGGCTATGATCCCGCGTGGAAAGGAGTGGCGGAACCCATGAACGCGGTGTTCTCCTGTGACACGGCGGTGGTCACGGGCGAAGTTTCGGCCGACGGCTCGGTGATTCTGGCAAAAAATAGCGACCGGTCTCCCAACGAATGCCAGCCACTCACCCATGTCCCCCGGCGCGAGTATCGTCGTGGGGATGTGGTGCAGTGTCAATATCTCGCGCTTCCGCAGGCCGAGCGAACCTGGGAGTGCATTGGCTCCCGGCCCTACTGGCTGTGGGGCTTTGAGATGGGCGTGAATGAATGGGGCGTGGCTATTGGCAATGAGGCGGTGCTCACCCGGGAGCCGTATGACGAGCCCGGGCTGATCGGGATGGATCTGGTCCGTCTTGGCTTGGAGCGGGGTGCCACGGCTGACGAGGCGCTCACCGTGATGACCACGCTGATCGAGCAATACGGCCAGGGAGGATCATGCGAAGCGACGTTCTACCGGACCTATCACAACTCGTTCATTGTCGCAGATCCCACCTCCGCCTGGATTCTGGAAACGGCGGGGAAGCGCTGGGCGGCCAAGCGGGTCAGCGGCCGCGCCGCAATCGGCAATCTTCTCACCATCGGCACGGACTGGGATGCCGCCTCTCCTGGATTGATGGACCACGCTTATGCTCAGGGCTGGATTGATCCCAGCATGCCGGACTTCGCTCGGGCCTATACCGACCCGGAGGCGGACTTGCGGCCGCGCGCCTGCCGGCTGGACCGGTCTCGCCAGCTTCTCGCAGGCACATCGCATGGAATCACGCCTGCCTGGATGATGGGCCTGCTGCGCGATCACGCTGGTCAGGATCTGCCGCGCGGTGCTGAGCCGCTGCCGGCCATTTGCATGCATGCCAACCCAGCATTCCGCGGGGAGACGGCGGCGGCAATGGTCGCGCATCTGCGGCCGAATGCGCCACGGGAATTGCGAGCGACTGTCTGGACGGCATTCGGCTCACCGTGCTTGAGCCTGTTCCGTCCGGTCTATCCCTTCGCGGTCGGGCTGCCCTTGGTGCTGGATCGGGGAGGCGCGTGCTACGACGCAGCGTCGCCCTGGTGGGTTTTTGAGCGTATGCAGCGGCTGGTGGCCCGGGCGCCGGAACTGGCCCCGCTCGTGCGGGATACGCTTGCGCGCTGGCAACACGCATTCTTCCGGGAAGCTGAGGTGACAGAAGCGGATGCTGCCCGGCTACTCGATCAGGATCAGCGCGAAGCCGCCTTGTCACTCCTCCGCACGCTGGTCGAAACAACAACCGAGCGGGCATTGACCGTGGCGCGGAGCCTGGCCGAGCAATTGCTGCCACTGAGTGATCAACAGGCGGTGCCGGAACTTGCCGCGTTCTGGCATGCCCTGGACGAGGAAGTGGGGCTCGTTGCGCAGAGGGGGTGCGGCTCGTTGCGACCAGAAGATCGCGCGGCCGGAGACCCGCACGAGCGCTGACCCGTTCTCCCAACGCGACCCTGAGCGTGCCCGGCAGACATTGGGCAAGGGGAGAACGGCGGACGGCCACCGATCCTATTGGTCCGGGATGCCGGGCCAGAATGCAATGCAACGCGGAGCCGTCAGCCGTCAGAGGTCAGGAGTCAGGGGTCGGGGGTTGGGGGCGGTGTTGCCCCTCGCGCGGGGCTGAATCCCGCGCTGAGACGACGAACCTGGCTGAAGCCGGCTGCATGGACACGCGTGCGTTCCTTAGCCCCCTTCAGGGGGCTGAGCGGTGTGGTGAGCCCTGTCCCGAGCGCAGCGAGGGATGAGCCGTGTCCCGAGCACTGCGAGGGAGGGGGTTGAGCCCCGCGCGCGAGGGGGCGACGCGTGTCCCGCACGCTTTGCGGCTCGGGTTCGCATTGAGCCCGCATGGCAGGAGCGAATGCAACGAGCGAGGCATGATTATTAAGCCCGAGCTGGTGAGCCCCGCTGCTCTGGACCGGACCGAGCCGATGCTGCGTGCCCCTCCGCCCCCGGCTCCCGACCCTTACCCCCAGACCCTAGCCCCTACCCCTGACCCCCGACTGCTAGCCTCTAACTCCTGGCTCCTGACCCCTGATTCCTGACGGCTGATTGCTCACATGCCCATGGCGTGGTAACCGTTGTCCACAAAGATCGTCTCTCCGGTCACCGAGGAGGACAAATCGCTTGCAAGAAAGACGGCGACCTTGGCGACACTTGTCGCGTCGAACTCCGTTTTCAGCGGCGCCCGCTCCTTCAAGACGTTGTACATGTCCATAAACCCGGGGATACCCCTGGCAGCGGCTGTCTTGACCGGCCCGGCCGAGATAGCGTTGACGCGGATGCCCTGTTCTCCAAGATCCATTGCTAAATAGCGGACAGTCGCTTCCAGGGCGGCTTTCGCCACACCCATCACGTTATACCGGGGGAACGCGCGCTCGGCCCCAAGGTAGGTCAGCGTCATGATGCTCCCGCCTGACGGCATGAGGGGCACAATGCGCTGAGCCGCCGCGATCAGTGAGTAGACGCTGATACTGTGGGCGATCTTGAAACCCTCCCGCGTCGTCTCCAGAAACCGGCCCTTCAACTCGCCTGGAGGAGCGAAGCCGATGCTGTGGACCAGGCAATCGACAGTGCCGAAGTCCCGGCGCAGCGCCTCACCAAACGCATCGAGTTGCTCGTCCGATTCCACATCGCACTGATAGGCGCCGCTCCCGGCGGGCGCGGCTGTGACGAGCGCATCAATCTCTTTTTTCGACCGGTCGTCAAGATAGCTCACCGCCAGCTTCGCTCCCTGGGCTGCCAGCGCTTCCCCGATCGCCCAGCCGATGCTCCAGCGGTTCAAGACACCCATCACCACCGCGGTTTTGCCCGCCAGTAACCCACCACCTTCAGTCATCCTCTTCCCTCCCACTCCTCTGTCGTGAGCCGAAGGCAATCAGCGATCAGCCGTCAGCAGTCTGCCGGGAGCCGGTAGCCGATAGCCAGTAGCCGTTAGCCGGTAGCCGGTAGCAATCGGCCGTCAGCGTTCAGCTGTCACGGCGCCCGACCCCCAGCTCCCGACTCCCGTCCCCAGACTCCCAACTCCCGACTCCCAACCCCTAGCCGCCAGCCCCTGACCCCTTTGGTGCATGATACCCAGTGCAGGCGGCAGAGGCGACTTTGCCAGGTGATGTGAAGGGCCATAGCGATCGGAGGGGACGTGGGCGGCACTGGGAACACGCGGGTACCGATATTCGATGGGCACAACGATACCATCCTCAGCTTGAGAAACACGGGACGTTCATTCTTCGAGCGGTCAGACACTGGCCACATTGATCTGCCGCGCGCTCGGGACGGTGGTCTGGCCGGAGGGTTCTTTGCCGTCTGGGTTCCTGACCCTGCTCACCAGCCCCTGGCAGGCGATCAGACCGATCCCGATGTCACCCCCTACATGGACGTGGCCACCATGCCGCCGCAGATGCCGGTGGAGTATGCGCAGCATTACGCGCTCGGCTCCCTGGGGCGCCTGCTTCGGCTGGCAACTGCGGATAGCCAGGTGCGGATCGTGCAGACCGCCCGGCAGGTTCGCGAGGCGATCGCGGATGGAGCCTTCGCCGTCGAGCTTCACCTTGAGGGCGCGGAGCCGGTTGACACCGAGTTGTATGCCTTGGACCTCTATACCCGTGCTGGGGTCAGATCCCTCGGTATCGTTTGGTCGCGCCCAAATGCGTTTGGCCACGGCGTGCCATTCCGGTTTGGGGAATCGCCGGACATCGGTCCCGGTCTGACAGATGCCGGGAAGGCATTGGTGCGCGCGTGCAACCAGTTGGGCATCATCGTTGATGTGTCTCATTTGAATGAGCAAGGCTTCTGGGATGTCGTTGCCACAACAGAGGATCCGATTGTGGCGACGCATTCGAACGCTTTTGCGCTTTGCCCGGTCACCCGCAATCTGACGGACAAGCAGCTCGATGCGATCCGGGAGTCTGAGGGGGTTGTGGGCGTGAATTTCCATGTCGGGTTCCTCCGGCCGGACGGCAAGGAGCTGCCGGAGGAAACGACCGTTGCGGCGATTGCCGACCAAGTGGATTATCTCGTCGAGCGTCTTGGTGATGATAAGGTCGCTTTTGGGTCGGACTTTGACGGAGCGACGATGCCAGCGGATCTCCGCGATGCGGCTGGCCTGCCGAAGGTAATCGCCGAACTGCGCCGCCGGGGCTACGACGATGCCACACTCTGCAAGCTCGGCGTGGAAAACTGGCTTCGGATCTTCGAGCGCACGTGGGGAGCGTGACGAGAGCCTGAAACGCTGGCCGGTCGTCGCTGCGAACGCTCGGCCAGCGTCGCGGCTAATACACAATCAGGCTGGAGAGGTGGTAGCCCTTTAAGCGCTCACGGCCATGGAGAAACGACAGCTCGGCCAGCACGCTGACGCCAACGACCGTGGCCCCGAGGCGCTCGACTAGGTTGATCGCGGCGCGGACGGTGCCGCCGGTCGCGAGCAGGTCGTCAACGATCAAGACGCGCTCCCCTGGCTTGACCGCGTCGCTGTGCATCTCCACCGTGTTGACCCCGTATTCGAGCGCGTATTCCTCACGGATCGTGGCGGCCGGGAGTCGCCCAACCTTGCGCACCGGGACAAGACCCGCGCCAAGCTTGTACGCCACCGGAGCGCCGAGAATAAATCCCCGGCTTTCGATCGCGACGACGATTGAGATGTCCTGGAACGGTGCCGCCATGGCATCAATAGCCGTGCGGAACGCCGCTGCGTTCGCCAGCAGGGGCGTGATATCGCGAAAGACGATTCCCGGCTGCGGGAAATCGGGAATATCCCGCACGAGCGCGCGCAATGCCTCGGCGTTCCACTCAGTAATTGTCCCAGGTGTCATCTGCTCCGCCTGTCGCTCCGTCATCGCCTCTCTCCACCCATGGTCCTGCTCATGATGCGTATAATCGTGCCATGCCTCGCCGGAGCACGCACACGTCCCTAGCCGAACATTCCGGGGTAACCGGCTCGGCAACGGCCGGTGCCGGTGGCCTCGTGCCCTCGCGCCGGCAGTACCTGGAGCTCAAGGCCCAGCACCCGAGCGCGATTCTGCTGTATCGGCTAGGAGATTTCTACGAGGCGTTCGACGACGATGCCAGAATCGTCGCCCGCGATGCCCGGATTACGCTCACGTCTCGCTCCTTCGGCCGCAACGGCCGCGTTCCCATGGCGGGCATCCCGCACCACGCGCTCAATCATTATCTGGGCCGGCTTCTGGCAGCCGGCCACACGGTCGCCATTGCCGAGCAATTGAGCGAGCCCGGTCGCGGCCTCGTACACCGGGCGGTCACCCGCGTTCTCACGCCAGGAACGGTCGCGGAGCCGGGCTTGCTGCCAGCGACGGAGAATCGCTACCTTACCGCGATCTGCCCGCGCGGGGATCGCATCGGATTGGCCTGGGTGGATGTCAGCACCGGCGAGTTTGCGACGACTGAGCTCTGTGGAGCTGCCGCGCTCGACCGTCTACAAGAGGAGCTTGCGCGGCTCAACCCGGCCGAGTGCTTGATTCCAGACCGAAGTGAAGGGGCCGCCGGGCACCTCGCCGAGCCGCTGAGCTTCAGCATTGCCGAGGGAGCGACGAGTGATGCCTCGGCACCGCCCTCCCTGGCCGCCGGGCACGTTACCCGCCTGGAATGGTGGCATTTCGATCCCCAGCGAGCGACTGCTGCACTTTGTGAGCGCTTCGGCGTGCGCTCGCTGGTTCCGTTCGGCTGTGCCGAGCTCCCGGCGGCCATCGGGGCGGCTGGCGCTATCCTCGCCTACGTCGAGCGCACCAATCCTCGCCTTCTGCCACTCCTGGTCAGCCTGCGCACTGAACGCGCTGACCGTCACGTTGGGCTGGATGCGTCTACCCGGCGGAACCTGGAGCTGACACGCAGTCACCGCACCGGCGGAAGCCGCGGAAGTCTGCTGGGCGTGCTGGATCGTACCCGCACGTCCCAGGGCGCCCGGTACCTCCGCCGGATGATTGGGCTACCTTTGCGCGATCTTCAGGAGCTTCGGCGCCGGCAGGCGATCATCGCTGCTCTCGTCGCCGCGCCTTCCTTGCGCCCGCGCCTGGGCGATCTCCTCGTGCTCGTGGGCGATCTAGAGCGGCTGACCGGCCGCGTCACCCAAGGGCAGGCTGGAGCTCGCGAGTTCTTGACGCTCGCGAGCGCGCTGCGCGTCATCCCGGCGGTCAATTCCTGTCTGGAGGAGACGAGGAGCGAGACGCTGACTGCGTTTGCCACGGCGATCGATCCCTGTGCCGATCTGCTCCAAGTGCTCGACGCCGCGGTGGAGGAGGACGACGGCGGCACCGCGCGCATTCGGCCAGGATTTTCCGAGCGGCTTGACGATGCGAACGAACGGATTCAGGCCACGCGCGCCTGGCTTGCCAGCCTTGAGCGGCATGAGCGGGAGCGCACGGGTATCCGCAGCCTCAAGGTCGGGTACAACAAGGTCTTTGGCTATTACATCGAAGTCACCCGGCCAAACCTGCATTTGGTGCCAGCGGAGTACGTGCGCAAGCAAACCGTGGCCACGGGCGAGCGGTTCGTGACAGCTGCCCTGAAGGAGGCCGAGGCCCGCCTCTTGGCCGCCGACGAGGAGATCGCCGCGCTTGAGCGGGAGGCCCTGGCGTCCTTGAGCCAGCACGTTGCTTCGACTGCCGCCCGCCTCTTGCGCACCGCGGAGCGCCTGGCCGAGCTCGACGCATTCCTCTCCCTCGCCGAGGTCGCCGCGCGCAACAACTGGACCTGTCCAGAGCTGGAAGAAAGCGAAGAGCTGGTCATTCTTGGGGGCCGTCACCCGGTTGTGGAAGCGAGTCTCGGTGGCGAGCCATTCATCCCCAACGACTGTCATCTCGGTGGCAACGCGCCGCGCGTGCTCCTCGTCACCGGGCCGAACATGGGTGGCAAGAGCACGTACCTGCGTCAAGTGGCCCTGATTGTCTTGCTTGCCCAGATCGGCTCCTTTGTGCCGGCCGCGTCTGCCCGGATCGGGCTGGCCGACCGCATCTTCACACGCGTCGGCGCGCACGACGATCTGGCCGGCGGGGCGAGCACGTTCATGGTTGAGATGATGGAGACGGCCACGATTCTTCACCAGGCAACGCGCCGCAGCTTGCTGATTCTTGACGAGATTGGCCGGGGAACGAGCACGAATGACGGCCTGGCGATCGCTCGCGCGGTCTTGGAGGACATTCACAACCGTCTCGGCGCTCGAACCCTCTTCGCCACCCATTTTCTTGAGCTGGCTGCCCTGGCGGAGGAGCTGCCATCCCTGGCGAACGTGCATGTTGCCGCGATGGAGACTGAGGGCCGGATTATCTTCCTGTACGCCGTCCGTCCCGGCTGCGCGGACCGCGCCTACGGCATCCACGTGGCCCGGCTCGCAGGATTGCCGCGATGGGTGGCCGACCGCGCGGAGCAGGTGCTCAACGAGTTGCCAGCAAATCTTCACCGCCACGTTGCTGATTCCCCGGACTCCCCGGCGCGGACCAACGGCTATCTCGCGGGAGGAGGTCCTGACGAGCCAAATCAGTTGAGGCTTCAGGGCTTTCCGCCATCGCTTCCGGCGTCGCGCCTGGCACATGAGCTCAAGCGCCTCGATCTCTCGGCAATGACCCCGAAGCAGGCCCTCGATTGGCTCTTCGAGCAGCAGGCACGGCTGTGATGCAGGCGAATGACGCGCCAATTCTCCAGCACAACGCGACGGAGTCCCTGCCGCAGCTTCGGCGAGCTATCCGCCAGCTCCCGGAGGAGGTTGCAGCCCGCATCGCTGCTGGAGAGGTTATTGAGCGGCCAGCCTCGGTTGTAAAAGAACTGGTTGAAAATGCGCTCGACGCCGGTGCGCGCGCCATCCGCATTGATGTCCAAGGCGGTGGACTTGCCCTGATCCGCGTCAGCGACGATGGCTGTGGCATCCCGCCAGGGGAACTCTGGCTGGCTTGCCAGCGGCACGCGACGAGCAAGCTGCCGGCCGATGATCTCTCCACCGTCCGCACGCTCGGGTTTCGGGGAGAGGCACTGCCGAGCATCGCGGCAGTCGCGGAGCTGACCATCGTCAGCGCGGACGATGGTGGTGGCATTGGCCGGCGAATCGTCCTGCGTGATGGCCGGGTCATCAGTGAAGCGCCGGCCGCGCGAATCCAGGGCACCACGGTTACCGTGCGCCAACTCTTCGCCAATCTTCCGGCCCGCCTTGCGGCCGTCGAGCGCCCGCAAGCGGAGTCGGCGCAAATCGGCCAGACGGTCCGCCGTCTCGCGCTTACTGCCCCACACGTTCGATTCACCCTCTATGTCGAGGACCGGCTGGCAGTACAGACGAGCGGTTCGGGCGATCTGGCGACGACGATGGTCGAGGTCTATAGCCCCGCGCTGACCGGCAGCCTGATCCCGCTCGGCCCGGCGACAGTGGGGAGCGCTCGCCTCTCCGGGCTGGTCGCTGGCGCGGAAGTGACACGTCCTGGCCGTGGTCACATCAACGTGATCGTCAATGGCCGCTGGACCCAGCCGCGTGGCCTCTTGGCGCTCCTCGAGGGTGCCTATCGCCCGCTGCTACCGCGTGGGCGGCATCCTATCGCGACGCTGCGGATCGACGTGCCCCCTGAGCGCGTGGATATCAACGTGCATCCGGCGAAGCTGGAAGTCCGGCTTCTCGATGAGCGCCTGATCGGCCAGGCACTCGGCGATCTTTTGCGGGAGGCGCTCGGCCGTCGCCCGATCCCGCTGATGGCGCCAGCACTCGCGGGAGCTGACGCGCTATCGCTGCCGGTGCTGGCTCGGGAAACGCCCGCCGTGTACGATGACGGTCCAATCATCACGCCGGCTTTGCCGCCGCTGCGCTTGATCGGCCAGGTTCAGCGGAGATTGCTCCTTTTGGAAGGCGACGCGGGACTGTATTTGATCGATCAGCACCGCGCCCACGAGCGCGTGCTCTACGAGCATCTGACCGCGGTGCATGGACCTGGCGCGCCCGAGCCGCTGCCGTTGCCAGAGCCGATCGTGTTTGAAGTGCGGCCGGGCCAGCTTGCACGACTCTCATCCCGATTGGAAGAGCTTGCCGCGCTGGGCTTCACCTGCGAGGCGTTCGGTGGCCGGACCTTCTTGTTGCGGACGGCGCCGCCGCTGCCGGGTGTGCTCGCTGGCAATGGCGCTGATGATTTGGCCGGCATTGGCGAGCGCGACGCGTTGATTGCCGCCCTGATCGCGCTGGCCGACGAGGCGGAAGGTGGCGGCGAGGGGTGGAAAGAGCGTCTCATGGTGCAACTCGCCTGCCGGACAGCCGTGCGGCGGGGACGCCCACTCGACCATGAGACGATGGTTGCGCTCGTCCGACGCCTTGGGGAGACGCGCGCACCAGCCGTCTGCCCGCACGGCTCGCCACTCTTGGTGCACGTGACGGGCGAAGCGCTGGAACGCCAGTTTGGCTGGCGCTAGTGCGGCGGCAGACCAGGGAGGTTCGTGCCGGTGCACGCCGAACCTATCGAACGACGGTGCTATCGCTCGGGACGGTGAGTACGTTGTCCCTGCCACCGTGGGCCTGATCCAGAGGTCGGTGGACGTGGCGATGGCTACGCTGGCTGGCTGCCACCAGACGGAGCATCTGAGAGACGGTACCGAATCGCCTGCTGCTGGAGCCAGCCGGACATGGCTCTTGCCGGGATGATTCCGGGCGGGGCATTAGCGCGGGAAACTATCGCGCCCCAGTGCTCCAGTGTCGCCGCCAGGATGTCGCCCCGCAGCACGTTGTCCGATTCATGCGCTTCCGGCAAGTCGCCAGCTAGCAAGATCGGGAGGCCGTCGAGGGGCACGAGGGGAGGCGACCAGCCAGGCACCATCGGAAAGCAGCCGCGTACCGCGATCACGCCAGAGAGGAGATCGGGCACGGCTGCTGCCGTTGCCAGGGCCATGATCGCTCCCTGCTCGACGCCGAGGAGGAAGGGCAACTCCGCTCGGTTTTCGCCCTGCCGGTCAACTTCGTCCCAGAGAAACCGCTCGATTTCCGCGAGTGCGTCGCCAAAGGAGACCGGAGACGGACGGTCGACCGGACCGACGAACCAGGTGTACCCGACAACCTTGCGTCCGACGTAGACACCTTTGTACGACTCCAGGCCGATGATGCGCGAGCTCGGGCAGGCGGCCAGCGCGTAGTCCTTCACGCTGGCGCCGAATTGATTGTGCGCATGGAGCGTGATGATGCGCGGAGAGCCCTCCCCTTCTTGAATGCGCGCATAGACAAGCTGGCTCAGTGGGCGTGGCACGGCGTGTTTCCAAGGAGCGGCATCCCGGCGAGTGCCAGGATGCCACACGATTCGCGGCGATGCGTTCCCGCGTTAATCGACGCTCTTTTCACTCGACTGACTGGCGTGCCTGCCAGCGACGTAGCCCCAGACCGTGGCATTGCCAATGGTTGCGCCCCCGCCCCAATAGGCATTGACGCTCGGGTTGGCGATGCAGTTGCCGGCTCCATAGAGCCCTTCGATCGGCGTTCCGTCCCACCGCACGATCTGTGCGTTCGGATTGATGACCGGGCCACCATTCGTGTCCACCGCCGACGCCGACACAATGAAGGCGTAATACGGACCCTTATCGCTGAGCGGATAGAGCGCGGGGTTGGGTTGGTCTGGCGATGGATATTCGGTCAGCGTCGCGCTCTTGCTGGTTGGGCCGTAGGGAATCTCCACGTCATAGCGGAGCGCCCCGCGCTGGAAATCGGCGTCCTGGCCCGCGCGAGCGAACTCGTTGAAGCGCGCCACTTCGTCGAGAAGATTCTGCTTGAAGTTGGGATCGAGCTTCAGGTTGCCGGTCACCTCCGCGAGACTTTCCACCCGCTCGGCGATGGCGTCGGCAAGCTCTTCGAGCGTATTCCCCATAATGATATACGGCGCTGTGGAAGGATCCGCTGGATAGGGGAAGGTGCCTCCCCAGTTGTCCTGCACGCGCTGGTCATAGATGTAAAAACCCAGCCGGTTCATCCAGTCGCCGTAATTCGGATCCCAATACAGGTGCGCCATCGGGCGGTCTTGGTAATTCCGCTTTTCATTGACGAAGCGGCGCCCTGTCTTGTTGACGATCAGGAAGGAGTCGCCGTTCAGGAACCACATGCAGTTGTATGCCTCAGAACTTGCAATCACTTGCTCAAAAATGCCCTGATTGCGCCAGACGTTATGGAGGTTGCCCAGTTTGGCTCCTAGCGCCGCCGCGATCCGCAGGAAGTCACCCTCGTTCGTTGGCGCGGAGCATCCGCCGTAGTAGGGGAAGGGCATCAGGTGCCGCATCATATCCGCGTTCCTGGCGAATCCGCCACTGCCGAAGATCACGCCCTTGCGTGCGCGGACCGCAAGGTGCCGCGTGACAACCTCTTGTGGGGTAGCTTCTGGGCTCGCCGTACCTGTTTCGGGAGTTGCGGCTGGAAGCTCCGTGACGGTCACCTGGACGCCAATGACCTCGCCGTTTGCGTTGGTGATCACCTGATCAACGCGATGGTTCAGGTTGATCGCGATGCCCTGTGCCTGCGCCCAGGCTTGGTAGCCGTCGATCATGGTCTTGCCATAGCCGACACTCCCGTCCGGGAGCGCCGGATGCAGCGTCCGGTGAGTGGGCGCCTTATCCTCCTCGTACATCTCCATGTAATCCACTTGGACCTTGTCGAAGTGCGGTCCAAAGCCACGACCATAGGTCCAGGTGATCGCGCCTTGATCCTCAAGGAACGCGGCTGCCTCCGCTGCTTTGTCGTAATACTGCGAGAAGAGGGCATAGTCCTCGTCGGAGAGGCCAAACTGCGGATCGTTCGGGTTATAGCGGTGCGGAAGCGAATAGCGCGTCATGTATTTGAGGGCGTCGTCGCGCGGATCGGGGATCCCGTCGCGCTGCATGAGGTGATTGTTCGGGAGCCAGGCGCCGCCGCCAGAGACCAGCGTTGTCCCGCCGGCGTAGGAGCCCTTTTCAAACATGACGACATCACTGCCCAGGGCGCGGGCGGTAATCGCGGCAGCGAAGGCGGCCGCCCCGGAGCCGACGACGACCACGTCGTACTCAGCATCCCATGCCTGTTGAGCGGCTGCACGGGAACCGGCGAACGGCACGGCCCCAAGCGGTGCCGCCGCGGCCATGGCCGCACCCACCCCGCCGGCCTTCAGAAAACCGCGACGAGAGACGCGTAGCCGAGGATCGGCCCTGAATTCCGTCCGTGACATTGACAACTCCTCCCCTGCGGAGCACTAGGCAACGTGCGGACTCGCTCGAACAAGCGCACCCAATCCATAGAGACGTCCATGGCGGGCGGCACGTTGGCATCGAGCGGACGTATTACACCAGGTGTAGCATCTGCTGTCAAGGACCCGATGGCCAGCAACGCTATGATTAGCGGTGGGCCTGGCGCTCCGGAAAAGCGTCAGAATGTGCTGAAAGGCAGAACAGAGGTGGCGGGTGATTTTCGAGAGGAGCTAGCAAAACTCATCGTGGCGTCATTGCCGAAGTTCGGCCACTGGACGATTTCATTCCGCGATTTTGAGACGCCGTATGGCCGCGTCGGATACCGGCAGGCGGGCATCTTGTGGGTCCTTCGCTACGAGTTGATCCCGCCTGCCGAGGTGACGCCGCTCAGATTGGCCGAGCACTTCCTCGTCCAACCAAGCGTGATCACCGGGGCCCTGGCCAAGCTCGAAGCCGCGGGACTCATCAGCCGGACGATAGACCCGCAGGATTCCCGTTGCCACCGGATCGCAATTACGGAAAAGGGGCGCCTGCTCAGCGCCTATGTCGAAGCATTCTTCGTGAGCGAAGTGTGCGACACGCTGGAGGGCTTCGACGACTGCAAGCTTGCCGATCTCAGGCGGAGAGTCGAAGCACTTGATCGCATCGCCGATACCCTCTTGCGCCGGCGAGTAGAGAAGCTGACCCGGCGCGGTCTGCGCAGTGGCAGAGACCACGATGCCAGCGGGGATGGAGCGGAGTGATATGAGTCCGCAGAGGTTCCGGCAGGGAGAACGTTAGCAGGATATTACCGGAACCCGCGACCTCCTCCGCCGGACGCGCCACCACGGGACCCACCGCCGCCAAATCCCCCTCCGCCTCCGCTCCAGCCACCGCCACCTCCACCACCGCTGAAGTCGCTGAAGGCGCGAGCCGCGCTCTCAAGCATCTTGAGCAGGCTGGTGCTGGAGCGCTGGAGCGAGCGGCTTGCCTGGTCACTTGCTTCCTGCATACTCGGCAAGTCAATCTCTCCGCCACCACTTCGTCCACCTTCACCGCTCGGGAGGATCACCGTCCGTCCGGTGCCACGTGGGACGCGGCGCGGGTACGGCTGATGATCGTAGGGATCGCCGAGGACGATGACCGGACCGTCGGTGCCCCACCAGCTTGGTGCAGGAGCGCCCGCGCGGGCAAAGGTCGAAACCCAGGAGCGTTCCTGGCCAAAAGCAACCGCGTACGGGAGATACTTGTCAAAAATCTGCCGTGCCTCCGCCACCTTCTCGTAGCGCTCGATATCTCCCAGGTACTTGCGGAACGCGCGCCATTTCGCGGCGGCCTCGGCGCCCTTGGGGGTCTTGCGTGGCATGGCCGAGCTCAGGGCAATCAGTGCCAGCGCGAGTCCGGCAATAACCGCCAGCGCGAACCAATAGAAACCAGCTGCGCCGACGATCCCGCCGCCGACACAGCCGGCGATCAGGATCACCATGAGCGCCCCAATGCCGATGGCGCGCCAGGTGGAGCGCGTTGCCTCGGGAGAGCGGGGGAAATAGCCGCGCTGAACGAGCTCGTCGTAGAGCAGTTTCTTGATGTCCGGGATGGCTGCTGTGAAGCGAGGCTTGATGTCCCCGAGCCGAACGGTATCACCTGCTTTAGGCGAGCCGGGGTAGATTGTCTTGAGCAGCTCCGACTCGAAGGGCGCGAGCGTGGCGTTTGGCTGCAGAAGGGTAATTTCGACGTCCCGGCTCTGTTCCTGCATGCGAATCACGCCACGGCGCGCGAGGTCCACCAGCGTGGCGACGACGTCGCGCTCGTCGGCCGTCTCATCGAGCAGGGTCCCAGCCGCTCCCGGAGGAAGGTCATCCGGAGGGGTAGGCAGGAATTCGGCGACGACGCCCGTGTGCGGATCGCGGCCACGGCTATGCCACAGCCCGTAGAGCCCTAAGCCGCCGCCTGCAAGCGCCAGCAACCCGATACCAAGAAAGATCGCGTTGAGCAGACTTTGGCGATCGGCGGCCTCTTCGGCCCTTCGGCGTTCCTCATCATCGCGCTGCTGCCAGCTCGGCGGCTGGGCACTGGCAACGGGCGGCACTTGCAGCCGGACCGTGAATTCGTCGCCAGGGCCAAGATTCGAGCGCTCCCACCGCCAGGTCTGTCCGTCGGACGTGTGGTCCTGTGGCGGTTCGTCGCCCGACTCCCCAACGCGCAGTTGGGGGGCATCGAGGGGAACCGGCTGAGGGAGGATGATCGTTGCTGACGCTTGCCGGACAGGGGCAACGTCTGTTACCTCTCGGCTAACCGCCGTCCACCAGATTTGTTGGTTTGACTGGGCCGGGTCGTCGTACGCATAGACGCGCAGGGCGCCGATCGCGTCATAGGAGAGGGAAAACGTCCGGGTGGCATCGGTGGTCTTCGGGAATGCCCACTCGATGAGCAATTCGGCCGAGCTTGAGGCAACGGAAAAGGTGCCGGGGCGCTCATCCCAGGTGCTACGTGGCATGAGGGTGTAGTTCAACGGCCCACTCGCTGTTTCTTCCTGAATCGCAATGCTTTCGACCGGGATGTCATCGGTGCGGGTCAAGGGGATCGTGGCGAAGCCGACGCTGAATGGTCCACCGTGGAACGCGATCTCTTGCCGCTCCACGACGTGAAACGAGCCGTCGCTTCGGACCTCGATGGTCACGTCGTAGCGGTTCCACGTGACGGATTTGGTGGATTGCGCAAGGGTGCCCGACGGAGCCACGGTGAGTGCCAGCGTCGCGACGAGCACGAGAAGCCAGGCGAGCCACGGCCGGTGTCGCCAGCAGCGGAGCGGCAGCGGAAGATCCGTTATCGTTGTTCGCATTGTGCTCGCGCTTCCATTTCTTTCGATCGCGGCGGGCGCAGCACCTGCACCCGAGACTCCGGCACAAGCTCACGCACGCGCCAGCGCCATCCGCGGCGCTGCTCAGGTCCGGCGTCGATCCCATTATCCCATTGAGGTGGGGGCGGCTGCGCCCGCGGGGCGGAACCAGGGAATATGCTACGCTTCCGCGTATGAGTGTGCACGTTCCGGTTGCGCCTGGCCAGCCGCCGACATTGCAGCATGTGCTCGATGCCCTTGCCGGTCATGGCTACCGCGTGACCGCGCCGCGCCGCGCCGTCATCGAAGCGGTGCTACGGCATTCCCGGCCCTTCACGGCCGAGCAATTGGTGTCGGAGCTTCCGCGGATCGGGCGGGCGACAGTGTATCGAACGTTGGAGATCTTGGCCTCGGTTGATGTGCTCACCCGCCTCCTCCAGCCGGGTGGGCATCCCGCGTACGTTGTCAGCCAGCCCGGGCACCGGCATCACCTGGTCTGTTCGGAGTGCGGAACGGTGATCGCTTTCACGCGGTGCCCAGTGGACGAGCTTGTCCGCGACCTGACGCGAGACACAGCGTTCGCCATTCACGGGCATCACCTCGAAATCTTCGGCGTCTGCCCGAGTTGCCAGGGCACTGCTCCGATCGCGGCCACCCAATAATTGACACATTGTCTCAGTTAGTGGTACGCTCCGGCCGCTCGGCGCTCACCGTCTCCGTGGTGGACCGGCGGTCTTCACGGGTGAGCGATGAATCCAACCGCGTGAGCCAAGGGGTGTGACCATGAGTACCATGCGACCGAAGCGACTGACGCGCCGGCGCTTCGTCCTGGTTGCCGCAAGTGGTGCGGTGGTGGGATTGGCTGGCTGGAGTCCCAACCGACTGGGCGCCGAGGGAACGCCTAGCCCCGAGGGCTTCCCGCCGTTTCCTGAGTTGCCGCCGCTCCCACCGGCCTCGCCAAGGCCGGATGGACCGCTGCGCGTGGTGACTTCGATGGTGATCCTGGCCGATCTCACGCGGCAGATCGGCGGGGAGCGCGTCGAGGTCAGCTCGATTCTCCCGGCCAACGCGGATCCGCACGACTTTGAGGTGCAGCCCGCGGATTTGGTCAAGATTTCTGGCGCCGATTTGATCATCATGCATGGCGTGCGGCTCGATTCCTGGATCGAATCCCTGGTGGAGAATGCTGGCGGAGATGCACCAGTGGTGGTTGCAACCACGGGAATCCAGACAATCGCCTCGGAAGAGGATGCATTCTCCGAGGGTGATCCCCATGTCTGGTTTGATCCCCAGCGTGTCAAGCAGATGGTGGCGAACATCGCGCGAGGGCTCATCAGCGTGGATCCACCAGGCGAACCTGGCTATCGCGCCCGGCTCACGGCCTATCAGGCGAACCTCGATCTGCTCGACGCGGAAATCGCCAAGCGCATCGCGCTCATTCCGCCAGAGCGGCGAAAGCTTGTCACCAACCATGATAGTCTTGCCTATTTCGCTGAGCGCTACGGTCTCACGATCGTTGGCACCGTCATTCCCGGCATCGATACGCGCACCGAGCCGTCCGCGAAAGACATCGCCGAGCTTGTGGACCAGATCAAGCGTGAGGGAGTGCCAGCGATCTTCGCCGAGAACACGGTCAGTCCCCGGCTGGCCGAGGCGCTGGCTGAGCAGGCTGGGGTGCGCGTGGTCGCCTCGCTGTATACCGATAGCCTGGGAGAGCCGGGTTCTGGGGCCGAGACTTACATCGGCATGATGGAGACGGATACCCGGATCATCGTCGAAGCGTTACGGTAATACCCAGTGGTTGCGATGCCTGCCGAATCCATGGGCGCGCGAGCGCCTCGCCTGGTTGCCGCCGATCTCAGCGTGCATTTCGGTGACCGCTCGGCGCTTGAAGGGATCACCGTCAGCTTTTTCCCCGGGGAGACGGTGAGCCTGCTCGGCCCGAATGGGGCGGGCAAGAGCACTCTGCTCAAGGTGATCGGTGGACTGTTGCCAGCGTCGCACGGAACGGTCGCCCTAAATGGCACGCCGATCCGCCGGCCCAGCCACGCGGTGGTCTACGTGCCGCAGCGGTCGAGCGTGGACTGGACTTTTCCGGTCAGTGTGCTGGACGTCGTTCTGATGGCTCGTGCCCTGCGACGCTCGCGGCTGCTCCCCTATGGTGAGGCCGACCGGGCGGCGGCGCTTCAGGCGCTTGCGCAGGTGGGGATGCGCCAGATGGCGCCCTACCAGATCGGGGCGCTGTCCGGAGGGCAGCAACAGCGCGTGTTCTTGGCGCGCGCGCTGGTGCAGGATGGAGAAGTGTTCTTGCTCGATGAGCCGTTTACCGGGGTGGACGTTCCGACCCAAGAGCTCGTCGTCTCGCTCTTTCGACAGTTGCGCGAGCGAGGCAAGACCATCATCTATGCGACGCATGATTTGGACCTGGCAGCACGGTCGTCCGACCGGATCATGCTCTTGAACCGGCGACTGATCGCAATCGGAGCGCCGCGCGAGGTCCTGACGGCGGCCAATCTGCGCGCAACCTTCGGCGGACAGGCGGTCTTGCCGTTCGATGTCCTTGGCGCCGGGGAGATGGGGCAATGACGGACTGGCTGCTCGACCCGTTTCGCCATACCTTCATGCAACATGCGTTCATTGCCATCATCCTGGTGGGCACGATCTGCGGGATCACGGGGACGTTCGTGACCTTGCGCGGCCTGGCATTCATGGGCGATGCCCTGGCCCACGCGATCTTCCCTGGCGTGGTCATCGCGTACTTGCTGGGCGGCAATTTCCTGATTGGCGCGCTCATCGCGGCCGTGCTCGTCTCGCTCGGTATTGGAGTGATCAGCCAGAGCACGCGCATCTCTGGCGACACCGCGATCGGCGTGCTGTTCGCCGGCGGGTTTGCGCTGGGCATCGCACTGATCTCGATGCAGCGCACCTACGTGCGGGACCTAGCCTCCTTTCTTCTCGGGTCGATCCTTGGTGTTTCGCGGCAGGATCTCTATTTGACTGCGGGCGTCGGGGCCGTGGTGCTTGGAGTGATCGTACTCTTTCGCCGTGAGCTTACCATCATTGCGTTCGATCGCACGTACGCTCAGGCGCTGGGGCTGAACCTCTGGCTTTTTGACCAAATGTTCCTAGTGCTGCTTTCGCTGGCAATCGTCATTTCGCTGCAAACGGTTGGGAACATCTTGGTGCTGGCAATGCTGGTGACACCTGCGGCGACGGCGCGGCTGCTGACCGAGCGGCTGGTGATCATGGTCGGGTTGTCCGCGGCGATCGGAGCGGCATCGGGCGTCGTCGGGCTGTACCTGTCGTACCACCTGGGGACGGCGTCCGGCGCGAGCGTGGTGCTGGTTGCGACGGCGGTCTTCATCCTGGTGTTCCTCTTTGCTCCCAAGACGGGTTTGATCTCGGTAGCAATCACCCGGCGGCTGCACTTTCCGCACCCGGAGCGGGATGCCTTCCCGGCGCTTGAGGACCACATACAAGAGCCCGAGCTTGCGCGCCGCACCGGCGGGCAGGTGACCGGTCTTCCGGATTCCTAATCGCGTTTCTATCTGGGGTATACCATTACCAACTTCGCCGAGTGCTGGGCCGTTCGCGCGAGGGCTCATGCCCTTCTCCCTCGCTTTGCTCGAGACGGGGCTCAGCTTTTGACACGCTCGGGCACGGTTCACGCGGATAAGCCCCCTTTCGCGGATTAAGGCGACCTAATACACGGACGGCGCACAGCTCGGCGCGCCACCGGCTCTCACGCGGGGCTCAAGCCCCGCGTTCAACCGGCAAAGCCCCCTGAAGGGGGCTAGAACCGTCATTCCGAGCTGAGCGAAGAATTTCTCCCCCAACAGGACAGCCGGCTTCATTGGCTGAGCCTTGTCCCGAGCTTCCGCCCCGCGCGAAGCCGCGACGCGTCCTGTAGCACTGGTCTCACCGCGCCTGCTGGTCTGATGTCCCCGCGCCTCATCCCGCAAGCCGGTTTCAGCCGGATCGTTGCGCGAGAGAGGCGACCATCGCAACGCACTAGCTGGAGCGGTGGTCGAGAAGGCCATACGTTCCGGTAGGGAGGAGTCCATGATCGCTTCCTCCGTGACACGGGGCGGCGTGACAAATGCGTCCTGGAAGCGAGTTCTTAGCACTGCACGGCGTTGGCGACCAGATCCTCCCCGAAAAAGTGGCGGCGGGACTCCTCATCCGCGGCGAGGCCATCCGGGCCGCGCGCGAAGATGAGCCCGAAGCCTCCTGCAGCGGGATCGAGTTCCCGCGCACGAGCCACGCGCTCTCGCCGCGCATCCGCCTCCTCGCCTTCCTCCGTCGTCAACATCCCAAGCCATTGCGCATGCGCCCGGAGAACCGCGAAGTCCCGCTGCCGGCACTCGGCATAGACCCGTACCGCCTCATCCCAGCCGGCCGTGGAGCGCAGGGCGTCGCGCAAGGTGCGAACATCCCGAAACACCAGCGAGAGCCCGTTGCCCACGCTCGGGTCGTTGGCGCCTGCCGCGTCGCCGATGAGCACGACGCCAGGAGCGGTCAGCGGCGCTGCCCACACATCGGCATTTGGGAAGAAGGCCACCGGGCCAGCGACGGTCGCGTTGTCCAATGCGCCTGGCGGCAAGACGGAGGCACAGACCGCGAGAAAAGCGCCTGGGGAACGGTGTGGCTGGTGCTCGGCCAAACGCTGGGGTGAGATGACCACGTAGGCGCGGGCCCGTCCCTGTCGCTGGGGAAGCAGAAACATGCGCCCGCCCGGGAAGTTCCCCGCGTGCGCGGCCGACTCATCGAGCGCAACGCCCGTAAGCAATCCGCCGCCGATCAGGTGATGGGGACGATCGCGGTGTATCCTGGCCCCGATCCAGCGGCGCACGCGGGAGCCGCGGCCATCGGCTCCGACGACGAGGCGCGCCCGGAGGGTTTCCACCCGGCCGCGAGCGCCAACATCCACCTCTGGCCGGATTCCAGGTCGGATCGCGACTGCTTCGGCCGGGCGATAGATCGTTGCCCCCTGCTGCCGCGCCCAGTCGAGCATGGTGTGCTGCAAGGCTGGGTGGTAGATGCTCATTTCTGGATGGCCGCCAACCGAGTCCTCGGCCCAGATATATGGTTGCTCGGGAGCACGGTTGGCGTAGCTTTGCCAAACTGGCAGCGCATTGGTCCCGGCGTCCTGCAACACGGGCAGCAGCCCGAGACGCTCAGCCTCGGCGACGCCCCATGGGTGAATACCTTCGCCGCGCACCCGATCGCGGAAGGTGACCGACCGCTCGATGACCGCCACGCTCCACCCATCGCTAGCCAGCGTCCCTGCCAGGCTCGCCCCGGCAACGCTGCCTCCAACGATCACCATGTCGAACGTCTTGGTCATCGTCCTGGCTGCGCCTGATAGCGATCGAGAAGCTCGCGGAGCGCGGCGATATGCTCGGGCCGGGTGCCACAGCAGCCACCGATGATCTGGGCGCCAGCCCGCAGCCATTCCTCCGCGACCGCGGCGTACGCGGGTCCAGAAGTTTGCTCATCCGCTCGCCAGCCGACGGTATCGTCTACGGTTCCGAGGTTGGCGTAGCCGCCGATGGGCAGATGAGTAAGGCCTCGCAAGGTATGCAACGCTTTCGTGATCGTCTCTGGTGGCGAGCAATTGACGAGGATGGCGCAGATGCCCAGCGGTGCAACGCGCTCCACAGCCTCGGCTAGCGTTTCACCGCTCAGGAGCCGGCCATCGTCTCCCAGCACAAACCCGACAGTGACCGGTAGGCCGGTCGTAAGCGCCGCGCGCGCGGCGGCCGCGGCTTCCGCAATGACCGGCATCGTCTCGACCATGAGGAAATCCGCGCCAGCGGCCGCCAGGTTGCGCGCATGGACAAGGTGTTCCGGGAACGCGGTCTCCTCGGGAGGAGATAGCCACGGTGAGTAGCAATCTTCGAGCGGTGCGATCGAGCCGGCGATGAGGATATCCCGGCCGGTGGCAGTGGCTGCCTCTTTGGCCAGCCTGACCGCGAGCCGCGTCAGATCGCTCGCCTGCGCAGGGTCGTAACCGGCGTGGGAGAAGGTTCGGGCCGTGGTGCGAAAGGTGTTCGCGGTCAGGATGTCGGCGCCGGCCCGCGCGTAGTCCTCGTGAATGGCGCGCACCAGCGCGGGTTGCTCGATGAGGCCGAGCGCCGACCAGAGGGGAAGATACGTATGCAGCCCCCGCCGCTCGATCTCGGTGCCCGTGGCGCCATCGAGGAGGAGGATCTCCCCATTGGTGAGTCGTTCTGGAAGTGAGCGGCGGGTGTTCATCAGTGAAGCCGAATCGCAGTCTCGCCTATCCGGACCGTTCGCCGATGAGATAGGCGATCAAGACAAGGATGGTCGTTGCGGCAGTGGCTGGCAATGCCACGCGACCTTGCTCGGCCGGGGTGGTGCGGGCGTTGGCAACGGCATGCTCGACGCCGACCGGGATGAGCGCCAGCAAGGCGATGAGGTAGTGCACGGCCGTGATCGAATGGTTCGAGCCGAGGAGGCTGAAGCCGAGCACGTACTGGAGCAGCAACAGCCCGGCAGCAACGAACGAGAGCGGGCGCGCCCAGGTGATCTGCCGGCCGCCCAGCCGCAGTATATTCACCACCGTTGACACGAGGTACGCCAAGATCACGAGCGAACCGACTGTCGAATGGACCGTCACCATGTCTGCACAGCGCTCCTTTCCTCCGTCTGTGGAAGCCTGGCCAGGCTTCCCCCGCATCTCGTTCGGTTTGCCAGAATGGTAGGATAGGGTGCTACGAAGGTGCCGTCCAATGCGTGATAAGGCATCCCGGCATTGCCCAGGTCTCGTAGTTGGACGGACCAGTGGAACCAAGCGGCCATCCTCCAGACAGCTCGCGTGGATTTCGGCAATGCGTGGCTCACACGAGGATGGGTGGAATCATGGAAAGGCGGGTGAAGCATGGTCGAGCAGCGGACACAAGACGAGGCGACGATCGCGGCGCTTCTGGCAGAGCACCGGACATTCCCCCCGCCGCCAGAATTTGCAGCGCGGGCCAACGCCAACGATCCCGCCATCTACGAGCGCGCCGCCGCTGACCTTGAAGGCTTCTGGGCAGACGAGGCCAAGCGTCTGGATTGGTTCCAGCCGTGGGAAACGGTGCTGGAGTGGAACCCTCCCTACGCGAAGTGGTTCGTTGGTGGCAAACTTAACGTCTCCTATAACTGCCTCGATCGGCACGTCAAGGCGGGACGCGGGGACAAAGTCGCATACTACTGGGAGGGCGAGCCAGGTGATCGCAGGGTCCTGACCTACAAGGACTTGCTCGATGAGGTCAGCCGCTGCGCCAACGCGCTCCAGGAGCTTGGCGTCCGGCGTGGTGACCGGGTGGCGATCTATATGCCGATGATCCCGGAATTGCCGATCGCCATGCTCGCCTGCACCCGGATCGGCGCGCCACACACCGTCGTCTTCGGCGGGTTTTCCGCTTCGGCGCTCACCGACCGGATCAACGATGCGCAGGCCAAAGTCGTGATCACGACCGACGGTCAGAACCGGCGTGGCCAGCAACTTGGCTTGAAGCCCAACGTTGATACCGCGCTCTTGAATACCTCATCGGTCGAAAAGGTCCTCGTCGTCCGGCGTACTGGACAAGATGTCCCCATGCAAGAGGGCCGCGATGTCTGGTGGCACGACATCGTGGCACGGCAATCGGCCGAGTGTGAGCCGGAATGGATGGACAGCGAGGATATGCTGTATCTCCTCTATACGTCCGGCACGACGGCCAAGCCGAAAGGCATTTTGCACACGACGGGCGGCTACCTCGTCGGCGTTGCCAGCACCCACTACTACGTCTTTGATATCAAACCCGAGGATGTTTATTGGTGTGCGGCCGACTGCGGCTGGGTCACCGGTCACTCCTACATCGTCTACGGGCCGCTCGCCAACGGCGCGACGCAGGTCCTCTACGAGGGCACGCCCGACACCCCGCACCAGGGACGGTGGTGGGAGATCGTCGAGAAGTACAAGGTGTCCATCCTCTACACCGCGCCGACAGCAATCCGCACGTTCATGAAGTGGGGCTCGGACATCCCCGCG
>JBHOQQ010000142.1:0-5727 GCA_042408955.1 Thermomicrobiales bacterium
CAGTACCACGATATGCGCTACTGGCATACCCGGCCGGATGGCACGGAAGTCAAGGAGGATATGCTGTACGCCTACCGGGCGTATTACTTCAATAACGAGGTGCATGGCATGCACTACGGCGAGTTCGCCAATTACACCGACTATTTCGCCCGGGCATTGCAGGAGGGGACACCGTATTCACCTGATCTGGAGGAAGGGGTGGAGACGGTGTGCGTCATGGAGGCGATTCGCCGGTCGGCGGAGAGCGGCGCTCCGGTCAAAGTCGCGCCGCTCCTTGAGGAAATAGGTCTTGTACCTGCCCGGTGACCAAACCTGCTGAGCTGGGTTCGGCCCGCCACGGGAGGTTTACGCGGCGGGTTGCCGCCGCCAGCAAGCGGTGGCCGCCGCGACGAGGACCGGAAAACCGAGGAGCACCAGGTTCAGCACGCCACTGGACGCCAGCGCGACGGAGCCAACCCCGGTATGCGGCAACTCCCCTGGAGGAATGGGCATTCATTTCTTCGACTTTCGGGGCTATGAGCGAGTCGGACAGTCGCTCGGACGCAGACGCGATCCGCTCCGGCGTTGGGCTTAACGATGCTTGCAGCCGCACGGATTTGAGGCCCGTGTTTCCGCGAGTCTGTGGATCGGACGAAGGTGGTACTCCATGCGGCGTGAGGCGAAGAGGTAGCTCGATGACATCCACCCAACACCCGAGGGACGCGCTCTGACGCATCTGACCGTATCCACTGTCAAGCAAACCGTCCTCAACTGGCTTCATGCTGCGAGCTGGCACGCCGCGCCATACCTTCCCCCGCAGATCGAGGAGGGCATGGCGCGGCTCGTTGAAACCATCGTGGTGTTCTTAGCGGCGGCTGCGGCGGTAGAGGTCGTCCAAGGCGTCGAGCGTGGCGTCGATGCTCCCGCCATCGCGCAGGAACGCGTGGATCAGCTCACCGCCGCGCTCTTGCACGGGGAGATAGCCGTTGTACCGCGGCCGCAAAAATGCCCGATCGAGGTTGTCCAACGTGTCGCGGAAGAAATCGGATGATGCGGCATTGACGGCGTCGTCTAGCCAGGCGCTGCGGTGGCCCGGCTGCCCGCCCGACGTAAAGTAAATAGTGCGCTGTATCTCGCCAGAGGCGACAAACCGGGCGTAGTCGCAAGCAACATCAGGATGTTGGGTCCGGCTGGAGACAGCGATTCCAGCACCGCCGAGGATGCCACCGCGCGATGGGCCGCCACCGACGGTAGGAACACCCGTGAATTTCACGATGTGAGTACGGAAACCCGGCCGGCCATAGTTCGAGTAGCCGAAGAGCAGCGGCACGTACGCGATCTCGTCCGTCGTGCTCATCCGGTCGAGCGTTCGAGGCGGATTCCATGCCAGCGATTCTGGATGGGCGCTGGCGCAGAGGGCTCGGAGCATCTGCAGGGCGTGCCGTCCCATCGCCCGGCTGACAACGGCGTTATCGCTGGCAAACGGTACTTCGTCGTGGGCCGTGCAGATGGAAAGAAACGCCATGATCGCGTCGGTCGGGACGAGCGGGATGGCCACCCTGGCCGTCTCGTGGTGACATCGCTGGCTGGCGATCCGTAGCACGTCGTCCCAGGTGCCTGGGAGACCGCCAATCTCATCGAGCAGATCCGGGCGGTAGGCGCTGACGTGCCCGGCGGCGTCGGTCGCCAGAGCCCATTGGTGGCCGGCGTACATGTAGCTGCGGTGACTGGGACCGACGCTATTGGCAGCTTGATCGGCAAGGAAGTCCTGATCCAAGTACTCGTCGAGCGGGAGGAGGCAGCCGTCGCCGGCCGCGAAACCGACGAACGGGTGATCAATGACGAGGAGATCGTACCGGCCGGCGAGCCGCTCGATCGGCAGATCGCCGAAATCTTTCAGGCTGCGCGTGTCCCATGTGATGCGCACCTCGGGATGCTGGGCCATATAGGCGTCCGACGTGGCGACCATGCAATCGTGGCCGCGCGGATGGTCCCAGCTCATGCCTCGCAACTCGATTGTTGTGCTCACCCTGATACAACTCCCTGCTCCTGAAGTTCCCGGATTTCGTCGTCGTCGTAGCCGGCGAACTCCTTCAATAGCTCGACGGTGTGCTGGCCCATCAGTGGGGCAGGACGTCGGATTTCTCCCGGCGTTTCACTGAATTTGACCGGGATGCCGATGCCACGCACGCGTCCTGCCTTTGGGTGCTCCCACTCGACGATGATCTCGTTCGCTGCTACCTGCGGATCGTGCTCGACATCCGCGAAGGTGTAGACCGGTCCGCACCAGATATCTTCAGCCAGAAGGATGTCAAGCCACTCCTGCGTGGTCTTTGCCAGAAAGGCTTTCTGGAAATCGGTGCGAATCTGATCGCGATTCTCCATCACTTGGGTGGCCGTGCAGGTCTCATAACCGGGGACGCCGACGAGGCGCGCGAGCTTGTCGATCGGGTTCATCGCGATAGCGATATAGCCGTCCTTGGTCTGATAGAACCCGTATGGCGCGCCAAGGTATGGTCCGGGGATGCCGCTCCGGCTGCGCTGCGGCAAGCCGCCGCCGTTCAAGTACACACCATATTCCTGGATGTGCAGGTTCATGATCGAGTTGAGGAGATTAACATCAACCCGTTGTCCCCGTCCCGTGCGCTCCCGCGCGTAGAGCGCGGCGAGAATGCCATAGACAATGTGAAACCCTGCGGTGAAATCGGCTAGACCAACGCCGACGGCCTGAGGCGGATCGTCGGCATCGCCGTTCAGATACCCCACCCCGGCGAGTGCCTGCACCAGCAAGTCTTGTCCTGGACGCTTGACGTACGGTCCCGTTTGTCCCCACCCGGCGCTCGCGCAGTAGATCAGCCGGGGAAAACGCTCTTTGAGGGTTTCGTACCCCAGCCCGTGCCGGTCCATCACACCTGGCCGGAAGTTTTCCACCACAACGTCGGAGCGCTCGATGATCCGCAGCGCTACTTCTTTGCCACGCGGAAGCTTGAGATCCAGACAGATGCTCCGCTTGTTGCGGTTGAACGACAAGAAAGAGACGCCTTCTCCCTCCAGATACAAGTTGGCCATGCTCCAATGGCGCATCCAATCGCCCTTCGGCGGTTCGATCTTGATGATGTCCGCGCCCATGTCACCGAGCATCTGCGTCGCGAACGGCCCCTGGGCCAGTTGCGTGAAATCCGCTATCACCAGTCCTTCAAGAGGTCCACTCATCGCTTCGCTCCATGAGGGGGCTAGGGGCTAGGGGTTAGGGGTCAGGAGATTATTGCTGACGCGGCCGCCGTCGAAGCTTGCTCTCCCTACTCTCTCACTCCAAACCCGGCCATCCTCGAATCCCCAGCCCCTAGCCCCGAACCCCCAGCCCCGAACTCCTCACCCATTGAACAGCGGCGAAAGCAGTCCGCCGTCGACTCGATAGCATGCGCCGGTGCAGAAAGAAGCCTCGTCGCTAGCAAGGAACAGGACCAGATTGACCACCTCTTCCGGCCGGCCGACGCGGCCCAGAGGATGCAGCCGTCCCCATTCGCGGATCGCGCCCTCAGGATCATCGCCGCCAAACGTGCGCGCCGCGTCCTCAAGCATGGGCGTTCGGATGCTGCCCGGCGCGATGCAGTTGCAGCGGATGTTCTCGTGCGCGTGATCGAGCGCGACCGTCGTCGTGAAGCTCACGACGCCCCCTTTCGAGGCGGAGTAGGCAGCGACCGTCTTCTGCGAGGCAAATGCCTGGACAGAGGCGGTGTTGACGATTGCCCCTCCACCGCGCTTGCGCATCTCGGGGATGGCGTATTTGCAAGTCAGGAAGGTCCCTTTGAGATTGATATCAAGCTGGAAATCCCAATCCTCTTCTGAAAGCTCCTCGACCGTTCCATAGCGGACCACGCCGGCATTGTTGTAGAGCACGTCAACGCCGCCAAACGTTTTCACCGCCGTGTCAATGAGGTTCTTCACCTCGGCCGCGTTCCGCACGTCGCACCGAACGGCGACCGCCCGGCCACCGCCTTCCTGAATCTGCCGGGCAGTCTCATTGGCCGCGTCCAGATTCACGTCGCCAATCACGACGGTGCCGCCTTCGCGGGAAAAGGCAAGCGCTGCGGCCCGGCCAAGACCTGCGCCAGCCCCGGTGATTACGATCACTTTGTTCTCAAAGCGACGGTTGCGATCCATGGACTACCTCCGTCTTCTTTCTTGCAGCTCCTGGGTCGCCCTTACGTTTGGGTTGCATTGCCTGTTTATGTCGCAACGGCAGTCACGATCTCCCCATCGGGCGTGATGCGCTCAACGGGTCCGCGTGCCTCGTACAACAGCGCGCAGAGTGATGCCGTGGCAGTCGCTCCCGGCTCAAGGATGCGATGCATCCCGGTCTTCTCCATCATTGCCACGAGACCATGTCCCGGCATACTGGTGAATGGCTCGATCGCCATGAAGTAAACGTTGCCGTACCATGGGTATCCTGGTGAGGCATGCATCTCCTGCCACAGCCACGCGTGGGGAAAGTCGTCCCGCCGCCAGACCAAGCCCACACCGATGCCGAGCTCGGTGTTGGTAATGGCGTACCACGCGGCCGGGTCAGCGAACTCGGTGAGGTAAGCCATCATGCCGCGCGGGGTTTCAGGGCCTGGAACGAGGCGGAGGTCGAGAGACTGGCCATCGTGCTGGGAGATTGGCCAGGTGACGCGCGTGCCGGGGACGAGCGGGTTGTAGGGAGGATTGTGCCGGTCGTCCGCGACGAGAGCTTGCGCGTTGGTGTCAATGCGGCAGGCTCCGCTGAGGAAAGGTGCGCCAAAGGCAGGATGGTGTCCCCACATGTAGTCCATGGGCTCACGCGCGGTGTTCGTGATGCGCTCGTCGATCCATAGGGCTGCCCGTCCGGGCTCGATGCGCATTGTGCGCTCTACCTGGAAGGGACTGCGCGCGAGATGGACCGAGAGGTGGAGGAACGCCGCATCTGGTTGCTGCTCAATGTGGTAGTCCCAGGCGATAGCCGAGGCTTCGCCGTGGAAGTTCAGCTCGGCGCCCTTGTAGATGCACGCGTTGCCGCCGTTCGGGAAAATCTCCCGCCACCCACCTTCGTAGGCTTCCAACCATGCGACTTCAGAGTTGCTTGCGGTGGAGATGCCGCCTCCCGGCCGGCGAAGACCCCACGGGCTCTTCCAGAGCATGTCGATTCCGGTTCGTTTGTCAATCAGTTCGTAAATATCGGCGCCCTTATCCACCAGCACCGTTGCCGCGAAGCACTCGTTTTCGAGACGCACGGCGCGGACGCCGCGGTGCAGCAGCGTTTCATAAACGGAACATGATCCCGTGTTGCCCATCTCTCCCCCCGTGTGTGTATCGCGGTGCGACGATCACTACATTTTGGCAGGCGGTCGGCATCTCTCCCCCGTGTGTGTATCGCGGTCTTCGCCTGTCCTCCTGGATTATCCCTTGACCGCGCCCCTCGTCAGTCCGGCGACGAACTGGCGCTGGACGAGCGTGAAGATGACGAAGATCGGGATCATCAAGAGGACCGAGCTTGCCATGAGTTTGCCCCAGTCGGTCCCGTGCTCCCCGATGTAGCTGAGCACACCGAGTGGCAAGGTTCGCATCTCATTGCTGGACATAAAGGCGAGCGCAAACATGAAGTCTTGCCACGCCATGAAGAAGGCGTAGGCGCCGGTGGCCAGAATGCCGGGCATAGCGAGGGGAAGGGTTACCACGGGATCATGTTCCGTCTATGAAACGCTTCTACACCGCGGTGTCCGCGCCGTC
>JBHOQQ010000145.1:0-9288 GCA_042408955.1 Thermomicrobiales bacterium
GCGGCCACTTGGCGAAATCGAAGGAGAGCCACCCCACCCCACCGCGCTGGATGCGTGGGCAAGCCACCTACGGCGTGAAGGGGGCACGGGGCAGCTTGTCTTGGTCGATGTCGAAACGGGTGAGGATCTTGCCAGCCAAGACCTGGAGCGTCAGGCTGTCTGGCGCTTGCGGTCGGGCGCGCGCTATCCCCACCGCACCGTCGAAGTCGTGGCCGCACGGCGAGCCCTGGCCGCGCTCCGGGCCACGCGCAACGCCACCGGATCCCGCGAGCGACGATAGCCCGGCTGATGCCTAACACCAGTGGCCGCCTTGGATCGTTTCGGCAGCGCGGACACCTCAAGGCCCGCGCCACACGGCGCCAGGGGGAATCAGAAATACGCCCTGGCCAGCCGCACAGCGCGCAACGCTTTGTGCACCGGCGCAGCGAGCCGCCCTGGCTGGTGGGTGGCTCGGTGCTGGGGTCCGCAACGGCGGGAGGGAAGGGGGAATCCTGCCGTTGCTACCAGAAGAACGACGTGCCTTCGCCGACGGTTCCCTGCATCGGGGACCGATCCGAGCCCACGTGACCGCGGCAAGCGATGACACCACGCACCAGGCAAGCACCGCACACCCCCCTCGTGAACGCACAACACTGGGTGGGAGGGATCAGGGGCGGCCGGGACCGCCCACTGAGGATCAAAACCTGTCGGTCAGACAGGGGGGAACAATCCTGGAAGGCTATCGTCAAGAGGGTAGCCGGCGCACCCGGCGGCGCCGGTGGAGTCGCTATGACTATAGCACATTACGTCAAGTTATGCCATGCTGGCCGGGGTTTGGGAGCCGCTGGTGTGGCGCTCCGGCTGGGGCTTCACCGTCCTGCACGAGGAGGCGCGAGGGTTGAGAAGCGCACGTCCGGTCGAACAAGGCGTACGTTCATATTGCGGGGTGCGCTAGCCCTTTGCTAAGGTGACCATGGTGCCCAGTGCACGACTTGGCCGGTCGCAATCCGCTCGCGGAGCGTACTTCGTCGCTGTCCGGACATGATGTTCGTCCGGTATGCGCGCTCGTGGTGGTGCCGGCTGGCAGTGGGCACCTCGTCGAAGGCGATCGGCTAGCAGACAGGGGGAATGCCACGCCGCTCGCTGGTGACTGCTGGCAGCAGCGGGCCGGCGCAGTGGGGGATTGGACATCAGGAGGGAAGGGGAAGGTGCGACGAACGACCGCATGCCGCCCAGCACGTTCCTGGGCGCGCGCGCTTGCTGTCGGGTTGTCGCTAGCGCTCACGTTCGCAACGAGTGTCTGGCCGCTACCCGCAACCGCAGCGGAGTTTGATGTCCAGGTTGACAGCGTCGACGATTTGCACGGCTTGACCGCCGTCGTCGCGCACAGCGAGGATGGAGTCAACCTGCGGGCTGAGCCAGGGGTGACCAGCGATATCCTGGACACCTTGTCGGACGGCACCGTGGTCGAGCTTCGCATTGACGTCGCCGACACGGTCTACGATGAGGATGGCCGGCGCTGGTGGCCGGTGCGTGTCAACGGTCTGGAGGGCTGGATCGCTGGCTTGTACCTGGCAAGCCCGGATGGTCAGGTAACGGCCGCCAGCAGCGAGGCGGGCGCTTTTGCCGCCGGCGATTACGTGGCCGTCCAGACCGATGACGGAGCCGGCTTGAACATCCGGTCTGGCGCGGGGACAGATTTCGAGCGCGTCGGCATCCTCGGCGAAGGCGACGTCGTCCAAATCTTGGATGGTCCGGCCTACGATGCTGACGGGCATGGCTGGTACCTCATCACCGACGGCGATATCACAGGGTACGTCTTCGCTGCCTATCTCGTTGCCGCCTCTGAGCCTGCTCCGCCACCAGATGAGCCCGAGCCCGAGGCCGTCCGGTTTTCCATCGGCGATTGGGTAACACCCCTGGACAACGACGGAGTCAACATTCGGCGGCGCGGGTTCCGCGGGGCTGAGGTCGTCGGCGTGATCCCAGCCGGCAGCGCGGTCGAGGTCGTCGGTGCGCCCGTCTTCGATAGCGACGGCAAAGCCTGGTACAAGGTCGATGACGGCGAGGTTCGCGGCTTTGCCCTCGGTTCGCTCCTGGGCGTGACCGATCCTCCCGCGCCACCCCCGCCACCGAGCGGCCCCACCGGCACGTTCATCTACCCCATCGGCGGAAACTGGACATTCACGCAGGGGTATGGCTGCACCGGCTTCTGGTTTGAGCCGTACGATGCTAGCGTCGGCTGCAATTTCCACAACGGCATCGACCTCGCCGCGCCTGCCTACACACCGGTCCTCGCCGCCGATGGTGGGGTCGTGGTCGCGGCGGGCTGGTGCGACTGCGGCCTTGGCTACTACGTCGAGATTGACCACCAAAATGGTTTTTCCACCGTCTATGGTCATATGGCTGAGCAGCCGTATGTCGTCGTCGGCCAGCGGGTCAACCAAGGAGATGTGATCGGGCCGGTCGGGAGCACGGGGATGTCCACCGGGCCGCATGTTCACTTCATGATCAAGCAGGGCGGCTCGACGGTCGATCCCCTGGCCTATCTCCCCTAGCGCAAACGCTCCGCGCCTCGTGACGCTGATCGCCGGTTCGTCCACTCCGGGCGATCCGGCGATCGCTCTGATGGAATGGGTCAGAGCGTAGCAATGATGGAGTTGCACGCAACAACAGAGGAGAAGCACGGATGCACGCCGAGATCCTCTATCAGCCGTCGTACGCGACCGTTCGGCTGACGCTGGCCCGGGGTGAGCAGATTCGCGCCGAGGGCGGGGCGATGGTGGCGATGGACGAGGGCATTCGGATAGAGACTGGTGCGACGGGCGGCTTTCTCAAGTCGCTCGGTCGCTCCTTGCTCGGTGGCGAGTCGTTTTTCCAGAACACGTTCATCGCGGAAAGCGACAGCGTGCAGGTATTGCTCGCGCCGGAGCTACCCGGCGATATTGCCCTGCTTCAGCTTCGGAATCAAGAGATGATCGTGCAATCTGGCAGCTTCCTCGCCAGCGAGCAGGGTATCGACGTCAGCACCAAATGGGGCGGGGCACGCACCTTCTTCGGTGGCGAAGGCTTTTTCATGCTCCGCTGCGCCGGCACCGGCCTCCTGATCGTCTCGTCCTATGGCGCAATCCATCAGGTTACGCTGAGCAGTGGCCAGCGCTACATCGTCGATACTGGCCACATCGTGGCATTCGACGGGCGCATGGCGTATCAGGTTCGGAGAGCTGGCAACTGGAAATCGACGATCTTCGGCGGCGAAGGGCTCGTCGTCGAGTTCACCGGGCCGGGCGACCTCTGGCTTCAGACCCGTAGCCCGGAGGCATTTCTCGGCTGGCTCATTCCCCGCCTGCCGGACCGCTCCGGCGGTTGATGCCATCGAGCGTTCGGCCATTAGCGATCAGCCATCAGGATTCGCTGGCGCTCGGGACATCGCATCCTGGAGGGCGGCACGGTGCCCAGTACCTCGCGGTGCATCATCCAGGCGAGCACGCCTGGCGGAGGAGCGCACGACGGCGCTGAGCCGTGGCAGCAGCAAGGCGCCGGACCCAGAGCTTCATCGTGCCAACCCGCCGCGCTATTCGGTCAAGACCTCGGCCGATGCGCGCAGCGTGAGCGGGCCAATGCCAAGCAGCTCTTGCGTGATCGCCGTGAAACCAATGGTCGCGGTAACCTTGACCGTTTCACTGCTTGACGAGCAGCCCCCGGTATCGCAAGAAATCGTGATGTCACTGGAGGAGAGATTCAACCCTTCGGCGTGATTCAGGACGGCGTTGCGGATCGCCGTCGCGTTGGTTGGATCAATCTTGCCAACGCGGGCGCCCTCCCGGACCGCGTTGTGCAACTGCGAATACATGAAAATGGCGCGGCCGAAGTCGATGGTCCCGAAAACGATCAGAAAAAACGCCAGGCTGACGACGGCAAACTCGACGATGGCTTGCGCAGGCGCCGGGTGGCAGCGTCCTGCCTGGCATGGGCGCCAAGCTGAGCGACTCCAGCGGTGCGCGGGGCTTCGTGACAAGGCATGCGGAGTCATGGTACCAACCTCGTGTCTTAAGGAGTGCAGGGCCAACACAGCGTGACCGCGTCTCCATCATCGGCCGGGACGCAAGCTCACGACAGGCGGCGAAAGGTGGAAACACCGAGGGAAAAAAGTCCCATCTGGGTTGCTAGTACAGGAGGACCGGGAGGAGGCGCGGATGACGGACCGGTGGTCGCTTGCCGAGGTGAACGCGTGGGATCGTGCGGCTTTCGTCGCCCGGCTCGGGTGGCTCTTTGAAGGCTCACCGTGGATTGCCGAGGTGGCGTGGGCGCGGCGGCCGTTCGCCGATCTGGCCGCGCTCCATCGCGCCCTGGTTGACGTCGTTCGCGAAGCGGGCGAAGAGCGACAGCTCGCGCTGATCCGGGCGCATCCCGATCTGGTGGGACGAGCCGCGCTGACTGGATCGCTCAGTCGGGAATCGACCGCAGAGCAGCGGGCGGCTGGTCTTGATCCTGGCGCGCTGACGGCCGAAGAGATCACTCGATTCACCGAGCTGAACGCGGCGTATCGCCAGAAGTTTTCGTTTCCCTTCGTCATTTGCGCCCGCGAACACACGAAAGCGAGTATTCTTGTCGAGTTCGAGCGTCGTCTGCACCACTCGCGCGAGGAGGAGATCGCGACCGCGCTAGGCGAGATTGCGAAAATTGCGTGGTACCGATTGACAGATGCCGTGGCAGAGCATGATGCACGAGGGAGGCCAGAGTGAGCGGCACGCAAGCACCATCCGCGCCAGCGACAGGCCGGCACCAGATTACCTACGAGATCGGCTATGGCAAGCGGCGCATCCCGGTTTATCGCACGCGCGCCAAACCGTTGCGCGGTGTGCGGCCGATTCCCGAGTCGCCGTTCACTGGCCGGGACAATCAGCTCTTTGCCGTCGAGGTTGATGTCGAGGTCATCGGCGGGGATTTTCTCGCGGCCTACACGCATGGGGACAATCGCAATGTCGTGGCGACGGACAGCATGAAGAATTTCGTTCTGCGCCAGGCGGCAGCGTACGACGGCGCCACGCTGGAAGAGTTCCTGGATGTTGTTGGCCGTGGTCTCCTCGGTACCTACCCGCAGATGCCGCACGTGCGGCTAACCGGCCGGGAGCTACGCTTCGATCCCGCCGTTGTGCCCAGCCATGATGGCTTTGCTCCAAGCTCGGTGCTTTTTGACCGGATCGACGCCGATGCCACGACGGCAGTCTTGGAGCTCGTCGCCGCGGAGCATGGCCCCTCGGTCACTGATCATCGTTGTGGCCGCACCGGCCTGCGGCTCCTCAAGACTACGGGCAGCGCCTTCACCGGCTATGTCCATGACGGCTACACCACCCTTCCCGAGCGGCACGACCGGCCACTCTTCATCACACTCGATGTCTGGTGGCGGTACCGTGAGCTGCACGACTTGCTGGGCGGGGATCCGTCGCGCTACGTCCCCGCCGAGCAGGTGCGCGATCTCGTCCGCGCCACGTTCCATGAGTTCGTGAGCGAGTCAATCCAGCACCTTGTGCACGAGTTCGGGATGCGCATGCTCGACCGTTTCCCCCAGCTCGCGGAGGTGAGCTTCCGTGCGGAGAATCGCACGCGTGATCCGTTCGCAGAGTCGGCACGTGACTCGCGGGTCAAGGTCTACACCGACCCCTTCCCTGCGTTCGGAGAGATCACGCTGACCATGCGAGCTTAGGCGATATCATCAAGTCGTTTGCGCTCTGCTGCTTGCGGTGCATGGAGGGACGCCCGTGGGAAACCTGACGACACACGTACTGGACATCGCGCAAGGGTGCCCGGCGGCCGGAGTGGCCATCGAGGTCTGGCGGGTGGGCGCCGCCGGCGACTGGCATGTCTGCCTTCGCCGGGTGCGCACCAACGAGGATGGACGAACGGATGAGCCGTTGCTCAGTGGCCAGGAGCTCACCGCGGGTACGTATCAACTCGTCTTCGCGATCGGGGACTACTTCGCGGCGCAACCGGTCGACGCCGCTCAGCCGCCCTTCTTGGACCGGGTGCCCGTGCGGGTAACGGTTGCCGATCCGACCGCCCATTATCACGTGCCCTTGCTTGTGTCTCCCTGGGCATATAGCACCTATCGTGGCAGCTAATCTGATCCCCGATCCGGATGTTCTCGACCTCGCGCAGATTGTCATGGCGCGCTGCGACGCGCTGGCTGGGTGCACGGAGGAGCCAGGGCGGATCACGCGCCGGTATGGCACCCCGGCGCTCGCGCAAGCGCAAACCCTGGTAGCGGGCTGGATGCGAGAGACCGGCCTGACGGTCCGGCGCGACGCGGTTGGCAATCTCCTCGGCCGGTGGTCTCCAGTGCGAGTCACGGCCAGCTCAAGCGACGCAACGCGGCCGGTGCTCCTGCTGGGCGGGCACCTGGACACGGTCCGGAACGCCGGGCGCTACGACGGCACGCTCGGTACCCTGATTGGCCTTGCGGTCGTCGAGCGGCTGCAGGCGTCGCGGGTTCGGCTCCCATTCGATCTTGAGGTTGTTGCGTTTGCGGATGAGGAAGGCGCTCGCTTCCATACCGCGTATCTCGGCAGCCGGGGATTCCTTGGAGCGCTTGATGCGGCGACGCTGGCGCGGTTCGACGAGACAGGCATCTCCGTTGGAGAGGCAATCCGGGCCTTCGGCGGTGACCCCACGCTAGCGAGCTCCGGCGCACGTCCGCCTGGAGACCTGATCGGGTATGTCGAAGCCCACATCGAGCAGGGACCTGTCTTGGAACGGCGCGGGCTGCCTGCCGGCGTGGTGGTTGCCATTGCCGGTCAAACGCGCGCCATGCTGACGTTTGCCGGGGAAGCCGGCCACGCGGGCACGGTGCCAATGGAGCTCCGCCGCGATGCCCTCTGCGCGGCCGCGGAAATCATCCTGCGCGCTGAGGAGCTTGCGCGGCGCACCGCGGGGCTGGTAGCAACCGTGGGTCAGGTGACGGTCGAGCCAGGAGTGAGCAACGTCATCCCGGGCACCGCGGCCGTGAGTCTCGATCTGCGCCACGCCGACGACGCGACACGCCACGAGGCGCTGGCCACGGTGCTGGCCGAGGCGCGCACGATCGGCGCACGGCGGCAGGTCGAGGTTGCCTATGATGTTGTGTGCGACAATGCATCGGTGCACTGCGATGACCGGCTGATTCACCACCTGGAGGGCGCGATCGCCAGCCTTAGCCTCGAAGTCGAGCGGCTGGTGAGCGGCGCCGGACATGACGCCGTGGTACTCGCGGAAGCCATGCCGGTTGGGATGCTGTTCGTCCGCTGCGCGGGCGGCGTCAGCCATCATCCAGCCGAGGCGGTGGCGGTGGAGGACGTCGCCGTGGCTATCGAGGTTCTGGCGCGGCTCGTTGCGCGACTTGCCGGAGAGGAAGGATGACCGCGCCGCTCTACGACCTCGTCATCCGCGCCGGTCAGCTTGTCGCCGAAACTGGCGTCGTCAGAGCTGACATCGCGGTCAGCGACGGCCGGATCGTGGTCATCGAGCCGGATATCGCGGGGACAGCGCGGGAGGAGATTGATGCCCGCGGACTTCATGTCTTCCCCGGCGTCATCGACGCGCATGTTCATTTCAACGAGCCCGGCCGCGCCGATTGGGAAGGCTGGGCGCACGGCACGCGGGCGCTGGCGGCCGGTGGCGGTACCTGCTGCTTCGAGATGCCCCTCAACGCCCATCCACCCACGCTGGAGGCGGCGAGCTTCGATGCCAAGTGCTCAGCGGCCGAGGCTGCTGCGGTCACCGACTTCGCCCTCTGGGGCGGTCTCACACCCGATAACGTGGACCGGCTGGAAGAGCTAGCCGCGCGGGGTGTCGTTGGGCTCAAAGCGTTCATGTCCCAGAGCGGCATTCCCGACTTTCCGGCGGCAGACGATCTGACCCTTCTCGATGGCATGCGTATTGCCGCGCGCCTCGGGCTGATCGTCGCCGTCCATGCCGAGAATGACACGCTGACCAGCCGCTTGGCGGCGCGCGCGATCAAGGAAGGGCGGACGGGAATCCGGGACTACCTTGCCTCCCGCCCGGCCATCGCCGAAGTCGAGGCGATCGCTCGGGCCATTATCTTCGCCGAGGAGACCGGATGCGCGCTGCACGTCGTCCACGTGAGCACCGGGCGGGGCCTGGCGGTGATCGCGGAAGCGCGGGAGCGGGGTGTTGATGTCTCCTGCGAAACCTGCCCGCATTATCTGACCTTCACCGAGGACGACGTGGAGCGCCTAGGAGCGGTGGCCAAGTGCGCTCCGCCGCTGCGGCCGTTGGCAGATCAGGCTGCACTGTGGCAGGGTGTGGCAAACGGCGCGGTCTCGATCATCGCCTCGGACCATTCCCCTGCACCGCCGGAATTGAAGGCGCGTGCTTCGTTTTTCGATGTTTGGGGCGGCATCAGCGGCTGCCAGTCGCTGCTCTCCGCGTTGCTGACCGCTGGTCATCACGACCGTGGCGTCCGGCTCGAACGCATCGCGGCCCTGACCGCGACCGACGTGGCCCGGCGCTTCCGGCTTGCCGGCAAAGGGCGCATCGCTGTGGGCTTCGATGCGGATCTTGCCCTTGTCCGCCTAGACGCCCACACAATCCTGCGCCAGGAGGAACTTTTGTACCGCCACCGGCAAAGCCCTTACGTTGGCCTGACGTTTACCGGCCAGGTGGTGCGCACCATCCGCCGGGGCGTCACGATCGTGCAGGATGGCCGGCCAGTCGTTGCAGGCGGCGGGCGCCTGGTGCGGCCCGCTCCGGTAGGTTGAGGTATGCAGGCGCGTTGTCTCCTCCGCGCTAGCTCTGGGCCTTTAAGTGCTCGCTGAAAAACGTCACCACGAGCTGCGTGATCTCCGCGAGTGATGGACGGATTGGCGCCGCTCCAATCGGAGCGAATCCGTGACCGGCATGCTGCACGCGGATAAATTGCACGGGCACCCCGGCAGCCTGGAGCCGGGCAAACAGCTCCTCGGATTGCGCAATGGGCACCACACGATCCTCCTCACCGTGCAGGATCAGAAACGGCGGATCGCCGGGAGAGACATAGGTGACAGGGCTTGCCAGTACTATATCGAAGTCATCAAAGACGGCATTGCGCAAGCCCTCAAAACCAGCGGGAAATAGTGTGGTCAGGTCGGCCGGGCCGAACATGTCCACCACCGCCTGCACCGCGCTGGAGTAGCCGAGGTATTCCCCCACGTCGAAGCCCGCGCTGGCATCGGTGGTGCCGAGCAGGCTGACGAGGTGACCGCCCGCACTCCCGCCCCAAGCACCGATCCGGTCCGGATCGATCCCGTACTCAGGCGCGTGCGCCCGCAGCGC
>JBHOQQ010000149.1:0-34833 GCA_042408955.1 Thermomicrobiales bacterium
ATGACGTGGCGCCTTGGCACGAGGCTGACACGCCGGCGCGTGAAGGCGCCACACGGTGAATTCATTGATTACCGGCGGACCATGCGGCACAGCCTCAAGCACGGTGGGGTGCCGATCGAGTTGCGGCGCCGGCGGCGCAAGGAGCGCATGCGACCGCTCGTCCTCATCTGCGACATCTCGGGCTCGATGGACCGCTATTCGCGCCTCTTGCTCCATTTCGTGCACGCGCTGGAGCAGGGCCTAGAATCGGTTGAAGTCTTCGTCTTTAGCACGAGGTTGACGCGCATCACGCGGGAGCTGCGCAAGCGCGACGTTGATAGCGCGATCGAGCACGTGGTCAAATCCGTCGATGACTGGTCAGGCGGAACCCGCATCGGAGAGGCGATCAAGACGTTCAATTTCAAATGGAGCCGGCGCGTTCTTCGCTCGGGAGCGACGGTCATCTTGATCTCCGACGGATGGGATCGAGGCGACCCGCGTCTGTTGTCGACCGAAATGGCGCGGTTGCAGCGCTCCTGCCGCCGGCTCATCTGGCTCAACCCACTACTGGGCGCTCCGGGTTATCAGCCATTGACGCAGGGAATCCGCGCTGCGCTCCCATTTGTAGATGCATTCCTGCCGATCCACAATCTCAAAAGCATGGAAGCGCTCGCTGAGCTGCTGAGTGAAATGGATGATTCACCACCTGTCCGTGCCAGCCGGACGGCGCAAGGAGCGATTCCGGATCGCTTGCCGGTCGCCCCGCGGATTACCGAAAGGGGCGAGCTGGTGGTGAATGTTGGGCCGCTCGTGCGGAGTGGCCTCAGGCAAAGGGGGCAACGCCGTGAAAGATTTGCTACCTGAAATCGAAGCCTGGCGCAGCGCCGGGGAGCGGGTCGCGATTGCCACGGTGGTTAAGGTGGAAGGCTCGGCGCCCCGGCCGGTCGGCGCCACCATGGCGGTCTCAAGCGGAGGGCGGCTCGCCGGCTCGGTGAGCGGAGGCTGTGTCGAAGGCGCCGTGTTTGAGGAAGCTCAGGAAGTGCTCAAGACCGGGCAGCCCAAGCTGTTGCGCTTCGGTATCTCCGATGAGATGGCATGGGATGTCGGTCTGGCGTGTGGGGGAACGATCGAAGTGTTCGTTGAGCCTCTCGATTCTACCGGCACGCCTTCACCACGGTAATGAGCGGCTAAGGTTCTGCGAATGTCCTCACTGATCTACGAGCGATTGAAGACCGCCCTAAGCCAGGACGTGCCAGCGGCCGTGGGGACGGTGGTGCGTGGGCCGAATGTCGGCGGAAAGGTGTTGATCCTTCCCGATGAAGTTCTCGGCACCCTTGGCTCTCCCGACCTGGATGCACGCGTGGCGGCCGATGCGCGAACGCTGCTCGAAGCCGAGCGCTCCGAAACCAAAACCTATGAGCTTGAAATAGGGGTTGCTGACGTCTTCATCGAGACCTTCCCACCACCGCCGGTGCTGTTGATTTTCGGGGCCGTTCACGTCGCCCAACCGCTAGCTCGGTTTGCGAAAATGCTTGGCTTCAGGGTGATCGTGAGCGATGCCCGCGCGAAGCTGGCGACGCCCGAACGTTTTCCCGATGTGGATCGCCTCATCGTCGCTTGGCCGGACGAGGCTTTAGAGGAGCTCACGATCGGCCCAAATACGTACATCGCGATCCTCACCCACGATCCGAAGTTCGATGAACCCGCCTTGCTGGGGGCGCTCAAGACTCCCGCGCGATATATCGGTGCGGTAGGGAGCCGGCGGACCAACGCGGATCGTCGCGAGCGGCTCCGCGCGGCGGGCGTCGACGACGAGAGTTTAGCGCGGGTGCGCGGCCCAATTGGGCTGGATATCGGCGCGAGCACGCCCGAGGAAATGGCAATTAGCATCCTCGCCGAGATCATTGCGTGCCGCCATGGGCGTTACGGCGGGCCGCTCACGGAAGCGACCGGAAATATCCGTGCCCGAGTCTAGCTCGCGCTTTATCAGCGGCATTATCCTTGCTGCGGGTAGATCCGAGCGCCTTGGACGGCCCAAGCAACTCGTTCTCCTGGGCGGGGAGCCAGTGCTCCGCCACGTGATTCGCCAGGCGCTGCGCTCGCGTCTCAACGAGGTGATTGTCGTTCTCGGGCACGAAGCCGAGCGCATCGCCCATGCTGTCGGCGAGATGGGTCAGCGGACCATCATCAATCGGGACTACGCGGCAGGGCAAAGCACCTCGCTGCGCGCTGGTCTCAACGCGATTGACTCGCGCGCCAGCGCCGTGATTGTCCTTCTCGGCGATCAGCCGGGCGTTGATCCCGCGCTGATCGACCGTCTGATCGAGCGGTTCCAAGCCACGGGGGCGCGCATCGTGCAGCCGGTCTATGCTGGACGCCCAGGGAATCCGGTCCTTTTTGCGCGGAGCCTGCTCCCAGAGCTGGCGGCGGTCACCGGTGACGAAGGCGCCCGGTCACTCATTCAACGGCTGCGGCATGAGGTTGCGCTCGTGCCGGTGGATGGACCGCCGCCTCGCGATCTTGACACCGAGGACGACTACCGCCTGCTCGCCGCCGAATGGGGGGAGTGACCGCTGTCGCTGGCCGCGCTGGCGCGTCACTGTCGTGCGTGACACGCCAGCGGTTTGACCGGCGATCAGGCGATGAGACCGTCGCGGCGCAATCTGCCGATCGTTCTGTCAAATGCCTCGATGGTGAAATCAATATCGGCCTCGGTGTGGGCCGTGCTCAGCAGGCCGCCCGCGTTGAAAAGGTCAACCCCTTCGAGTGCCATGCCCAGCGTTAGCGGTCCAGCCAACCCGGCCTTGCCGCTCGCCTTCAACGTTGCGGCGGGGATACCCTCCGGGGCGCGGAGATCGCCCGCGACGCGATTAGTGCACACCTCGCCCAGAATGATGTGAAAGACCGAGCTTTCGCCCCAGGCGCAACCCGCAACTCCGCGGCGCTCTAGCACGGTGTTCAAGCCGGCTCGCAATCGCGCGGCAAGTTCGTCGCAGCGGCGCTGTACTTCGGGATTCGCACACCGCTGCAAGCAGACGGTGCCCGCAGTCGCTGCGAGCGGGTTGGCATTATATGTACCTGGGTGGATAACTTTGCGCTTCGCATTCCAGGCTGGGTCGTCGCGGAACTCCAGGTGAGCCATAATCTCGGCTCGCCCGGCCACCGCGCCTCCTGGCATCCCGCCGGCAACGATCTTGGCGAGCGTGGTGAGGTCCGGAATAACGCCGAAGCGTTGCTGGGCGCCGCCCGGCGACCACCGAAATCCAGTGATCACCTCATCGAAGATCAGCACCACGCCATACGCCGTCGCAAGCTCCCGCAGGCCGCGCAGGAACCCCTCGGGCAGCGGGATCATTGACCACGATCCGCCGCTCGGCTCGATGATGATCGCGGCCACATCGCCCTGGGTGAGCCGCTCTTCCACTGCACCGAGATCATCGCTCGGCAGAACCGTCACGGTGCGCAGCACCTCATCCGGCACGCCCGGCACGTGCGGGGCTTCGAATGGTGGTTTTTCTCCTTTGACCAAGTAGTCGCTCCAACCGTGGAAATGCCCCTCGAACTTCAAAATGGTATTGCGCCCGGTGAACACGCGGGCGAGGCGCATCGCGAGCAAGTTGGCTTCGGTGCCCGACGAGGTGAACCGCACCTTGTCGGCAGAGGGGATTAGGCGACAAACGTGCTCGGCCCAGCGAACTTCTGCCTCGTGTCCAGCGCCGTAATGCGTGCCGAGCTTGAGCTGCCGCGCGCACGCCTCCACGATTTCCGGATCGTTATGACCGAGGATCAATGCGCCATGGCCCATCGCATAGTCGATGAGCTGGTGGCCGTCAACGTCCCATTTGTACGCCCCTTGCGCGCGCTCGATATAGAGGGGAAACGGTTTGAGAAAACGACCATCATGGGCAAGTCCGCCGGCGAGCGACTCGCGCGCCCGCTGATGGAGGCGCCGAGAGCCGGCGAATCGCTCCTCGTACTCAGCGATGATGCTGCTTTGAACTGATGCTTGAACCATGATTCTTCGCTCCTCTGGGGCGGCACACCAAGTTGTGGTGTTGGAGTATAGCCCCGCTGTGGTCCCATGTGTGGGGATGCTTGGGGAAACTCTGAGGAGGTGCGGCTCGTCACCGCGCGACACAACGCTGAGCGCGTACAATCCCCGCATCGGGACGTCTCATGTGCGGCGACCCACTAAGCGAGGAAGATTAAGAATGGCCAGACTGATACGCGTCGCGGTGGATGAAAATGCGCTGATTGACGAGGCATTTGCCTTTGTCATCGATCCGAGTCCAACGCGCAATAACCGTCCGATTGTCCAGGAACTCAGCGACTTCAATCCCGAAATGCTCGACGTCTTGGAGTGCATGGTGCTCGATGGCACTGAGGAGCGCCAGGATGTTGCCGACTACATCCACGCGGTGCTCCGCGGAACGGCCTTCTAGACACGCGAAAGGCGGTTGACTCATGCGTTTGGCGAGCTATCCGCGCTTCCCCCTGGCGACGATTCCGACACCCCTGACGCGCGCTCACAATCTTGAGCGCATCCTGGGTCCGGATTGCCCACGCATCTACATCAAGCGCGACGATCTGACGGGCTTGGCATTTGGAGGCAATAAGGCGCGGAAGCTCGAATACCTGGTGGCGCATGCGATCGGCAAGGGTGCCACGGTGCTCATTACCGAAGGCGCGGCACAGTCGAATCATGCCCGAATGACGGCGGCCGCGGCGGCGATCGCGGGTCTCCGCTGTTGCCTCGTTCTCGACGCTCGCCTTGGCGCGGAGGTGCAGGGAAATCTCTTGCTGGACCACCTTATGGGTGCACAGGTTACGATCGTTGCTGATAAGCACGAGCGGCGGGAAGCAATGGAGCGGGTGTTCCAGCAACTCACGACCGCTGGCGAGGTGCCGTACCTCATCCCGACTGGCGGAAGTGTCCCGATCGGCGCATTAGGGTATGTGGCGTTTGTTTTGGAGCTTTTGAATCAATTGCTGGCCATCGGTGAGTCGCCCACCCGACTGTACTTTCCCACCGGCTCGCAGGGGACGCAGGCAGGTATCGTCGTTGGCGCTCGCTGTTTCCACGCTCCGTTCGTGCCAATTGGCGTCGCCGTCGAGGCCAACGCCGGAGCGCTTCGGAAGGAGGCGCTTTCGCTCGTCCAAGGGATTTGCAAGTTGCTCAATATTCCGGACGCATTTACCGAGCAAGATATCGTCATCGACGACGGGTATGTTGGGCAGGCGTATGGTGTGCCGACGGAAGAAGGGGTAGAAGCGATCCGGCTGCTTGCGCGAACCGAGGCAATCTTCCTTGACCCGGTTTACACCGGCAAAGCGATGGCTGGCATGCTGGCCGATATACGCGCCGGCAAGATTCCGTCGTCGGCCTCGATCATCTTCCTGCACACCGGCGGCGGACCGTCAATCTTTGCCCACGGCTCAACGTTGGTACCGGGCGGTCCCCGTTCTGGCCGCTGACTTTCTGACACATCTGTTCTGTACGTTCGCGCGTAGTGTATGCTGCGCGCGTGGACAGGCAGATGACCGATGCGACCGCTCCGGACAACACAGCGCTGATCGCCGATGTGGCGATTGACATTCACCGTGCGGTCTGTGGCCAGGACGTGCTAAGTTACGCTGTCCCGGCTGGGATGAGTCACCGGCTCAGCATCGGCCAGCTCGTCTGGGTGCCGCTGCGGCGCCAGACGGTCCTCGGGCTTGTGCTGCGACTCTCCAGCGAAGCTCCATCATTCGCCGTCAAACCCATTAGCGCGGTCGTTGAGCCAGCGTTCTGCTTGCGGCCGGACCAAATCGAGGTGGCGTCCTGGCTAGCCCGGCAGACAGCCGCGAGTCTTTTTGCTGCCGCCTCACCATTCTTTCCGCCCGGCGTCACCCATCGCGCGGTCGAGCATCTCCGGCTCGTCGAGTTGGTGGAGGTGGAAGAGGCATCGTTGACTCCCGTGCAGCGGCAGTTGGTTCTCTTGCTCCGCGAGCGCGGGGAATTGACGACGGACCAAGCGCGGGCAGCGCTCGGACGCTCGCTGACAAGTGTCATCGCGTCACTAGAGTCTCAGGGAATCATCGAGCGTGTCGCGCGCGTCAAGGATCGGGAGCCAGCGCTTCGCCAAGAGCGGTATCTGCGTTTGGTAGCCTCAAATCCGGACGAAGTCGTGCACGGTCCACGCCAGCGCGCGGTTGTCGCGTACCTCACCCAGCAGCGGCGGCTCGCGCCGACTGGTTCGGACGGGCTTGTGCGTACGGCGGATGTCCTCGCCCACACGCGCGCCGATCACAGCACGCTCGCTGCCCTGGCTCGCAAAGGAGTCATCGAGGTCGTGCGCAGGCCACTTGGCCGTGACTCTGGCGACCGCGCGCGGGCCGGGGCTCCCACGCTGACTGCCGAGCAGGCGTCAGCATGGCAGGTCATCGAGCAAGCGCTGGCAGCCGGCGATGCAACCCCGATCCTGCTCCATGGCGTTACGGGAAGTGGCAAAACCGAACTGTATTTGCGAGCAGTAGCGTGGTGCCTGCGCCGCGGGAAATCGGCGATCGTCCTTGTGCCGGAAATTGCCTTGGCCTCTCAGGTCGTGCGCCGGTTTGCCGCGAGGTTTGGCGATGAGGTCGCGGTGCTCCACTCGGATCTTCCTGATCCTGAGCGCTATGCCAATTGGCAGGCGGTGGCGCGCGGCGCGCGGCAAGTCGTTGTTGGGCCACGCTCGGCGCTCTTTGCGCCCGTGCGTAATCTCGGCCTGATCGTGGTCGACGAGGAGCACGAGGGTTCCTATAAGCAGGAGTCGGAGCCGCGCTACCACGCCCGGCCGCTCGCGGAATACCTCGCGCGGCAGCGACGAGCCGTGCTGTTGCTCGGGAGCGCAACACCATCGGTCGAGACACGGTGGCGGGCCGAGGTGGGCCAGATTCGCCGCCTGACGCTCAGCGAGCGGCCGGGCGTTCCAGGAGCAGTGCCTGGAGTGCCGGTGTCCCCGGGCTTGCCGTTCGTTGAGATCGTGGATATGCGGTTGGAACTGCATCGAGGACGCGCGTCGCTGATCAGTGCTCCCTTGGAGGCACTCCTCTCGCAGACGCTGGCGGCGAAGGAACAAGCGATCCTCCTGCTTAATCGAAGAGGGATGGCAACCGTCGTGGTGTGTCGTCAGTGCGGAGCGGTGGTGCAATGCCCGCGCTGCGATATCCCGCTCGTCTATCATCACGACCGGGAGCGACTCCTTTGCCACCGCTGCAATTTGCGAGCACTTCCACCTCGGGATTGTCCTGACTGCGGCGGTCCTCTCAGCTACGTAGGCGCTGGCACGCAGCGCGTGGAGCGTGAGGTTCAACAGATTTTTCCGAACGCGCGGGTGCTCCGGTGGGATCACGATTCCGTCCGGCGGCACGGTGGGCATGAGCGTCTGCTTCATAAGGTGGAGCGGCGTGAGGTGGACATCGTTGTCGGCACGCAGATGATCGCCAAGGGGCTTGATCTCCCATTTGTCACGGCGATCGGCGTGGTCAATGCAGACGGGATGCTTCTCCTGCCGGATTTCCGGTCCGCGGAGCGAACATTCCAACTCCTCACGCAGGTGGCGGGACGAGCCGGACGCCGTGCGCCGGGCGCGCGAGTCATCATCCAGACGTACGTGCCGGCCCATTACGCGATTCAGGCAGCATCGCGCCATGATTACGACGCATTCTACGCCGAGGAGATCGATTTCCGGAAGCATCATGGCTATCCGCCTTTCACGCGGTTGATCCGGTGCGCATACCGGCATGATGACGAAGAGCGGTGCGCCGTCGAGGCGGAGGAGTTTGCCCGGCAGATGGCACGGCATGCCCGCGCCCGTGGCGTTCACATTGATGTGCTCGGACCCACGCCGGCGTTTGTGAGCCGCATTCGCGGCGCGTATCAATGGCACTTTGTCATCCGCGTCGATCCGGGAGAGAGCGAGCGGCTTCTGGATGGACTGCCGCGTCGACCTGGGTGGACCATCGACATCGATCCGCAGAGCTTGCTATGAGCCGCTGGCCACCGCTGGTGCGATGTTCCGCTTGGCAAGAGTGGCAGGGAAGGTGGAGCACGGACGCGTTCATAAGGGATACTATGTGTGAAATGTGCGTGTAGCGGAATGACGGAGTAGTGGGAAAGATGGCGATACTTGACATCGTTTTGGAAGGTGATCCGCGGTTGCGGCAGAAGGCGTTGAAGATTCGCACGGTTGATGAGAGCATCCGCCGCCTGGCTCGCGATATGCACGAGACGATGGATGCGGCACCTGGCGTCGGGTTAGCAGGCCCGCAGGTTGGGGTCATGCGCCGGATCATCGTGGTCCACGTGCCGGAAGGGTACCAAGGCGAGGGTGAGCCAGAGATCAGGATGACCCTGGTGAACCCTGAAATTCTCAAGGCGCACGGCAGGGAGATCGACACCGAAGGCTGCCTCAGCATTCCAGGGTGGGTTGGAGACGTGCCGCGCGCGCAGCGCATCACGGTTCGGGCCATGGATCTGGACAATAGGGTTATTCGCTTCAAGGCGGAGGGATTTCTCGCCCGCGTGATTCAGCATGAGGTTGACCATCTCGATGGCATCCTGTTCATCGACCGCGTCGAGGATCCGACAACGCTCCGCAGAGTAACGGAAGCCGAAGAAGCGCTCGTCGAGTGAGTGAGGAACGCGGCATAGCACAGCGTCCCGCGCCGCTCGCAACCATCCCACGTCAGTCGTGCTCGTAGATCAAGAAGTCGAAGCGCACCGAGGAAGGACGGCCGTCGGAGCTGGTGTCGTGCTTCGATGGCCGCGCCGCCTGGACCCAGGCGCGTCCGACTCCGGATACGAGAATTCGATACCAAAGCCGGTAACCCTCAGCGCTCGTCGCACGGGAATCGTCGCGCCCCGTCGCGATAGCGAGCAACGAGTACTGATCTCCGCCCGTTAGTGGCAGATCACCGATGGGCCTCGCGTCGTCATGATCTGCCGGTTCCGACCATAACAAGGTTGACGCTGCCGCACCCGAAGCGACGACGACTGCCGCACTGGCCGGCAGTGGACCGTCGAAGACCCGGTGCGCCAGCACGTGCGATGGGTTGCGCCAGCCGATCTCCGATGGGTGCTCTGGGGCGTTCATCGGCCAGTAGCCAGGACCAGGCGGGCAATTGACACCGCACGCGTAGCGATACCGCGGTGCGTCTCCGTTTACCTCCGACTTCGTGAAAAAGGTGCGTATCTCAAAATGCAAGTGGCTCGGGGCACGGCCATCAGTACGATGGAGCACAGTCCCAAGAATTTGGCCCCGGCGCACGGTGTCGCCGAGCGAGACCGCGAGGGTGTCGTCGAGATGCCCATACATGGCGTAGAGATTCTCATCGTGGCGCACGATGATCACCCGGCCGGGGTAGTCGGAGCCGGCAAAGACTACCTCACCGCCGGCAACGGCGTAGACGAGGGCTCCGGCGGTATCGCCTTCGATGGCGTACCAATCCTCTCCCGCATGGAGCCAGCCAGGGTTGTACCAGGTATTCTCGCAGGCGTAGCCATGGCGGATGAACATGCCGTCACCAGGAATGCGATCTGGGAATCCGACCGGCAGCGACACCATTGGAGTACGACTCGGATCCGCTGCTTGCACGATTCGTGGCAAGAGCGCGATCGCGGCCGTGGCTCGGAGCACCGCCCGGCGGCTGATTTTCTTGTTGACGAGCGGTCGCTTGGTTCGTGCCATGGCTGATACCCTTGAACGCTGGTGCGGTTCTTCTCCAGCAGGTTGGTTCGGTCGAGCCGCATCGACCGGTGGAGACGCGTGGTCCGAATTGAGTTTATGATTCGCCGCAGTGGCGACGCACCTAACTGGGGTAATCTTGCCAACCTCCTGGCGCAGAGGGGATGGGGATGAGCGCGGAAGTCAACAAGACGCTGGCGCGGCGGTTTTTCGAGGAGGTCTGGAACCAAGGCGATGAATCGGCCATCGACCGCTACACCGCGGCCGACGCCAAGGGGAATGATCCGGACTTCGGCACCGGCCGGGAAGCATTTCGCCAGCAATGGCGGCGTTGGAAAGCCGCGTTCCCCGATTTGCGTTTCGACGTCGTTGATATCGTGGCGGAGGATGACAAGGTCGTCACCCGCTGGATTTTGACCGGGACTCATCTTGGACCGATCTTTGGCATTCCGCCCACGGGCCGCAAGATTCGGGTTGAGGGCATGAGCCTTGACCACATCCGGGACGGTCAGATCGTCGAAGGCTTTGATGGTTGGGATGCGCTCGGGTTGCGCCAGCAGCTTGGGGCGATCCCTCTCGATGCCGATGTGTCAGCCAGCACGGGCGCGGGAAGCTGATCTTGCTGAGCAGTCGCTGGACTCTGGTTCAAGGGTCCGGCACGGAAGCGTTCGTTCATGAGGCTAGTGATGGTGCAGCCTGTGAGGGTAAATCAGGCGCTGGCTGGTGTGCATGTGTCCTGGCGGGGGCGAAAGCGGCCGAGCGACGCGCGGTAGGCAGCGACTTCGGTTGCGCACCGGGTTGCATCCCACCCAAGGTGCCGGGCTGCGATCGCCGCCGCGGCTTCATCGGCACCGATGGCCATGCCTGGCGCAAGCCCAATCATGGTTCGCCGCATCAGCACATCTGGTAACGTCTCGGCCCATTCGCAACGCAGAGCATGGATCACCTCGACGCCCAGCGCGCCGGTCCTCGGGTCAAATGGCTTGAGCAGGTCCGGATCGGTCTTCGCATGGGCTACCACGTCGCGCGAGCGGGCTCCGTACAACGACACAAGGCGATCGACTTGTCGCTCGCCGAGACCGGTTTCTCTCGCCAGTTGCTTCCGAAACGGCTCAGGGGCAATACCGGCGGACCCTGGGAAGGGTGCCCGTGCCGTTGGACAGGAGGCATTGATACCTAGCCGGGCGCACACGAGATCGACCACTTCTTCAGCCAGGCTGCGATGTGTGGTGAGCTTCCCGCCGATGATCGAGATGAGACCACGCAATTGCGGAGCGTGGTCGTGGATGATGTGGCGGCGCGTGATCGCTCCTTCACTCCCTTTGGGCTGGTAAGGCAGCGGCCGGACGCCACAATAGGTGTAGAGGACGGCATGCCTCGTCAATCCTGCGGATGGGATCAACGCATTCGTTTCGTTGATGAGATACGCGATTTCCGCGTCATCGGCTTGGACCTCGTCCGGAGTTTGATCGGTCCTGATGTCGGTGGTGCCGATCAAGTAATTGCCGTTCCATGGGATGACGAAGATGGCCCGGCCATCGGCTCGCGCCTCGAAGTACAGGGCGTCCTGGGGCGCGCCCGGAAAGGGAGCTACCACGAGGTGGCTACCCTTGGTGCCACCAATCAGACGCTTGTCGGGGTGGTGTGGGGCGCTGGCAAGGACGTCATCCACCCAAGGCCCAGCAGCATTGACGACAAGACGGCCGCGGAGGGTAAGCGAGTTGCCGGTAAGGAGATCCCGCGCCTCAACGCCGGTCACGACCGCGCCATCGGTGCAGAGGCACTCCACCCGGGTGTAAGTGAGCAGCGTGGCGCCGTGCTCGCATGCTGAGATCGCCTGTTCAACCGCGAGCCGCTCCGGGAAGGTGGCCTGCGCGTCATAGTAGAGGGCCGCTGCCAGAAGCTCCTCCTGTCTCAGTCCGGGATAGCGTGCGATAGTCTCTGCTCGCGAAAGCATGCGATGCCGCGGAACAGATTTGTCGAAGGAGAGCAGGTCGTACAGGATCATGCCGAGCCGGATCGTTGCCGGGCGGCGATGCGCTCGATGGTAGATGGGCAAGGCGATCGGCAGCGGATGAACCAAATGGGGGGCGTTGCGCAGCAGGCGCTCGCGTTCCCGCAGGGATTCTCGCACGAGGCCGATCTCCGCGTGTTCAAGATAGCGGAGTCCGCCGTGGATAAGCCGGGTGGACCAACTCGTAGTGCCCTGGCCAATATCCCCCTTCTCGACAACGGCCACGTCCAAGCCGCGCATCGCCGCGTCACGCGCGACGGCGAGGCCGTTGATACCCCCGCCGATAACGATGACGTCGAAGACCCGCCGCTCGCAATCGGATGGAACCGGATGATGCCTTAACATGGATAATGATTGATCTGTTGTACCGGTCGCTGCATGCCTGGCGCGAACGCTGGGAAACCTACCATTTCCAAGTCATGGCAGCAACCTTGGCAGGGAATGGCGGTTGGTGTAGTCAGATCGGGCAGGGTAAGCGCGGTCGCGGCAGCGCGATTACCATACGGACGGCAAGGAGGGGTGTGATGGCGGGGCTGGTGGGTCAGTCGGCGGTCGTGACGGGTGCGGGCAATGGAATTGGCCGGGCGATCACTGAGCGGTTGCTTCAAGAAGGCATGAACGTGGTCGCGTTCGATATCGAGCGAGAGGCGCTGGAGCGACTTGAATCGGAACTTGGTCAGCTGCATGCCGGGCGCCTTTCGACGGTTCACGGCGATGTGAGCAGACGAGCGGATGTCGAGCACGTGGTGCGGAGTTGTGTCGATCGCCACCGGCGGCTCGATCTCTTCGTGGCGAACGCGGGTATCGCGGATGCGGAGCCGTTTCAGCGCATCTCCGAAGCGTCCTGGCGACGCATCATTGATGTGAACTTGACAGGAACGTTCTTCTGTATGCAAGCGGCGGCACGAGTAATGGTTCCGCAGCGGCGTGGCGCTATCGTCGTGACGTCCTCGACGAATGCCTGGTACGTCGAATCGAACATGTGGCACTACAACGCATCGAAGGGAGGGATTGACGCGCTTGTGCGCTCGGCAGCGCTGGATCTCGGGCAGTATGGCATCCGTGTTAATGCGGTTCAGCCGAGTATGGTGCAGACGCGCGCATCGTTTGTGACCGATGATCCGCTATTTGCGCCGAAGTATCTTGAGCGGGTGCCATTGGGCCGGTTTGCGCGGCCGGAGGAGATTGCGAGCATCGTGGTGTTTCTGGCGTCGGACGCGTCGTCGTACATTACCGGGCAGGCGATCGTGGCGGATGGAGGGCTGACGCTTGGGATTGTGCTGCCGTTGCCGGCGGAGCCATTGCCTGGATCGGCGCGGGCGGCGGCCTGTAACGACATATCCCAGTAGCCCTCAGAACTCAGCATGTCCTCACCACAAACACATGCCGACTTGCTAATGAACCTGCTCACCCGCCGCCGGCTGCTGGGAGCGGCTGTGGCGGGCACCGGCGTGCTGGCCATGGCGCGTCCTGGCAAGGAACAGTCCGATACAGCGCCGGTGGTGCGGATGCTCTGCTGGCCCGGCTATGACGATGCCGAGGTACTGGCGGCGTTTACGCGAGCGACGGGCGCTCGGGTGGAAGCCACGCTCATCGGGGCCAACGATGAGATTTTCACGTTTCTCCGCGCCGGTGGGATCGGCCGGTATGACATCGTGACGCCGCATAACGGTATCGTCCGGGCGCTGGCTGAGGCGGGACTGCTGCAGCCAGTTGCCTTGGAAAAGATTCCCAACACGGCAGACCTGTATCCCCGTTTCCAAGTGCCCGAATGGGTGCGCAGCGCTGACCAAGTCTGGGGAGTCCCGTTCCTCTGGGGCACCTCGCCCATGGTTTACAACGTTGATCATTTTCCGGAGCCGCCGGATTCCTGGAGTGTTGTGAAGAGCCGCTCGGTCCGCCGCAAAGTGGCGATGACCGAGGATGGTCTTGGTCACCTGATCTTGTGGAATACGGTGGCAGGCTATGCGGATCCGACCCGGGTGACGCTGTCGCAGCTCAACGCGACGACTGAGATGTTGATCGCAATCAAGCGTGACCAAGCGGTGGCGTTTGTGCCGTCGGTGAAGGAGCTTGCGGCGGTGATCGCCTCTGGCAAGGCATGGGTCAGTACTATCGGCTGGGAATCGGCGCCGGTGCTGGCGCCAACCAATGGCGACCGGGTGCGCATCACCCATCCCGCCCCAGGTGATTACAGCTTTTGCGACAATCTCTGCATTCCTGCTGAGGCGCCACACGTTGATCTGGCACACGCGTTGATCAACCACTTCCTGGCGCCGGAATCCCAGGCCGCGCTGATGAGCCGCCTGCTCCGCGGCACTGTTAGCCGGGCGGCCGTGCCGCTGCTGAGCGAAACGGCGCGAGGTCTGTATGACTACGACGATCTGGATGCGGTCTTTGCCGTCTCTCCATTGCGAGGTTTCCCACCCCTAACGGACGAGGATAACGGTATCGCCACCTATGTCGATTGGGTGAAGGCCTGGGAGCGCGTGCGATTCACGGTAATGGCCGCAACTGGCACGACGTCATAAGCAGCGACGCCGGAGGCTTGACCAGAATATGGGGTATGGGATCGCTGCAAGTGGCATACTGTGGCCAGGATTGGCACAGAAGTGTCTGGGGAAGGAGCGCAACGGAGGCAATGGAGCAACAACACGCAGGGGGTCCGAATCCGCTGTGTGAGGTCGGGCGCACGCACCCGCGGGATCGTCACCGCATGCGGCCGGTTGAGGGATTCCCGGGGGTCTGGGAATGTCCGAAGCACGGGATCTTTGCAACCGTGGTATCCAAGGAGCAGGCTGAAACGATCGAGCGCGGCGATCCATTCCCGATGCACGATCACCGAGAGGGAGTGGCAAGCCGAATCGGTGATGAGCGCCCAGGAGGCGTTATCGTCTACTACCGGCCGAAGATCGCCTAGGCGATTTGGCGCGGGCAGTCCACGATGTAGCGGTGCTGGCCCGCGCCTGAAAGGACATCTGCACCTACCACGTGACGGGGTTGCGATTCTGCCTGGCTATAGACCATGGTGAATGGCGGCGAGCGACCGCGCGCGACCCGGCCGCCGCGGTCTTGGCGCTCGCGGTGCTGGCGGATCACATCGGGCTCGACTCCCTCTGGCTCAATGAAGACCCAGACGGGTGGGATGCCTTCACTGTCCTCGGGGCAGCCGCGGCGGTGACAAGCCGCCTTCGCCTGGGGCCAGGCGTCACGAACCCATACCAGCGTCACCCCAATCTGCTTGCCGCGTCCGTCGCGACACTCGACCGCCTATCTCATGGGCGCGCGTTCCTCGGGTTGGGGCGTGGGCAACCTGAATGGCACACGGTGGGCCTTGGTCTCCCGCCTTACCCACCACTGGCGCTCCTGGAGGAGACGGTTCGGCTACTGGACCAATGGTGGACGCCGCCGTTTCGAGCTAGCGCGAGCGGACCGATTCCTGTGCGAGATTGGGAGCGGAGTGTCCACCCAGCCGCGCCGCCGCCGCGATATCTCGCGGCTGCTGGACCGAAAGCGTTGCAACTCGCTGGACGGCGCTTTGATGGCGTGCTCTTCAACGAGCTCGCCTCGGTGCCATTCATGCGCCAGGCCATTGCCACGGCCCGGCAGGCGGCCATCGAAGCTGGCCGGGATCCAGCATCGCTCTCCTTCTTCGCCAATCCAGCCGTGATGGTTACCGACGATCCAGAGCCGGTCCTCGAGCGAAAGAAGGCGTTGATTGCTACAGTCTACGTGCTGCCGGGGATGGAGCGTCTGCTCGAAGTTCCTGGCTTCGATGTGCCAGGACTTATCGCCAGACTCCGAACAATCATGCGGGTTGATGACGTGCTGGCGCGTGGAGGCGGCTTCCCGGAGCTTCGAAGATCTGGGGACATCACGGCTGCGCGGGCGCTGATTCCCACCGAGCTCGTGGCCCAACTGGCAATCGTCGGGACGGTTGACCGCGTGCGGTCCCGCCTGGCCGACCTTGAGGCGATCGGAGTCACTCACGTCTTCCTGGATCGGCATAGCTTGCCCAGAGATCCTGAGGCCGCGCAAAGCCTGCTGGCGATGCTGCAGCAGCATTCGGGCTATTGAGGAGACGAACACGCGTCGTAAGTCGCCAGTTGTCAAGATCAGCCATCGCACGGCCCTCAAGCGGATATTCCTTGGTTTTCGGCGTGGATGATAGTATGATCCCATCATCAGCCGAGAAGTTCTGTGGGGGACCGAGGAAATGCCTGACATTCCGGATTTCGCCGAACCCAAGTTCAAAGCGACCGGCCCCTTGTACACGATGGACGACGCGGCGCGGTTGAAGGGCGTTTCTTATCACACAGTGTCGCGTGCCGTGCGGCGTGGCTTACTACCGGCGCAGCGGCTCGGCAAGATGGTCTTCATCTCGGTCACCGATTTGCAGGCGTGGAAGCCCATGGTTGAGCGGGCGCCGAGGAAGTTTCGCACGCGGCAGCACGCGACAGAGGTGGCACCTACCCCGCTTTCTCTTGCATCGAGCGAGCGCGCCGACCTGGCGATGCGTCTGTCGGCGCTGCTGCACATCAGCGAGGTAGCAATCAGCGATCAACCGCTGCCCGTCATTCTCGCCCACGCGTGCGAAAAGCTGACAGCGGCGCTCAATCTGCGCAGGGCCGCCATTTGGCAAATAGATGACGCCAGTGGCGTTGCGCGACGGGTCGCAGCGGTAGGTAAGCCGATCGGAACCGATGCCGCGATGATCGCGCTTTCGGAGGAAACCCAACTGACTGGCTTCCTGCGGCGTGATGACTCCGCCATCGTTGCGCAGCGGGACAAGATGGAAAGGCGCCTGCCGAACATGCTCAGATCGCTTCCATCGGTACTCATCGTGCCGCTGCGAGTAGGCGCCGTCCAACGGGGATGGATATTTGCTGACCGGGACGGCGATGCTTTCGATCTCAAGCCCGATGATCTTGGATTTGCCCAAGCGATCGGCAACCAGGTTGCCCTGATCCTAGAGCGGCGGTAGCTTCGTTCCCACCGGGGCTGGGGTGGGCGAATGAGGGGCTCTCGTGCCCGTGATTCATACGGTTGTGAAACGGAACTCACCATCCCCACGTTTTTGAAGAGTGAGAGCATGGGTCTTGACGACCTCGCGCCAGGAGGGCCCATCTCGGGTAAGATGAGCGATCGTAGCAGCCGCGGAGTTGTTGGCACTAGTACCCCACACCAGGGCATTTGACGGCATCGCTGGTTGGGGGCATAGTGTCGGTACCCGGCCAGGTGCATCGCTTCGGCTGGGAGCGGGATACGCCGGTCGCTGAGTTCGAACGCCGTCGGTTTGTCGGAGTAGTTGCCGGACAAGCTGCGAGAGTCACGTCGGCTCTTCGCGTGTCCGGTCCTTTCCCGGAGGACGCACATGCGCGCCCGTGAACGCCGGTTCCGCCCAACGCCTGTCTCTCGGTCTGGAGCGGCTCTTTCTCCTACCCCGGTTCGGCAAGGGAGTGGGTTGTGGGTCGTGCACCTTGTGGCCGTGTGGGGCCTGCTCCTATCGATGGTCGCTCCGATGCTCAGCCTCGGCAGTGTCTCGGCCGCACCGGCGGCGCCTGCTCGCGCTTCGACGCTGGCGCTTGCGCGCAAACCTGGCACTCCACCGCCGCTCCTCATTCCCAGCCAGTTCGTCGTGCGGGGCGACTTCCCCGAAGGGGACATCCCTCTGGAGCGAGCCGAAGGCGCCGTCTTCTCCGCGATCGTGCCGATCACTCCCGGAACCTACCAGGTCACATTCGAGGTGCAGACCGGTTTGGGCGTGGTCGTGATCGGTGAGGATGGCCTGGAGATCACCGAGAGCCAGCCGATCCGGCTAGAGGTGCCGGAAGGTGCGCTCAGCGTCTATTTCTCGATCGATGCCTGGACTGGAGAAGTTCGGGCGATTCCTCTCCTGCACCAGGTGGAACTGGTCACCGACGCGGGCCAAATTGCAATGCTCCCACTGCCTGACGGCTCCTGGGAAGCCTACTTCGACGCGCCGCCGGGAGCATTGTCGCTGCAAGTGCTACTCGACGGTGCGCCAGTTTCGGAGGGCCGGGTAGCGGTCGAGCCGCCTGGCCGCGTCCACGTTGTCGTTGATGAAAATGGCAATCTGGTGACCGCGGAGTCCGTCGAGCCGGCCCAGCTTACCGTTACGAAAACGGACGAGCAAGGCAATCCCTTGCCCGGGGACAACTGCTTTGCTGTCTACGCCGGAGATAAGGTTGCCAGCCAGCGCTGCGACCCGAATGACGGCCAGACAGACGGCGTGACGACCTTGATGTTCCCTAACGGGATCCCGTCGGGCCGCTTGACCCTGGCTGAGACGCTAACCGATCCATCCCAGCAGCCCGTTGAGGATCAGCGAATCCGGCTACGGCCAGGTGACAACGAAGTAACGGTTTCGATTGGGGGAGGGCCAGCACCGGCCGAGACACCGACGACGGGACCTGCACCAGGCGCGGTTGCTGTCACGTTTGTGGCCGTTGACGAGCAGGGTGAGGTCATCACTGGCAATCCCGCGTGCTATGCGATCGACGGCGGACCTGAGCAATGCGACGATGACGGCGATGGTGCCGTGACGTTCCAGGTCGATCCAGGCTCGCACACGGTTACCGAGACACAGGACCCGCAGGGGTACCAGGGCATCGGCAGCGCCGATTTCGAGGCGCAGGAGGATTCAACCTTCCAGGTTCCCCATACGGCAACGGCTCAGCCAGTGGAGACGCCAACCGAGGAGGTAGCGCAGCCAGGCATCATCGTCGCCTACGTCGTTGATGTCGATACCGGCGAGGAGTTGCCGCTGACGTGCTTTGAAATCTCGCAGTTCGGCCAGTTGTGCGACGGCGACGATCCCGATGCCCGGATGACCCAGACGGACGTGCCGCCTGGCAATTACCAGGTTGTGGTCGTGGCCGCGTCACTGCCGAACGGGTATGAGGTCGTCGGCGATTCACAAGCGAATGTCACTGTCCAACCTGGCGAGACGGTGGAGGTACCGTTCCAAGCGCGTCGCGCTGCTCCAGCGGAAGGGCGGCTAGGCATTCGTGCCCGCGATGACCAGGGTGGCCGCGTGGCGGACGCCTGCTTTGTGGTCAGTAGCGAAGCTGGCACGTCGGACGAAATCTGCACCGCGGCGAATGGGAACGTTGGCATCAATGTTCTGCCAGGCGATTACACCGTCACAGCGACGCGCTGGCCTGAGGGGGTTGAACCAGAGCAGACGGAACAGACGGCGACGGTGCAAAGCGGTGAAACGACCACGATCACCTTCCGCTTCCGGACAGCCGGTCCACAGACGGGAACGCTGGTCGCCTATGTCGTTGATGCCGAGACGGGAGACGAAATCCCGAACACTTGCTTCAACGTCTCTGGCTTTGGCCAACTTTGCGACGGCGACGATGCCGATGCTCGCATGACGCAGACCGACGTTCCAGCCGGTGATTACGAGGTTGCTGTTGATGCGACCAGTTTGCCGGAAGGCTACCAAATCGTTGGTAGCGACCAGCTATCGGTCACGGTCGAGCCGGGTGGCACCGCCGAAGCGGTTTTCCAGGCTGAGCGAGTCGCTCCTCAGACCGGATCGTTACGCATCAGCGTGGTCGATGACAACGGTCAGCCAGTGTCCGGAGCTTGCGTCGACGTCAGCGGCCCGGCGAACGGCACGGTCTGCGATAACGACCAGGCTGATCAGGACCAAAGCGATGGTCAAATCCTGATAACCGATATTCCGCCAGGGAATTACAACGTGTCGGTGCCTGCACCGCCGGAAGGATTCCAGGCGTCCAGCGTGGAGCAGGCGACGGTTCAGCCAGGCGAGGAAGCGAGCGTCACGGTCACGGTGCCAGCGGTACCGACGACGGGAACACTCATCATTACCAAAGTGGACGAGGCGGGGGCTCCACTCGCTGGATCGTGCTTCAGCGTCGACAACCTGACGGTCTGTGATAACGGCGATCGCGATGCTGATCCGGCAGACGGGGTAATCCGCATCGAAGGCCTTGATGCCGGACGTGTCCGGATCGAGGAAACCCAGGCTCCGCCAGGTTATGAGCCAGCGAATCCGGCAACCGCACGCATCACTGCCGGAGAGGAGACGACGGTCGAAGTTGTCAATACGCTCGCTCCAACGCCGACCCCGACGCCACCACCCACCGGCAGCGTACGCATCACCAAGGTTGATCAGGACAACCAGCGCCTGGGAGGAAGCTGCTTCACGCTTCAGGGCAATCAGACCTATGGTCCGGTTTGCGACAACGGCGACGGCGATGCTGATGACACTGAGGGCCGAATTCTCTTCGAGGATGTGGAAGCTGGTACCTACACGGTGGTCGAGGAGACGGTGCCCGAAGGCTACGTCGGCGCTGAGCCGCAGGAGATCACCGTTCAAGCCGGCGAGCTGACCCGCGTCACCGTCCGGAACCGCCTCGCCACTGGCACCTTGACCGCCTATACCGTTGATGACGCGGGTAATCCGGTCGGCGGCGTCTGTTACGAGGTCACTGGCTATGGTCAGGTGTGCGACCAAGACAGTGACGGCGACATGACCTTGCCCGATTCGCCTGCTGGTGACTACACGGTCCGGCAAGTGAGCGTGCCGGCTGGCTATCAACTGGCCGATCCGCAAGAGCAGCAAGCGACTGTCACTCCAGGCGGAACCGCCGAGGTGACGTTCACCAGCCCGCGACTGCCAGGTGTGATCGAGATCGTAAAGACGGACGCTGATGGCAATCCGCTGGGCGGTGCCTGTTTCGCAGTTGATGGTGGCGACCAGGTCTGTGACAACGGCGATGGCGATGCCGATGGCACTGAAGGCACGATTCGCATCGAAGGGGTTGCCCCTGGGCAGCACACGGTCAGCGAAACACAAGCGCCTGAGGGGTACGACCCCGGTGGCGATGAGACGGTCACGGTGACGCCGGGTGAGACCGCCTCGGTCACTATCGTCAACCGAGCGCAGGTAGGCACGATCCGCGTTCGCATCACGGATGGCGAGCAGCCCGTGTCCGGCGCGTGTGTGGTGATTGATAACGACCGGCAGGTTTGCGACAACGCCGAAGGCGACACCAACGACGCCGATGGCACGATTGACATTCGCGACATTCCGCCGGGCCGGCACACCGTGGCGATCAGCGGTGAGGTTCCGGGATTCCAGGCAGCCGAGGCTCAAGAGGTTGATGTCCCAGCTGGTGGCCGGGGCACCGTGACGTTCACGCTCGCGCCAGCGCCTGGGACGATCCGCATTCTGAAGACGGATCAGGACGGGAATCCACTCGGTGGCGCCTGCTTCGACGTCAGCGGTACCGAGGTTTGTGACAATCAAGCGGACGATGCCGATCCGGCGGACGGTGTCATCGAGATTGCGGGACTCCAGCCAGGCAGCTATGTTATTTCGGAAACGCAGGCACCGGCTGGCTATAGCGCCGATCCCGATCAGAAGACGGCGAACGTGCCGGCGGGTGGCGTCGAAGAGGTGACGTTCGTCAACGCTGCATTGCCCACCGAGACACCGACGGAGACAGCTACACCGACGGAAACGCCGACGGAGACGCCAACTGAGACCGCTATTCCGACGGAGACACCGACAGAAACTGCCTCGCCGACCGAGACGCCGACCGAGACGGCCACCGTCGTGCCAACGGAGGCACCTGGGAGCGTCTTGGTAACGAAGGTGGACGCTGATACCGGTGATGGCTTGCCCGATGCCTGTGTTCGGCTCGAGGGACCGGCAACGTACGAGGTCTGCGACAACGGCGATGGCGACACGAACGATGCGCCGAGCCAAATCCGCATTGAGCAGGTCGCTCCCGGCACGTATACGCTCACCGAGACCCAAGCGCCTGCCGGTTACGTGGCAGCCGCGCCCGTCCAAATCGACGTCGCGCCAGACCAGACGGTCGAGATCACTCTGGAAAACTCGCCCGAAGTGACACCGACGCCGACGGCCACGCCGGAACCTGACACCGGGAGTGTCGAGATTCGAAAGGTTGATCCAGATGGCAATGCGCTGCCCGGAGCATGTTTTGCCCTCAGCGGCGCATCCTCGGTTGGCCCGGTCTGCGACAACGATGATGCCGATGCTGACCCGGCCGATGGCATCATTCTGGTCACTGGGGTGCTGGCTGGCGACTATGTCGCGAGTGAGACCCTACCGCCCAGTGGCTATTCTGGCGGCGCCGACCAGCCGGTGACGGTTCAGGCTGGCGAAACCCCAGCCCAGGTGACCTTCGTCAATCAGCCGGAGGTTCCCGAGACTGGAAACGTCCGGATTGTCTCAACGGGTGAGCAGGATCAACCCGCTGGTGGCGGATGCTACACCGTTGGTGCGACCGCAGTCTGTGACAACGGCCCAGGCGACGCGGACGCAAGTCCCGGCGTGATTCTGGTCGAAGGATTGCTAACCGGAGAGTACACCGTTGCTGAAACGGACGCGCCGGAAGGCTACCAGCAGAATACGGCGTCCCAGACGGCGACCGTGGAAGCTGATCAGACGGCGGAAGTAACGTTTGCGCATCAGCCTGTGCCGCCGGAGACCGGCCAAGTCCAGTTTGAGCTCCGAGACCCGGATGGCAACCTGGTCGAGGGGGGTTGTCTCGCGCTCAGCAGCGTCAATCAGCAGCAGCCAGATCTGATCGCGTGTGATGGCGGAGCCGAGGATCTCGACAACCGGCCAGGCTTCCTACGCTTGGAACTGCCGGTTGGCACATACAGCGCGGTCCAGTCGCAGCTTCCGGGAGGCGTTGCGACGAGAAACCTCAAGGCACCGTTCCTTCAGGACGGCCTGACGTTGCCGGCTGGCTTGTCGTTGGACGAGCGGACATTCACGGTTCGTGCGAACGTCATCATCATCGTGATCATTATCATCATCATTCAATTGCCAGATGAGGGTGATCTCGTCATCATTAAGCGGGCGGAGGATACGAATCTGCCGCAGGGTGGCGCTTGCTTCCGGGTGACGGGACCAGATGACGTCGAAATCTGCGATAACGACGGTGTCGATGCCAACGGAACGGCTGGCATCATCCGGTTCAACGACCTGCAGCTCGGGAACTACACCGTCACCGAAACGCAGGCACCTCCGGGCTACCAGGCGGCGCCCGACCAGACTGTCACAATCAACATTGGCACGAACACTATCACAATCAAGGATCCGCCGGTGCCGGTAACGACGGGCGACGTGGTCGTTCGCAAGTACGACGAAGAGGGGAATCTCCTCCCTGGCGCGTGCTTCGAGCTCCTTGACGGCGCGACCGTCGTCGCTGGGCCGGTTTGCGATGCGGACGATGGCTCCGCCGATGGTGTCATCCGCTTCAATGACGTCGAGAAGGGGACCTATACCCTCCGAGAGACGCAGGTGCCGTCGCCAGAGTACGATCCTGCGCCAGACCAGATTGTGGAGGTCATCGCCGGAACCGAGCAGACCTTCGTGATCGTGAACACGCTGAAGCCTGGAAACATCTTGATCACCAAGCTCGATGAGGCCGGTGGCGGACCGCTGCCTGGCGCCTGCTTCGGTCTCGACCGCGGTGCTGGTCTCGAGTACGAAGTCTGTGATCAGGACGCCGGTGACGGCGATCTGGAAGAGGGCATCATCTACATTCAGAACGTGCCAGCCGGTGAGTGGACGCTCGTCGAGACGCAGGCGCCGGTAGGATACGACCCAGCGCCGAATCAGACGATCACGGTCGAACCGGGGCAAACGCTGAACCTTCAGATCAAAAACCAGCCCGAAGTCCCGCCAGCGGAGAAAGGGAACCTGACCGTCAAGAAGGTTGACGGCAAAGGCAACCCGCTGCCCGGAGCGTGCTTCTCGCTCAAGCAAGGGGTGGTGACGAAGGTGCCGTCCCGCTGCGACAGCGCAGATGGGGCCAACGATGGCACGATCACGTTCACCGGCGTTGCCGTGGGGACCTATACGCTCCATGAGACCCAACCGCCTTCGGCGTCGTACCAACCGGTTGCTGACACGAACATCACGATCACCGCGAATACCACAAAGGTGATCACGATCAAGAACACACTCAAGCGCGGGCGGGTCCTGGTCAAGAAAGTCAACCAGAAGGGGCAGCCGGTGCAGAACGCGTGCTTCGATCTGGCTCCAGACGGAGCGGGAGCGAAGTGCACCGATGCCTCCGGTCAGGTGGTCTTCGACAACCTCGATCCGACCATCGTCTACAAGCTGACGGAGACCAAGGCGCCGCTGGGTTACTTGCCCGTTCCGCCAAAGACGAACATCGTTGTCCAGCCGGGTCTGACGACGACAATCACGATCGTTGACAAGAAAGCACCGCCGCCGCCAGACACGGGCTCGATCCGCGTGATCAAGTTCTTCTGCCCAGCCGGTAAGAGTGGCGAGGTGACCGTCTTCTACGACTCCTCGGATCCGGGTACGAAGAAGCTTGCCCAGACGGCCAACTGCAAGAAGGGCAATGCCAGCTTCACGCTCGACCCGCAAGGTGCCGGTGATACGATCGAGTTCAACGCCGGTGCTGATGGCGAGTATCAGGCGACGCTGCCGACAGGCACCTATGACCTGACCGAGAAGGCGACCGGCGCCTCGGTTGAGGTTGAAATCTTCCTCAACCAGCAGACGACGGTCGTGGTGCTCAACTTCGTGAAGCCGCCGGAGCCGAAGCCGGTGACGATCCGGGTCACGAAGTACACCTGTGAGCCAGGATTTGCCGGGGTGTACTACAGTGACTTCGTGGACAACTGCGCCTACGACGAGGCGCTCACGAATGGCGTCACCTTCAGGGTTGCGGGTGCGGCTGCCCAGAAGCGGGTGACCGGCGATGGCGGACAGAAGGGCAAGACGACCTTCAGCAATCTGCCGGCTGGGTTCTACACGCTGGAGGAGGAGCCACCGGCCGGAGTCGGCACGGTCTACGGGTTCTGCGGGTGGGATCCCAACAACCCAGATTTCAAGACCGTGGACGAAGACATCTCCTTCAATCTCGGGCAAGGTGACGTCTTCTACTGCACCTTCTTCAACATCCCGGAGGAGGTCACGGATACCACGGGTGTCATCGTGATCCACAAGTATGTCTGCGAGCTGCCGCCGCTGAAGCGCCCGGCGAACTTCGACTGGTTCAACGAGTGCGCTATTCAGACGACCGGTGTCAAATTCACGCTGTCACTGCGCACGGGTGGTCTGTACAAGCCGGTGAGCACTGGCATTACCAACCCAGATGGCATCCTGCGGTTCGGCATGTTGAAGCCGGGCACCTACCAAATCAAGGAGGTGGGCGGCGACTGGTGCCATGCCGAATCCGACAGCGTCGATGCGCAGGGCAATGTGATCGTCAAGGCTGGTCAGCGAGCGAACGTTTGGATCTTCAACTGCGTGCCGACGAAGGAGCCGCCGAACACCGGCGCGGGCACCATGGCAGGCCAGCGCCTGGCCACGTTTGGAGTTGCCCCGAACGAGCCGTCAGGAGGACTCCTGCTGCTCAACGCCGTCTGGCCGCTCCTCGGGTTTGCCGCCTATGGATGGTACCGGCGCCGGCCACGGCGGCGGGCCGCCTAACACTGACGTATAGTCTCTCGTGGGCAGGCCGGTCGCATTGACCGGCCTTGCCTTTTCCGGCGGGTCCCGGTCATGCGATTGCTGACCAGCGATCATGAGTTACGCATAGTTTTAGGAAGATTTTCCTATTCACGCGTGCTTCTGAGATGCGAGTGACAAGCGCTTCTCAGTCTCAGAATGCGTATATGAGTAATAGGTAACATCATACTCTCAGCTTGTTGTGCCGAGTCGCCGGACGTCGTATCCTACCCGCGAAAACTCGAAGCCAGCTTGGACTTGTCATAATCATCGGGCAACTGGCTCGGCCAAGTGGAGGAAGGGCGTTGCGAAACGAGGTGAGGGGAGGAAGGGAGCGCACGGGCATCCGAGGAGGGATCGAGCGCCTGGTGATGGTTGTCATGCTCGGGGTGCTGGCACTTCCTCTATGGTCGATTTCGATTCCAGCCTCGTTCGCATCTTTGACCGCTGTTGCCCAGGAGCAAACCATTCCTTCCGGCGATGTCATTGTCACCCTGGCTCGCCGTGGAGCCGATCCCGCTTCGTTCGTGGCCGCCGAGGGGGTGCAGGCCCGCCGGCTCTACCGTCATGCGATCGTTGGGTTTGCAGCCCGCCTCACCGAGGCGCAGGCCCGCCGCCTGGCGAAGCATCCGCGGGTACAGTCTATTTCTCCCGATTTGCCGGTCAGCGTGGCTGATCAAACGTTGCCGACGGGTGTTGACCGGATTGATGCGGACGGGAATCCCGTCGCCCAGATCGACGGCAACGACACGCGCATTGACGCTGACGTCGCGGTGCTGGACACCGGCGTTGATCTGAGCAATCCCGATTTGAACGTGGCCGGCGGCGTCGACTGCGACGGTCCTGATACGGGCAACTATGGCGATGCTCATGGCCACGGTACCCACATCGCCGGGACGATCGCCGCGCTCGATAACGGTATCGGCGTCGTGGGAGTTGCGCCTGGTGCGCGCATTTGGTCGGTCCGCGTTCTCGATGCCTACGGCAACGGAACGACCTCAAACTTGATCTGCGGCTTGGATTGGGTCGCGGCGCACGCCGACACCATCGACGTCGTCAATATGAGCCTTGCTGGTGCTGGCGCCGATGGGTCGTGCAGCTCGACGGCGCTGCACGAGGCGATTTGCAGTGTCGTCAACGCTGGTGTCACGGTAGTGGCTGCGGCCGGCAATAGCGGTGTTGACGCCTCTTCGACGACGCCAGCGACCTATGACGAGGTGATCGCTGTTTCCGCGTTCACCGATGTTGACGGCCAGCCGCGGCCGGGTGGCACCAACCCGCTCGATTGTACGAATCCGGGTTCGGACGACGTTTTTGCCTCTTACAGCAACTTTGGCCCCGATATTGACATTGCCGCCCCGGGGACATCTATTCAGTCGCTGGCCCTGGGTGGTGGATTGTCAACGCGGACGGGTACGAGCATGGCCGCTGCCCACGTCTCGGGCGCGGTGGCCTTGTACCGTGCCGTCAATCCGGGCGCGAGCCCAGCCGCCGTGCGCTCCTGGCTTCTCTCCAGCGCCTCTCGGCCACAAACCTCGGCTGTCGGCTTCTGCGGTGATCCCGACAACAGCCACGAGCCGGTGCTGTACCTTGGCAACCTGGAGATACCGACCGTGACGCCGACACCGAGCCCCACACCATCTCCGACCGCCACGCCGACCTTGCCTCCCGCATCCGCCTACCCGATCGTTGGCAGTAGTCGCTCGGGGAACTCGCTGTACTCCACCTTGGTGTGGGACCGCAACATGAGTACGGTGTGGCAGACGAACGCGAGCTCGCCACCCAATTCGGCCTGGGTCTACGTTGATCTTGGCGCCACCAAGCCGATCGGCAAGATCCGCTGGGTCTTTGGGATCAAGGGGCTGGCCGATTACTGGCGCATTCAAATTTCCAACGATAAGAAGTCCTGGCAGACCCTTGGCGTGCGCCGCAACCGGCCCGTCGGCGAGTGGCAGGAGCTGCTGACCGATGTGACGGCGAGGTATGTCCGGTTCTACTTCACAAACCCGAACCTGGATCCGCAGATCGGTGGGCTGGCCGAGGTTGAGGTCTGGCCATCGACAGCGGGCTCGACGGGGACGGTTCCGACGGCGACTCCGACGCCGACCTTCACACCAACCCCGATTCCCACGCCGCAAGGAACGCCGTATACCATCGCCGGCAGCAGCCGGTCAGGGAACTCAGCCTATTCGACACTCGTCTGGGATGGCGATACCAGCACGGTCTGGACAACCATCACCGGGCAGGTAGAGAACTCAGCGTGGGTGCACGTGGATCTTGGCGCAGTGAAGCCGATCGGCACGATCCGCTGGCTCTTCGGCCAGCCAGATCTTGCCGACGCGATGCGGATTCAAGTGTCGAGTGACCGGAGCACCTGGATAACCGTGGCCCAGCCGAACAATGCGCCGGTGGGCGTCTGGCAGGCCCTGGCGCTCGACAATTTCAATGGCCGTTACGTCCGCTGGTTCTTCAACAATCCTCTGGGCAAAACCACGATTGGCGGACTAGCTGAGGTGGAAGTCTGGCCACCGCCAGGCGTGAATCCGAGTGAGCTTTCGGTGGAGTCTGCCACGCCAGCGCCCACGGAGACGCCGGCCGGCACGCCTGAACTGGATCTGACCCCGACGGCGACACCCGAAAATGCGATCGAGGAGCCCACGTTCACGCCAACTGAGGAGGTGCCGTCATCTGAGCCGGCGGCGACGCCGGACTCGACGGCGACCGAAGGCCCTGCGCTTACGGCAACTGCCACTCTGGAACCAGACGCAGAGATGACTGCGACGCCAGAGAGCGCGACGGCACAGGCAGCAGCGTTGCCTGCGACGGAGCCTTATCCGGTTCTGCTGGTTGATCTGCCTGCTGATGACGAGCGAGCAATGCTCTTCGACGGTGCATTCGATCGCATCTGGCACGCCACGCTTGAGGCGCCAGGCGGTGACGTGGTCATCGTTCTCGATCTCGGCGACGTCGTGCCGGTCTCGGCGATTGCGTGGCTCGCGCCAGAAATGGATCCCGGAGACGAAGTCCGCGTCGAGACGGGCGTGACGCCAGACGCATGGAGCCTGCTGAGGGAGGGGAGCCTCGAGCAGGACAGTGATTGGCAAATTCAAAACGCGGCTGTCACTTGCCGGTATGTGAGGCTGACCGTCGTTGATCGCAATGGGGATGGTCATATCGGGGGAATGGCCGAAGTGCGCATCTACCCGTGAGGGAGATGCGGCTGAGCATGAGCGCGCTTGGCGGGAAGCCTTGCGACGTGCGTGCCGTCCGGTTGGAACCGGCGCTCGCAAATCCTATTTAGTCTCCCCTCTGTCGTGTCGCCGGCACTCACAAGCCTTTGACGGGCGGGGTAAAATTCGCTATGATGGCGGCAGCTCCTAGAACAAGTATTCTAGGACGTTGGTGCCGCTGCCGCTGCCTTCCAGGAAGGACATCCATATGTCAGATCGCGACCGTGCGATAGAGCTTGCGATCAGCCAGATCGAGCGCCAGTTTGGGAAGGGCTCGATCATGAAGATGGGTGAAGCCCACTCGATGCAAGTCGAGGCGATTCCGACGGGAAGCATCGCGCTGGACCTCGCGCTTGGCATCGGAGGCATACCCCGTGGCCGAATTACTGAGATCTATGGGCCGGAGTCGTCCGGCAAAACCACCTTGGCGTTGCATGTCATTGCCGAGGCGCAGAAGATGGGCGGTGTGGCCGCCTACATCGATGCAGAGCACGCGCTGGACCCGATTTATGCTGCGCGTTTGGGAGTAAATCTCGACGATCTGCTCATCTCCCAGCCGGACACGGGTGAGCAGGCGCGGGAGATCGTTGAGACGCTCGTACGATCCGGTGCGATTGACGTGGTCGTGATCGACTCGGTGGCCGCGCTAGTGCCAAAGGCGGAGATTGATGGCGATATGGGCGATTCACTGCCCGGCCTGCAAGCCCGCCTGATGAGCCAAGCGCTGCGCAAGCTTACCGGGGCGATCTCACGGTCGAAAACGTGTGTCATCTTCATCAATCAGTTGCGCTCCAAGATCGGGGTCATGTTCGGAAATCCCGAGACGACGACCGGGGGCAACGCGCTGAAGTTTTACGCCTCGGTCCGGCTAGACATCCGCCGAACGGAAACCATCAAGAATGGCCAGGATTCCGTCGGGTCGCGGGTTCGCGTGAAGGTGGTCAAGAACAAGGTTGCGCCGCCCTTCCGCCAGGCCGAATTCGACATCATGTACAACGAGGGTATTTCGGTCGCGGGCAGCCTGCTGGATGTTGCCACCGATCTCGGGATCGTCAAGAAGACCGGCGCGTGGTTCGCGCTTGGAGATGAGCGCCTCGGTCAGGGCCGCGAGAACGCCAAGGAATACCTCAAGAACAATCCGGAGATCATGGAGGAAATCCGGCAGCGCATCCGCCAGGCCTCGCCTGAGCTCATCGGGCGGATCGCGTTCGATGGGTCTGAGACCTCTGACGGCGTGGCTGAGGACGATTAGCGCTCACGCGGTCGCTGGGGCGATGTCGTCGATGAGCCATCGCCCTGGTTGGTCTTGCACAAAGATATACCGCTCGGGACTCGGAGGTGCTCCAGTCGCTTTTTGGTAGAAAGCCACTACGGCGACGCGGCCATCCGGGAGAAGCTCCACCGAGTCGATTGCCTGCAAGGAGAGCCACTCCTCTGGAGGCGGAGGAGGAGCGGAGGCAAGCGCTGCCTCAAACTCGGCTTCGGTCATGCCTGCCTGCGCGGCTGATCGCTGCCGAAAGGCGCGAGTGTAGAGGCTAAGACCCGTGCGATAGTCGCCGGTATTCGCTGCCGTGAGGAGCCGCGTGATGGTCGCGGCAATGGCTGCGATCGTCTCGGGGCGGACCAACGGTGCCTCAGTAGGCGGGACGGCACCTTCACGGCCCGGTGTGTGGACAGGAGGCCGTTCTCGCTCAAGCCTCTCCGGCTGACGGGGCTCAGCGATACCGCGCCGCGAGCCGCCGAGCCGCTGAGCCACAAGTGGTCGTGTGGCCAGCGCAAGCAACGACACGATCCCGAGCACGACGACAATGATCAGCGCGATGGTGAACGCGTCGAGGCGAGGCGCCGGTTCCGGCTGCGGTGGCTGCGGGAGCGCCGGCAACGCGAGGAATGAAGCTGCGGAATATCTCGCATGGCCAAGGCCGCTTCTAGCGTTCACGGTAGCGCAGAATCAAGCCAGCCGAAAGACAGGCAACGCCTAAGGCGCCAATGACGGATACTGGCAGCCAGCCATTCTTCATGGGAGAGGCGACGCCCGTGCGCGGGGGCTTAGCGGTGGGTTTGCCACCGCCAAGCTGGCCACATGCCACCACATTCACCGGCCGGTACAGGGTGGAAAGGTCAGGCGCCGGACGCAAGACGACGACCATGGTTTCCTTGGACATGAGTTGAGCCAACGACAGGTCGATGAGGGTGGTAGCGGGCGTTCCCGGCAGTGCATCGGCAAGGGGTAGGAAGGGCTTGCCAAGAGCGTTTCGGCAGGTGCCTTGCCGGATCTCGACGATGTAGCGATCCTCGCCCTGCACAAGCAGCACTTCAACCGTCGTGACGCTGTCATACGTGCGAAACACTGCCCGTCCCTTGACCGCTGAGCCGGGCGTTGGGCGCAATCGAATGGTGGTAACGGATACGGGCTGTGATCCGACTGCCCCGACCGGTCCCGGCACTGGAAGCAACGTGGCGACGATGACGATCAAGATCATTGCCTGCAGCCCGAGGATGCCACCGGCACCACGCCGGTGGTGCTGTCGCTGCGCAAGCCGCGTCAATGCGCTCATCTTTCGAGGCCGATTTCACGGAATGCGCGGATTTCCAGCGGCACCCCATCGCTCCAGATCGCCACTTGGCCTCCCGCTGGCTGGCTAAAGTCCTCACGTTGGAGGATGACCTTGCCGTCCAACGTGACGGAGATTTGCTGACCGCTGGCTTCGACGCGCAGGGTGTGCCAGCCGGCACTCAGGTCGATTGACTGCTGGCCAAGGCTTTGCTGTGGTGTCCAGATGTGAACCGCTGGATCGCAATTCCATTCCACGCCGCCAGCGTAGTAGCCAGCATCGCTGCCGCGAATTACGACGCCGAAATTCGTCCCGCACTTCGGCTGTTCGAGCACACGGAACTCGATTTCGACGGCATGATCGGTGATGCCGGCGGGATGCACAGGCGGCTCGGCATAGGCGGTAAATCGCTGGCCGTCGTACCTAAGCACCGGGCCATCAACGCTCCATCCCTCCGGAAGCGAGGGCCACGCTGAGAACTCCCTACCAGATGTCGCTTCGTAGATCGCCGGCGGTGGCGTAGGGGTAGCGGTCGGAGCGGCCACTTCCGTCATCAGCGCGGCGACCGTTGCCGCGACGGCAGTTTGCTCGGCATGGGCAGTCGCCAGGGCGGCCGAAGCCATCGTGGCGGTAGTAATCAGCGAGGCAGCGGTTGCAGACGCTTGCTCAGCGCGAGCCTCGGCGGTCGCACGGTCGGCGGCTTCGGCGGTCGCGCTGGCATGAGCGTTGGCCAGCGTTGTCGCTTGCGCAGCCGCCGCTTCTGTCGCTGCTGCATTCACCGTGGCGAGCGTGATGGCCGTGGCGCTCGACGACCGCCGCTCGGCTTCGAGCGTGGCGTCTTGCTGGGCGACAGTTGTGAGCAACGCGGCGGCAGTTGCGCGGGCAGCGGTCGCCTCGGCGGCCAGCGCCTTGGCGGTCTCGACCGCGGCGACGTCGTACGCTTCAGTGGTTGGTGTCGGCGTGCCACGTGGCCTCGTAGGTGTTGGCGAGCGCTCTGGGGATGGCTGTGGGGCAGGAGTGCCAGCGCGTGGAGGAGGTGGCACGGTAATGCGATAGCACAGCGAAATCGAGGCAATAGCCTGAGTGTCCGGCGTTCTCAAGCCGGTGCCGCTTCGAGACGGTGGATCAATCTCAATCACCGACGCGCTCCCGGCAGCTTGGATGATCACGGCTGAAATGCGAACGCTTGCTGAGTAATCAAACGTGGTGACTTCCCCGCGCTCATTGACAGCGGTAATGACCAGGAGCGCGGCCACCGTGCCATCGCTTTGCCGGATCGCGCGGCCCGTTGCGAGAGGAGTCAGTGAGGAGAAATCAACCGCGATCTCGTTCCATGCAGGATCGATGTCACGGCATTGGATCTGCTGGCGAATGGCCGCTGCCTTACGCTCGAACAATTTGGGGACGCCATGCGCGGTTGCCGAGCCCACCGCGGCTACGAGCATGCTCAGCAGGCCGACGCTGGCCATGGATTGGACGATTTTCGGGTTCACCGTCACGCGCTCCTGCTGGCAAGACCCACTCGGACTAGGAGAGAAGTCCTAGTGCGTACCGTAATGTCCTAGGCCGAACGGGTCAACCATTAGCAATCTCCTTTGTGTCCTGCATCGTGAAGGGACAAATGTCTCGGCCCGCCAGTTCCAAAGTCCCGGTCTTGGCGAATCCCGCCTGTCGCCCTCACTGGGCTTGTGCGCTAGACTTGGTATGAGGGAGGTCATGCACGCACGTGCATCCGAAGATCGTGTCGCGTCTGACGTTGGCTGGGACTCGAACCGTGTTTCGCATCGCTGCCGTAGGTGATCTGCACATCCGAAGCACCGTACCGAGTGAGCTGGTCCGCGAGGTGAGCCGGGTGAATCACCGCGCGGACGTTCTGGTCGTCACTGGGGACATCACGAATGGCGGAAGGATCGTTGAAGCCGAGCTTGCGGCGGAGCTATTCCGGCTGGTGAACATCCCCATCGTGGCGGTGCTGGGCAACCACGACCGCCGCAGCATGAGGATGAAAGCATTCAAGAGCATTCTCACCAGCGCGGGAGTCATCGTGCTGGAGGGTACAACTGTCGTATTTGACCGTGGCATCCGCGTTGGCTTTGCCGGGGTAGGGGGATCGGGCGGTGGCTTCTGGCCCGATGAAGAGCCTGACACGCTTCCACGCCGGGCCTGGCAGGCGCTCGCGGTGCGGGCGAGGCGAGAGGCTGCTCGCCTTGATGCGGCATTGGCCTCGCTCGATGCGGACATCAAGGTGGTTGTGACGCACTTCGCTCCGACGACCACCACGCTTGGCCGGGAGCCTGTCGCGAAATACCCCCTGCTGGGGAACAGCGAGCTCGCTCGGGTGATCGATCGCCACGACGTCGCGCTGGTGCTGCATGGTCATGCGCATCTTGGCAACTCGCTCGGCCGGACGCCTGGAGGCACGCTGGTGCGGAACGTTGCGTTTGGCGTTGGCGGAGGAATCGTCATCCACGAGCTTCCGTTGCGTTCGCTCCGCTCACCAGATCGCCAACCGTGGCGTGTGACGGGAATCCCAGCGTGATTGCGGCTGCTGCTCATCCCTCCGCACCCGTCTCACCGTGGACCGGTTCCGGCGTGCTGCGCTTGGATCGTCCCGTGCCCGTCTTTCCACCGAGCAGTCGCATGGTGGCGATGGTAACCCGCGCATCCGATCCAGCCGGGGAGCCGGACCGGTGGAGGCATCTGACGAGGGAACGGCTCGCTCAGGTCCTGGGTCTGCCAGCCGATTGGGTCGTCATCGGGGAGAGCATCGAAGCGCTTCTGGCAGCGGTGCTTGATGCTCATCCGCGCGACGGCCCAGTTCTTACCTTTGAGCCGACCGCGCTCACCGCGGTACCGCTCGTGACGGAAGGTGGGCGCGTGGTGACGTCCTGGCCGCGGAGCCACCGATTCGCAGTGGAACTTACCGCAACGGAAGCGCGGCTCCTTCCTCGCAATGCCGTTGCGTTGCTGATGAGTCCAAACGATCCCACTGGCACAGTGACCTCAATCCAGGATGTCGTGCGGCTCGCACGAGGTTGCGCTCTTGTCGCGGTTGATGAGCGATACGCTGATCCGCAAGCTCCATCGGTTTTGCCGCTGGTTCGCGAGTTTGAGAATATCGTCGTGCTTCGCCTTATTGGCGCATGGTGTGATTGGGGAGGACCGGCGCCAGCCTACGCCGTGGCGCGTCCGGGCGTTGCCGAACGCATCAGGCGCGCGCAGCGAGCCGAGCTGGATCTTGCTCCGATGTTCCGGACGCTAAGCGTGCTTGAGGACGTTGTTTATGATGCCGCGGTTTTGGCATACGTTCGGCGCGAGAAATCCCGCCTCTTTCGCATGCTCAGAAAGCTCAACATGGTGCGACCGCTGCCTTCATGGGCGCCGTTCGTTGCGGTGAGGGTCGAACGGGGGACAGCGTCATTCATTGCGGACCGGCTAGCCGAAACCGGCATCCTCGTGCACCGGCCAGATGATCCTCTCCTGACGAATTACCTGAGAATCGGCACTTGTAGCCAGGAAGCGACCGAGAGCCTCAAGCGAGCTTTGATCGCAATCGCCCGCGATCTGTGACTGTGACAAGGCCGGCATAGCGCGGCAGCGCTGGCCCGATCTCACCGGTCGGACATCGCTTCACGCCCGGGCGAGTGTTTCGCGTTGGGCGGCAAAGAGATGATCGAGGCCGATGCTCGCGAGGAGGAGCAGGTCGTCAAGCGTTGCTTGGGGAAATGGCGTGCGTTCCGCCGTGCCCTGGATCTCCACAAAGGCGTTGCGGTCGGTCATCACCACGTTGCAATCCACGTCCGCGATGACGTCCTCGTCG
>JBHOQQ010000150.1:0-21364 GCA_042408955.1 Thermomicrobiales bacterium
TGCGCTCATGACTGGTGAGCATCCGTCTCAGATCACACGGCGTGAGTTTCTTGCGGAGTCTGCGAAACGCTCGGCTAGCGCACTCGCTGTGCTCGGGAGCGCGACCGCGGGGGCGACCGCGTCACGATCGTTCCGCCCGCGAGTAGCACGAGCCCAGGAGAAGCGGCTTGTCGTCTGGTGGTGGGGCGATCAGGAAGCGCAGGGCGCGAAGGATTGGATGGCGGAAACCGTCCAGCTCTTCGAGCAGGCACATCCTGGCGTGACGGTCGAAACGGTACTGCAAACAACCGATGGGCTTTACCCGGCATTCGAGGCGGCTGCGGCTGCCCGCGAAGGGCCGGACGTTCAGTATCTTTGGGGTGGAATCAACACCCTGGCAATGGCCTGGAAAGGCTATCTGGCACCGATCTCCGACTTCCTGCCCCAAGAGGAGTGGCAGCACTATCTGAACCATCAGGAAGATTCGTTTGACGGCAAGCTCTGGTCGGCGCCGTGGTACACGCAGCCATCGTTCCCGCTGCTCTACAACAAAGAGCTCTTCCAAAAGGCCAATCTCGATCCCGAGGCGCCGCCGCAGACCTGGGATGAATTACTGACGGCTGGCGACGCGCTCAAGACCGCCGGCATCATCCCGCTGGCCGGGGGAATCAAGGATGGCTGGCTCGGCGGCTGGCTCTTCTCGGTCCTCTCCGTCCAAACACTCAACACCATTAAGGAGCTCATGGCCGCCGTCACCGATGGCGATCTGCGTGAGCCGAAGTTCTCGGAATGGGTTCACCGCGTTGACGAGACGATTCAGCGGCAGTTCTGGAACGACGACGTGACCTCCCTGGAGCTCTATCAGGGGCAGGCGCTCTGGTCGCAGGGCAAAGCCGCCATGGCCTACGTCGCCGGCTCGGACATCCGGAAATTCGTCACCGAGATGGGGCCGGACAAGTGTGGCGTGCTGAAGACGCCGCGCTATGGCAATGGGCAACTGGCGGGCACCTTTGGCAGCACATCGCAGACCCTCGCCATCCCCTCCTTCGCTAAGGAGAAGGAGCTTGCCGCGGAGTTCATCAAATTTGTTCACGGTCCTGACCGGATGCGGCGATTCTACGAGATCACGGGATCCATCCCCGCCGATGACCGGTTCCCGACCGAGAGCATCACGCTCCCGCAACAGCAGCAGCTCTTCGACTGGATGACGAAGAGTGGCGGTCCGTACCCTGAGAATTTCATCCCACTCAAGCTCGATGCGGACGGCAACTTCGCGGGCATGCAGTTGCTCTTCTCCAAGTCCAAATCGGCTGAGGATGTCATCAACTTGATGCAACAGGTGGTTGAGCAGTGGCGGGAGGAGAGTCCGGAGGAGGTCGACAACTTCCGGGCCTGGCAACAAGCGCTGTAACAACGGCAGCGCCGCGGCTGGCAGGGCGTGGAGGCATACGCTGGCCAGCACGCGCCCTGCCGCTCCGGTCTCATGCGCTCCTGCTCCTCTGGTTGCTGCCTGGACTTGCAGCGCTCGGGTTCACCTACGTCTATCCGGTGGCGAACCTCTTTTGGCTGAGCCTGCACCGGGTCAGCGGCTATCGCCGTACCTATGTCGGGCTGCGCAACTACGACTACTTGCTGCGCGATGAAGGATTCTGGGAAGCATTGCGGCACAACCTCACGCTCATGGCCTGCGTACCGGTGCTGGCCGTTGCGTCGGTCGCGCTTGCGGCGCTGCTCTACGAGCGGCCGTGGGGCGCGCGTGCTTACCAAACGCTCATCTTCCTCCCGTACGTGCTGGCGGTGCCCGCGGTCGGCGTCATCGCAGCACGGTTTCTCGAATTGAACGGCACGGTCAATACTGTCCTCCGGGCGATCGGTCTCGACTTCGCCGCGCTCGACTGGCTGGGCAGCCCTCGCTACGCTCTCCTCACGCTGATGGGCGTCATTATCTGGAAAGAGCTCGGTTTCGGCGTCGTCTTGATGTTCACGCGGATGCTCTCGGTTCCCGCCGAGCTGTATGAGGCTGCGACGCTCGACGGCGCGGGCTGGTTCGAGCGCCACCGCGCGATCTCCGTGCCGCAAATCCGTGACGTCATTCTCTTCTACGTCATCATTGAAGGCATCACGATGCTGAGCTGGGTCTTCGGGTACGTCTACATCATCTCGAATGGAACGGGAGGGCCCGGCACCAGCACGATGGTGACCGAGCTGTACATCTACCGAAAGGCGTTCGGTTATGGAACCGGGGCGCTGGGCATTGCGGCGGCGGCCGCCTTTGCGCTGTTTCTCTCCTGCCTGGCGCTGATGGTCGCCAGCGCGCTGTGGGGAAGAAAGGAGGAGTAGGGCGTGGGCGGGCGTGGTCGGCCGATGCGCATCAGCCCGGCGGTGCATGTGATCCTGGCGCCACTGGTGCTGATCAACCTGATCCCCCTCTATTTCATGGCGGCCAACAGCCTGAAGACGGGAGATGCCTATCTCGATGCGCCTCTGACGCTTCCGCTAGAGCCGACGCTCGCGAATTTCCGCACCGCGCTTGAGGCCGGGTTTGCTCGCTGGTTCTTGAACAGCGTGCTGGTAACCGCTGGCAGCGCGGCGCTCTCGCTCGTTGTCGCGGCGCCCCCTGCCTATGCACTCACCTGGCTCACCCGGCGGCGGGGCACCCTGATCGCCCGCCTGATCGCAAGCCTGATGATTCTGCCGCCGATCGTGGTGCTGATCCCGCTCTATCAGACGGTCGCCTCGCTCGGTCTGGTCAACTCTCGGCTGGGCGTTACCGTCGTCTACGCGGGCCTGATGTTCCCCTTCACCACCTTTCTGCTCTACAACTTCTTCCGGAGTATCCCGCGCGAGCTCCTAGAGGCGGCCGCGCTGGACGGGGGTGGCCGCTCACGCGCCTTTGTGGAAATCGTGCTGCCCCTGTCGAGGCCGGTGCTGGTGACGGCGGCGGTCGTCAACGGATTGTGGGCGTGGAACGAGCTCCTGATCTCGCTCGTCTTTCTACAGCGGGAGGAGCTACGGACGCTGATGGTCGGCATAGCCACGTTCCAGTCGAAATACAACTTGAATATCCCCGCCACCATGGCCGGATTGCTGCTAGCCACGTTCCCGGTCGTGCTCGTCTACATCGTGGGGCAGCGCTCCTTCGTTGCCGGCCTGATCGCTGGCGCGTTGCGCGAATGAGGTGCGCGGTGGGGGAGCTCGCGGACAAGGTCGCGTTTGTCACGGGCGGCGCACGCGGCATCGGGGCGGCAATCGCCCGCGCGCTCGGCACGGCGGGCGCCTCGGTTGCGATTGCTGACGTACTGGCTGACGAAGGCACCGCGACGGTCGAGCGGCTGCGGTCCCAAGGCATTCGCGCTATGTTCCTGCCTTTGGACGTGACCGATGCGCCGCGCGTCGAGGCGGCTGTCCAATCCGTTGTCGCCGAGCTGGGCGGGCTCGATATCCTGGTCAACAACGCCGGTGTCTTCTCCGCACTGCCTTTTCCGCCGCCGGCAGATGAGATGGAACGCTGGCACCATGTGGTGCGGGTGATCCTTCACGGATCGGTCAACTGCGCCCGCGCGGTCAGTGAGCAGATGATCCGGCAGGGGCGGGGCGGGCGGATCGTGAACGTCACGTCGGTGCACCAGTTCGTGGCAGAGGTCGGAGCCAGCCATTACGACGCGGCGAAGGCAGCGCTCGGCGGTCTGACGCGGGCGCTGGCCTGCGATCTGGCGCCGCATGGCATCCTGGTCAGCGCTGTTGCACCTGGGTTCGTCCGCACGGCGATGTCGATCGTTGACGGTGTTGATGAATTGGAGAGCGAGCGGTTCAAGCAGTGGTACGTCCAGGAGCGGCGTATCCCGCTTGGGCGTGCGGCTGAACCCGAGGAGATCGCGGAGGTCGTGCTGTTCCTCTGCTCGCCGAGGAACACCTACATCACCGGGGCGACCGTCGTCGTGGACGGTGGTCTGACCTGCACCTTTTGACGGCTGCCATGGGCACACGCCGTGAGGAGGCGAGTCATATGGCCGATGTCTCCGGATGTGCAATGTTACCGGATCGTTCAGCCGATAGGATACGTCATGAATGACTGCCTCGCCTCTCGCCGTGCTGAATGGCGGACGATTGCCGCGGCAATACTGCGCCAGGGTGCCGGGGAGCATGCCTCGTATATCCAGGCCGGACTTGTCTTCGCTCAGCCAAGCGGCGCCGTCACCGGCGCCGTTGTCTGCCTGTGTATCACACCCGAACGCGCATCAGCCGTTCGTGCCGTCGCTGCCGCGCTCGGCGTGACGGTCACAGGGTGCGAGGCGGTGCATGCCGACGCCGAAGCGACGATTGCCGAGATCGAGGCAGCGCTGCACCGGCGCTCTTGAGCACGCCTGCATGGCTGCCAGAGCAAGTCAGATCCAACTCTTGCTTTGTCGCTGCGCTGGGGACAGGGCTCTGGCCCGGCGCGCGGGGCTCAACCCACTCGCGCGGGGCTTAAGTCCCCGCGCTGAGATCACAAAGCCGGCTAAAGCCGGCTGGTCATAGGTAGCCCCCTTCAGGGGGCTTGATTGCGTGGTGAGCCTTGTCCCGAGCAACGCGAGGGAGGGTCTTTCGGCCCGCGCGATGCCGAACCAGCGTTGCGCTCCTGCGTTTGCGCTGGCAATCATCTCTACACCAGTGAGTCCGCTTCTGCGCGGGGCTCTGGCTCGCGCCAAAGGTGGCGCTCAACCCAGGTTACGATCTGGCTAGAACTTCCAAAACACAAGGACAATACATGAGTGCTTATAGGAGTATCATTACTGCGTGAGATCATGCCATGACTGAGGATCATCCCCGAGGACCAGCCCGTGACGATGACGACAAAGCCACACATTCCGCGAGGACTCTGGACTCCCGCCCATTGGGCAAGCTGGAAGCCGTTCGGCATCGGCGAGCAGCACCCGAATAACTTCAATGAGATCGCCCGCGCCCTTTGGGAAAATCGCGATCAGGCCGGGTTCGCCTGGCGTATCCTCTCCCAAGGCGTCTGCGATGGCTGTGCTTTGGGCGTTGCCGGACTGCACGACTGGACGATGCCCGGCATCCATCTCTGCAACATCCGCTTGCGGCTGCTCCGCCTCAACACCATGCCCGCCCTCGATATCCGCCTGCTGGAGAACGTCGCCGCCTTACGAGCCCGGACCAGCGCCGAACTGCGTGACCTCGGCCGCCTCCCCTATCCCATGGTCCGTCACGCCGGCGAGCCCGGGTTCCGGCGTATCTCCTGGGATGAGGCGCTCACGCTCATTGCCGGGCGTATCCAGCAAGCCGGTCCGGACCGCATCGCCTTCTATCTCACCAGCCGTGGCACGCCAAACGAGACGTATTACGCGGCGCAAAAGGCTGTCCGCGCCATGGGCACCAACTCCATTGATAACGCGGCCCGCATCTGCCACGCACCAAGCACCGTGGCTCTCAAGGCGGCCCTGGGCGTTGCCGCCACGACCTGCTCCTATAGCGACTGGATCGGCACCGACCTCCTGGTCTTCGTCGGAGCCAATCCCGCCAATAACCAGCCGGTCACCACGAAGTACATGTACTTCGCCAAGAAAGCTGGCACGCGCATCGTCCTGGTCAATACCTACCGCGAGCCCGGCATGGAGCGGTACTGGATCCCCTCGGTGATCGAGAGCGCGCTTTTTGGTACGCGCCTGGCCGACCCGACCTTCCTCATCCATACCGGAGGCGACATCGCCTTCTTCAACGGCGCGCTCAAGCACATCCTGGAGCGCGACTTGATTGATCACAGCTTTATCCAAGGCTTTACTGCTGGCTTCGAGGAGACGAGGGCAGCGGTCGAGGCGATGGACTGGGCGGAGCTGGAGCGCCAATCCGGCGCCACCACCGCTGAGATGCGCGCTTTCGGCGAGCTGGTCGGCAACGCCCGGACCGCCGTCTTTGTCTGGAGCATGGGTTCGACACAGCATATCTTCGGGGAGGACAACGTGCGTGCCGTGCTCAATCTCGGGCTGACGCGCGGCTTCGTTGGCCGCGAACGCTGCGGCCTGATGCCGATCCGCGGGCATTCCGGTGTGCAGGGCGGCGCGGAGATGGGCGCCTATGCCACGGCCTTCCCTGGCGGGCTCCCGATTACGCCGGAGCACGCGGCCCGGCTGAGCGAGCACTGGGGCTTTTCCGTCCCCGACCGGCCTGGCTTGACGGCCCCGGAGATGATCGACGCCGCGCACCAAGGCGCGCTCGACGTCCTCTATTCCGCCGGCGGGAACTTCCTGGAGACGATGCCAGACCCTCATTATGTCGAGGAAGCCCTGGCTCGAGTGCCACTCCGCGTCCACCAGGATATCGTCCTCTCCAGCCAGATGCTCGTCGAGCCCGCTGATACCGTCGTCCTCTTACCGGCCGCGACACGCTACGAGACGCCCGGCGGCGTAACGCAAACCTCCACCGAGCGGCGCATTATGTTTAGCCCGGAGATTCCCGGCCGCCGGATCGGGGAGGCGCGGCCAGAGTGGGAAATCTTCCTGGATTTGGCCCGCCGCGCCCGGCCGGATCTGGCGGACCGACTGTCCTACCCGGATACGCAAGCCTTGCGGGAGGAGATTGCCCGAGTCGTGCCGATGTACGATGGTATCCAGCACTTGCGCAAGACTGGGGATCAGGTGCAGTACGGCGGGCCGCATCTCTGCGCCGGCTGGCGGTTCCCTACTCCGGACGGCAAGGCGCATTTCGCTCCCGTGCCGCTGCCGCAGGTAGAGGTCCCGGATGGGATGTTCCGCCTCTCAACCCGGCGCGGCAAGCAGTTCAACAGCATGGTGCAGGAGCGGAAAGACGCCCTGACCGGCGCGATGCGGGACGCGATCTTCATGAACGCCGCCGATGCGGCTGCGCTTGGCCTCCGAGAGGGCGACCGCGTACGTCTGTGCAGCGATCACGGAACCTTCGAGGGACGAATCCGGCTCGCGCCCGTGGCACCGCGCAATCTGCAGGTCTACTGGCCGGAAGGGAATGTGCTACTTGACCCCGCGCGGCGCTCGCCGCAGTCTCGCGTGCCCGACTACAACACCGTGGTGCGTGTCGAGCCACTGGCCACGGCTGGTGTCGCGGCGGACTGAGCACGATGGACGGACGAGCGACAAGTCAGACGCGCGCCACGATTGTGGCCCTTGAAGGGAGCCGAACGCGCAGGCAGACGGACTCCCTGGCCACGGAGGAGCCGCTCGAAATCCGGCTCACGGTGGGCGACAGCACGGTGCCGCTCGTCATGACGATGCGGACTCCTGGCAATGACTTCGACCTCGCCGCCGGTTTCCTCTTCGCGGAAGGGATTGTGCGCGACCGTGAGGATATCCGGCAGATCCGCTACTGCGTTGACCGAGAGCGCGACGGGCCGCAGGAGTATAACGTTGTGACGGTCGATCTGCGCCGAACTGAGCCGGGTGCCCGGATCCTCAACCGGCGTTTCCTCATGACCGGTGCCTGCGGCGTCTGTGGCCAGGACAGTATCGAAGCGCTCAGCCTGGCCGGCCTGCAACCGTTGCCGCCTGGCTTTCATGTTCCCCTTGAGGTCCTGTATACCCTGCCCAGGGTACTGCGCGATCGCCAGCGCATCTTCGCGCGAACGGGCGGCTTGCACGCCGCGGCTCTCTTCAATGCTGCTGGCGATCTCGTTGCGCTGCGTGAGGATATTGGCCGGCACAACGCGCTGGACAAGCTCATTGGGTGGGCGGTGCTGGAAGGGCACCTGCCGCTGCGGGAGGGGATCATCCTGGTCAGCGGGCGTGCGAGCTACGAGCTTACCCAAAAGACGATCGCTGCTGGCGCCCCGGTGCTCTGCGCCGTCTCCGCGCCGAGCAGCTTGGCCGTTGATCTCGCGCGCCGTTTCAACCTGACGCTCGTCGGTTTTCTCCGCGACCAGCGCGCGAACGTCTATCACGGCCTGGAGCGTATCTCCATCCCCGAGTGATCCTGGGACACCAGGGCGAGCAGTTTGTTGCAGGCGTGTTGCGGAACCGGCGCCGCCTGTTGCGCGGCCGTTACCCGAAGCGACCTATGCTTGCTTCCAAGATGGAAGGAGGTAGTTCATGGAAAGGAAAGTGCAGCAGCCGGAGCGGGGATCGATGGCGTTTGCCCGTTTCATGGCTGGTCCAATCGGTCGAGCTGCTCGGGTGCTCCTTGGCATCGCACTGATCCTCATTGGCCTGTTCGCTATCGAGGGAACGTGGGGAACGATCATCGCGATCATCGGCGTCATTCCGGCCGCTGCCGGAATCGCGAACGTCTGCTTGATCGGCCCTCTCATCGGCGCTCCTTTCCGAGGGAGTGACCTCGGCTCGTAATGTGTGGCCTAGCCACTCGGTGACCAGTGCGCGCCTCGTCATCCACGGCGGTGGAGGGCTCATCGCACGAAACCATACTGCCGTTCATTAGAAGAGCAGGATCAACAAGAGGATAATGAGAATCAGGAGTACCGCTCCACCGCCGATATACATGGAACCATCCTTTCGATGCGGCTCATTGAGCACAACCGACCAGCACCATCGCTCGCCATGTGGTGTCCCAGAGCACACTCCGTGCCAACACGCAAACAGGGGCGGTGTGGGGCTAGTGGCTGGGGGTTGGGGGGTGGGGGCTGGAAGCCCACCTCTCTAACCCCAGCCCCCATCTGATCCCTGACTCCCGACTCCTGACCCCTCCACACCCCCCACTGACGGCCGAAGGCTGATTCCTGATAGCTCGCTGACCTCTAGCGGAGGCGCGATGCGCCGAAGCGATGAAAGCTCACGATCTCTGCAAGAGGCTTGCGCCCCCCTTGCACGGGATTCGGCCGGTGATCTTTCGCGGTCAGCGGATAGCCCAGCGTGACGACGGAATGTGCTGTCCGCTCGGCCGGGATGCCGAGAATGCGCTTGGCCTCGTCTTGCTGCGCCTCGTTGCCAAACCAGGCGGTGCCGCCTCCCAGCCCGAAGAAGCGAGCCCCGATCAGCAGGCGCTCGGTGATCCGGCCCTCGTCGAACGCCTCGGTGATCGGACTCGCGCCATCGAGAACGATCGCAATCGCCAGCGGCGCATCGGCCACCCAGTTAATGGGAGCGCGAATCTGGCTGATTTGCTGGAGGATCGCCTTGTCGTCGATCACAACGAAATGCCAAGGTTGCGTGTTCCGCGAGCTACCGGTCCAACGGGCAATCTCTAGCAACTCATTTAGCACATCCTCAGGAACCGGGTCCGGACGGTATTGCCGGATCTGCCGGACCTGACGAAGCTGCGCCGCGATTGCCTTGCCGTTGTCCATCGTCTCCGTCATGATCTCGCGCTCCTTTCTCTCCAGCGCATCAAAGGTGACCAGTGGTAACCACGCCGCGCTCTCGACGAATGCGTCTCGCGGCTCACGTCAAAGCGATCAGACCCTCCGGCCTCTTGCCGCCAAGCGGTCGTTGCGGTACAGTCTATCAACGATTGAATTGTTATTCATCTTGTGAGACGTCGTCTCGCAATGAGGACCGAGTTGATGCCACGACCGCGCAAAATCGATCAACTTGTCACCACGACCGACCTTGCCTGCGATGATCGCGTGGTCCATGTCGAAGCGGTCCGTGCCGCGCGAGAGGCCCTGCCCACCGGCCAGGCGCTGGCGGGCTTGACCGATCTCTTCGCGGCGCTGGGTGACCCGACACGCTTGCGCATTATCGCCGCACTCGCCAGTCGTGAGCTCTGTGTCTGCGACTTGGCGGCGGCGATCGGGCAAACCGAGTCGGCAGTCTCGCACCACTTGCGCATCTTGCGCGAGCTTGGGCTCGTCCGCTCCCGGCGAGAGGGGCGCCTGGTCTACTACGCTCTGGACGACGACCATGTCTCCGTGCTGTACCGCCATGCCGCCGATCATGTCGCGCATCGCGGCCAGGAGCGATGCCAGTGAGTGAGATTGATGTGCTGGCGGTCTCCCAGCTGATCGGGCGCACGAGTTGCCGCCTCGAATTGACAGGGCTGGACTGCGCGGATTGCGCGAAAACCCTTGCCACGTCATTGTCGGCGTTGCCGGGGGTGACAGCGGCGCAGGTACGTTTCCCGGAAGGCATCGCGGAGATCGCCTACGATGCCCGGACACTCCAGCATGGCGCGATCGTCGAGCGGGTGCGGGCACTCGGCTACGATGTCCGCGAGCCTCGGTCTCACCCGAGCACTTGGACGTTCGACGTTCAGGGCATGGATTGCCAGGATTGCGCGAGAACTGTCGAGGCTGGCGTGCGCCGTCTGCCCGGCGTGGCGGAGGCGACCGTCAATCTTCCGGCAGGCACGCTGATCGTCACTCCTGGCCATACCGGCGTCACGCCCGAGGCGATCATCGGTGCGGTCTCCCGGGCAGGCTATACGGCGCGCCTGCGCGGTGCCGCCACGACGACGAGCGGCTCGTGGTGGCGGAAGCGGCGGATTGCTGAGCTTGCCGTCGCCGCGCTGCTCTGGCTGGTTGGCCTTGCGTTGGAGCGAGCGACGTCCGCGGCGGTGCACGTGGCTCCGTTCTTGGCGGCGATGGTGATCGCTGGCTATCCCGTAGCGCGCGCTGGCTGGTTTGCCATACGCGCCCGGCGCGCCGATATGAATGTGTTGATGACGCTCGCCGCGATTGGCGCGACGGCGATCGGAAGATTGGAAGAAGCAGGCTCGGTGCTGATCCTGTTTGGCGTCGGGCTGATGTTGCAAACCCTGACGATGGAGCGAACGCGGCGTGCCATTCAGGAACTCATGCACCTCGCACCAGCCGAAGCCACCGTGCGCCGTCACGGCCAGGACCACGTCGTTCCCATTTCGGAGGTCCAGGTTGGCGACGTCGTCATTGTCCGGCCAGGGGAGCGGATTCCCGTTGATGGCGTGGTCATCCGGGGGCAATCGGCAGTTGATCAATCTCCTATCACGGGAGAATCCATCCCGGTGGACCGAGGACCAGAGGCGCCGGTCTTCGCGGGAAGCATCAATGGCGACGGTCTCCTTGAGATCCGGACCACCACACCTGCATCGGACACCATGCTGGCGCGCATCATTCACCTGGTCGAGGAAGCGCAGGCGTCGCGGGCGCCGGCGCAAGCATTTGTGGACCGCTTTGCCGCCATCTATACCCCGGCGGTCGTTGGTGGAGCGGCGCTGCTCGCGACCATTGTCCCGCTGGTTGCTGGCGATTTTCGCGAGTGGTTCTTCCGGGCGCTCGTGCTGCTGGTTGTCGCGTGCCCATGTGCGCTCGTCATCTCGACACCGGTGGCGCTCGTGTCAGCGATCGGTTCTGCCTCGCGCCGGGGCATGCTGTTCAAGGGCGGCATGGCGATTGAAGCGCTTGCCAAGGTGCAGGCGGTGGTCTTCGATAAGACGGGCACACTTACCGCTGGCCGGCCGGTCGTCACCGACATCGTCCCGCTCGGTGCTGTCACTGCCGAGGAGATTCTTGCTCGCGCGGCGGCCGTCGAAAGCGCCTCAACGCATCCGGTCGCCCAGGGAATCGTCCGCGCGGCGCGTGAGCGTGGCCTCAGCATTCCGGTGGTTGTGGATGCCGAGGCACTTCCTGGACTAGGAGCGCGCGGCGTCGTGAGCGGCGTGGACGTCCTCGTCGGCGCTCCCCGGCTCTTTCCCGCGCTTCCAGTAAACATTCAGGAGATCATTGCGCGGCTTGTCAGCGAAGGCAAGACGGTTGTTCTTGTGGCGGGGAATCAGGCAATTGAGGGAGCGATCGCCCTTGCCGATGCGCCACGCCCGGCTGCCGCGCGGGCGATGGCCGCCGTGCATGCGCTTGGGCTGCGCACGGTGATGCTGACAGGCGATAACCGTGCCGCGGCAGAACGGGTGGCCGCGCTGGTTGGCGTCACCGACGTTCATGCGGAGTTGCTGCCTGGTGAGAAGCGCGATGCGGTCGTGACGCTCGAACAGACGGCACCGGTCGCGATGGTTGGGGACGGGGTCAATGATGGTCCCGCGCTCGCGGCAGCCAGCGTGGGGATTGCGATGGGCGCCGTGGGCACGGGAGTCGCGATCGAGGCGGCCGACGTGGTGCTGATGGGAGACGACCTGACCCACGTGCCGATTGCTGTCAACCTGTCGCGGAAGACACTCGCCATCATTCGCCAGAACATCGCTGCCTCGCTGATCATCAAGGCGGTGTTTCTCGGTCTGACCGTGCTGGGCGTGACGAATCTCTGGCTCGCGGTGCTGGCCGATGAGGGTACCGCGCTCCTTGTCACCGCCAATGCCCTGCGGTTGCTGCGCCTACCCGCGTCGGTCCCCGCGCTGCATGTGACGGCACCGGCTCCGCTGGTTCAACCTAGCGGTGATGATTGAGCCGGCCGCTTCATCACCGCGTCCATACGGTGCTTGCCGATCTCGACGCAGCAGGATATGCGGGCGCGAGCGCGGGATAGTGGGCAGTGGCACCCGGTGCGTCGTTCACACGGGCCTCAAGACCCGCGCTCCCAGCCCGCGCGATGCCGTCGGACGGACGTGGGCCGGACGGGCGCACTGCATCGTTCCCCTACGATTCCTGATCGGGCGCGATGAATCGCGCCCCTACGGACGGCTGACCCCCTGACGGCTGATAGCTCGAAGCTCATAGCTCGAAGCTTCCCTGACTCCTGACTCCCGACCCCCGACCCCTCCCCAGCCCCCAGCCCCTAACCCCTAGCCTCTCTCTCCTGAGCGCCTGCCTGGTGGCTCGACGATCCGCGTCGTCTCAAGGTCGAAGGCAACGATCTGCTCCAGAGCGACGAGATCGAGGCGCTCATCGCGCGCCAGCTTCTCAGAAAACGCCCGCGCCGCGCGCTCGATCGTCGGTAGCTCGAACGATTCTGTGCGCCGTGCCAGCGCTTCGGTGCCGGCAATGCCGCGACCGATGACGTGCAGATAGGTTTCTAGCACTCCCTCGGCTGGTTCCAGGATCTGCTCAAGGAGGAGTGGCGCCGCGGCGTGCTTCCCGGACTCTTCCATCACCGCCAAGGCTGCCGCGGCGTGGTCGCAGATACGGAGTGCCAGGTCACGCGGGCTCGTTTGTGGCACGTGTCTGGCGAGTTCTCGCAGCGCGGCGGTCTTGGCAATGCTAGCTTCGTAGGCCAACCTCGCCCGCTCTCCTGATTGTTCACCGGATACTCCACCCCTTTGCAGTCGCGCGCGGATCGCAACCAGCGCGAGAAGGCCGAGGAGCGCAAGGAGCACCGCGAGCCACCAAACAGCGCCCGCACTCCAGGCCAGCACGCCAACGGCCACCGCCGCGATGACCGCTGGCCAACCCGCCAGCTTCCAAAGATCCTGAAAATGCATGGCTCGTCTTCCTTCGCCTCGCTTCACGCGCTGCCGGGGCAGATCAGCGGTATGATTCCTGCATATCCGTGAGATCGTCAAGCTCGGAGCTGACTACGGGACAAGGCGCACGTTCACCAGCGCGCTTGGAATATGAAGATCCAACAGGTGGAGGCACATACATGAATGCGGAGTACAAAGCCCTCGATGACACAGCAGCCGAGCTGGATCTGCACGAGTTGTATCCGGAGCTGAGCCAGGACGAGATCGGTCACCTTCCGATTATCCGGCCAGGCACCATGTTAGAGGCCGGCGGGGTGTACTTCGACCTCAGTGCACCAGAGCGAGGGCCATTTAAGGCGCTGGCTGGCCAGCAGGCAGGCACAGGAAACCGGTATGTTGCCCAGCGCGACCTTGATCCGGATATCTGGAGACGGCTGGTCGAACGCTACCGTGGCGCGGAGCAGCAGGAGCCAGGATCTGAGCCGCGGGACGCCGGGGCAGCGCTGGAAGCGCCATACGAGCATGAGCTGTAACGTGCGCCAGCGCCAGTTTAGGCTCTTGCCGCTGGAGAAACCTCGAGCGCATACCGGCGGAGCAGAAGCACATCACACCGAGCATGATCGATTAGGTGACGAACAGGCGGGCTGAGTGGAAGCGGGCCGGGTCCGGAATGATCGCTTCCCAAAACGATCACCGCCACTGAGCGCTCGTTCGCCACGGCGAGAATTTCCCGCTCTGGCTCACCATGCCGGACCAGTAGCTCAGCGGTCACTCCCCTCGCTGCTAACCAACTATTCACGTCCTGTTGGACACGCCGCTCCAGCTCCTCGGCTGCCTGATACATCGCTGTTACCGCATGATGCTGGCCACGGCCCCGACCAGGGAGTGATCCGAGAGCCCGCTCGACTTCGGCCAGCGGTCGCACATCAACGACGTGAAGAATGATCCAGGCAACATGCGGTGCCAGCACGGCGCGCGCCGCGTCCAGCAGCGCCGCCACGCGGTAGCCACGAACGCACACCAGTGCAACGGGATGGCCATTCATGATGTCGTTCCCCACAGTGCCAGCAGCGCGGCGAGGAGCACCACTGGCATCGTGATCACGCCAACACGCACGTACGCTCGCGTTGACACATCCAGACCGCGCTTCCGGATCAAGGCCAGCCAGAGCATCGTGGCTAGTGAGCCGTAGGTTGTCAAGGTCGGCCCGATATTGGCGCCTGCTAAGACGCCGAATGCCAGGGCCTGCCGGGCTGGGCCACTAGCGCGCTCGATCAGCGGGATCGCGAGGAGCGCCATCGGCACATTATTCACAATGTTGCTCCCGATAGCGGTGCCAACAGCGCCAGCGACCAGCGCCCACCGCGCGTCATGCGGTGGGTGGACCGCCAGGTGATCGAGCCAGCCGCGCTCGAACCCCCGCACGACGAGCAACATGCCGACCACGAAGACCAGCACCGGCCAGGAAACCTCGTGCAGCACGGTGCGGGGAGAGGCGCGGCCCGTGAGCCAGCCAACCGTGAACAGCAGGATCGCACCAGCCGCGGCTGCGGGGGCAAGGGGCTGCCCCTGCACGCCCAGCACAATCAGCCCGGCCAGTGTGCCCGCAAGCACCATCGAGGCAAGACCGAACCACCAATCAGGCTGGGGTAATGGCGAGAGCGCTTCCGTCTCGAACCGCCGGGGGAGCTGCGACCGAAAGAGCCACAGAAAGATCAGCAGATTGGCAACAACCGCCGCGAGATTCGGGAGCCACATGCGAGCGACAAACGCCGTAAATGAGAGCCGGAGTTCGTGATAGAGCAGGAGGTTGGTGAGATTGCTGATCGGGAGCAGGAGTGAGGAGGTGTTCGCCACGAATGTGCACGCGAACATAAACGGCAATGCGTTCAGACGCCGGCGCACGGTGACGGCATAGATGATCGGGGTCAGCACAATGACGGTGACATCGAGTGAGAGCAGGGCGGTGACCGTAGTGCCGAGGGCAAACACCAAGCACAACAAGGCCACGCCAGACCCCCGAGCGAGGCGTGCGCACCCTTCTGCAAGGAACGCAAACAGCCCCGCGCCCTCAACAATGACCGTCAGCACCATCATGCCGGCCAGAAAGGCCAGAATGTCGGCTGTCTCCTTGAGCACGGGCAGCATATCGCGGGCGGTGAGCGGGCCCGCAGCGATCATCATCAAGGCGCCCGCTGCGGCAATCCAGGCCTCCGAGATACCGCGCGGGCGAATGAGAATGAGCGCCAGCGTCGCGGCCACAATTCCGAAGCTCATGACCGTCTCCATGCAGCGCCTGTCCGATCACGCCACACAAGAAATCAAACGCCGAAATGTAGCGAATGATCGCTTGATTTCGGATGATTGAGGGGAAACTATTGGTTTCATCGGCGAGATGAGCGATTTAAAGCAACCGAAGATCCGCGAGCGTCCCGACCAGATCCTCCCGCTCGCCATAACCGCGGGGAAGAAACCGGCCCGAGCCGGGAGCAGCCGGGAGCCTGGCCGCACCCTCACGCTGATCGTCGTAGATCGTTTCTCCGCGCCGGATGGTGCGCACCACACGGCCTGTGATCGTCTTCCCTTCAAACGGCGTCCACTTTTGCCGGTGGAGCATATCCTCGCCCCGGACGACCCATGACCGGCGCGGATCGAAGAGCACGAGATCGGCATCAGAGCCGAGGGCGATGGTGCCCTTGCGGGGATAGAGCCCAAAGATCCGGGCAGGATTGGTCGCAATCTGCCGGACGAACTGCGTTTCATCGATGCCGCGCTGATGGACCGCCGCATCATAGAAGACCGGCAGCAGGGTTTGCACGCCAGCCAAGCCGAGTGGCGCCTTGAAGATGTCTTCCTCTCCGGCGGCCTTGCTCTCGATCGTGAACCCACAGTGATCGGAGCAGATCACATCCACCGTTTCATCCAGCACGTAGGGCCAAATTGCCTCGACCTCCTCCTGATCGCGCAGCGCTGGAGCACACCGGCCAAATCCCTTCAGTGTCAGGAGATCACCGGTGTTGAGCGCCAGGTATTGCGGGCAGGTCTCCACCGTCACACGAACGCCGCGAGCGCGCGCTTCGGCAATCAACCGCAATGCATCGGCCGACGCGCAGTGACAGATGTGAATCCAGCAGCCGGTCGTCTCGGCTAGGTAGAGCGCAACCGCGACCGCGACAGACTCGACAATGGGCGGACGGGATTCGGCGTGCGCGAGTGGATCTTTCCGGCCAGCACCCTGGGTCCGGCGCAGGCCGGCGCTAAGAAGCGTCTCATCCTCGGCATGCAATCCATAGGGCAAGCCCGTCTCCGCAACGATGCGCATCGCCCACAGCAGCTTATCGGTGTCCACGGCGGGGAAGGACGGGCTCGACGAGGCCATGAATGACTTGAAGCCAGCTGCGCCCTCGGCGGCCATCTCCTGCACCATCTCGGCATCCTGACGTGGAGGCCCGATGATGCCGCCCCACAGCGCCATATCCACGACGGCGGTCCGGCGGATGCGATCGCGCTTCGCACGAAAGTGCTCGGGCGTGACCGTCGTTGGGTCAGCCTGAGGCATCTCGACGACGGTCGTGATGCCGCCAGCGGCGGCGCCAGCGCTCCCACTGGTGAAGCCTTCTTTGGTGAATTCGTCAGGCTCACGGAAATGCGTGTGAACATCAATGCCACCGGGGAGCACCAGCAGTCCACTGGCATCGATCCGCTCGTCGGCAAAGATGCCGCGCGCGTCCGTCGTAATCCCAGTGATCCGCTCACCGGTGATGATGATGTCGCCCCGGAAGCGGGCGGTGTCGGTGACGATCGTACCGCCCTCGATAATCGTGGTAGGCAACGAAGCGCACCCCCATGTACCAGCGCGGACTGCCCGTCAGAGCTTTGAGCTTTCCGGCTCCAGCGCGATGCCTCTCTGCTCCCTAACTCCTGGCTCCCGACTCCCAATCAGGGTACGAAAGCGTGCCGCGCTCCACGCCTTCCTCGCACATTATCGTGCTCACCGTGGCTCAGCGTCCCGCGGCGTCGCTTGCCGCTGCCGTGCAGCCGCGGCTGCCTGCCGGAGGGTGGTAAGAAGCTCGGCAAAGGCAATCACCCGCGCGCGATCCTCGTTGGGAAGTTCCCGCATCAGGTGATACAGGCGCCAGTCATCCGGGCTGATCTCCTCGGCAAGCGAGCGGGCGCCAGACGGCGGTTGGCCGCCGGTGTCGTCGTCCCTCGTGTCAAGGTGAGGAATCTCATGCATCATGACGCTCTCCAGCGGCCAGCAACGCTGCCGACTGTCCGCTAAGCATCTGCTCGATAACGGCATCGGCGGCTGCATGGCCGGTCATGCCAAGAACGGGGCCGGAGGTGGCAACGAGAACGATCACGCCCTCGCCGGCAGCGCAGAGGGTGACGCCAGCCGGAATGCCCGTATCCAGCCCGACGGATTTGACGGTGCCTTCTACGCGCTTCGCTTCAAGGCAGCCACGCGGTGGCGGTAGGGTTGCGAGAAAGGCATCCTGATCGCGATGATGCGCCGTCTCCCGGCTGGCGCGGTCAAAGAGCGTCAGCGCTTCCTCCCACGACCGCCGGACAGCTACGCGCTCGGTCGTCTCTCGCATCGCGAGCGCAATCACCCGTGCCCCCGCTGGGCCAGCGTAGACCGCGCTGACTCCCTCGCGGAATGCCTCCGCTGGAAGCTGCAGGATGCCGGATTGCGTAACCGTCCAGCCATCTCCGAGCGCTGCTGGTTGAGGTAGCAGGTCACTGATCGGTGCCTCTGTGGCCACTGCGCCGGCGTGCCATTGGCCGCTGGCAACGCCAGCGAGCATCCCAAGCAGGATGATCACGCGCTGCAGCCATCGTTCGCTCACCCACAAGCCTCCTTGTCTAGGGCGTTGCTCACGCTGGGTTGTCGGTGAGTCATGGTAACCAGGTTACCGGGCGGCGTCTATGCCGAAATCCAACCAGATGGCCCTTTTGGCCATACCCGATTGGTTGCTCACCGGCTATGCTGATGGGGGATGGGGAGCGGGCTGCGCGAGTCTCACCGGCTTCCCTTCGCAGTGGAGCTCGCCGATGAAATCACTCCTTCCTCCCGCGCGACGCTTCATCGCGGGCTTGTCAGGAGCCGCCGGAGCCCTGGCGCTGTTTGGCGTGCTTCAGGCTGGTTTGCCAACCCTGTCTCAGGTCACGCTGACGATCGCCCTGACTGCGCTCATCTCGGTCGCCTGGCTTTTTCCGCTGCCCATTTCCTTCAAGACTCACCTGTATCTCGACACCACGTTCTTGGTCACGGCCATCCTCACCCTGGAGCCGGGTTATGCCATGCTCGTCGCCGGCGCTGGGGCGGCTCTGGCCCATCTCCTGCGCAACGAAGACACGGCGCAAACCCTGTTCAACGCGGCGCAGGCCATGCTGCAGGCATCCGCCGGGGCCGGCGTCCTTGTGCTCGGTGGATGGGACCTGGAGACCCATCGCTTTGAGGACCCGCGGCTGATCGGTGTCATGCTGCTGGCGGGCATCGCGGTCATCGTGGTCAACGATATCGCTGTGGCGACGATGGTGTCGCTCCAATCCGGTGTCTCTGTTCTCGCTGGCTGGAGCCAGGCCGTGATCCGGGCAGATGCCGTCGAGCGGCTGACGCAGGGTGCGCAAATCGGCTTGGGCATCATCGGAGCGGTGTTGCTGGACACCTATCCGTGGACGATCTTCCTGCTGCTTATACCATCCGCCGCAGTGTACATCTCGCTCAAACGGTCGATTGAGGCACGAAAGCGCGCCGAGGAAGCGCTGCGCGACACCGAAGCGGCGCTTGCCGAGGCGCAGCGCGTAGCGCATTTGGGGAGTTGGGACTGGAATCTTGCGACGGGCGACCAGGTTTGGTCCGACGAGGCGTTTCGCATCTTCGGCTATCCTCCGAAGGCATTTCTCCCGACGTGGCAGACCTTCTTGCGGAACGTTCATCCTGATGACCGGGATGCCGTTGACCAGGCGGTGCATGAGGCGCTCTATGCTGGTCAGCGATTTAGCCTCGATCACCGAATCATCCGGGCAGACGGCGCCGAGCGGTACATCCATGCCGAAGGGGAGATCGTCTTTGGTCCGAAAGGGGAGAAGCTTCGGATCGTTGGAACGATTCACGACATTACCGAGCGGAAGCAAGCCGAGCACGCGCGCGAAGCGTTGCTCGCCTCGATCTCGCACGATCTGAAAAGCCCGCTGACCGTCATTCGTGGCCACGCGCAATTGCTACAAGTCAAAGCCAAGCGACCTGGCATAGACCCAGCCGAGCTTGTCGATGGCCTCGGCAAGATTGATGCGGCGGCGGCCCGTATGGCGGCCCAGCTGACCGAGCTGCTCGATGTCACGCGGCTCCAGATGGGGCAGGACCTTGAGCTGCACCGCGCTCCCGTTGATCTCGTTGCGCTCGTGAAGGAGCGCGCCTCGCTGTTCCAGCAAGCGACGCGCCGGCACACCTTCGAGATCATCGGTGAGGCAACGGAGGTGACCGGAGAGTGGGATCGTGCGCGGCTTGAGCGCGTCATTGACAATCTCCTCAGCAATGCCGTCAAGTACAGTCCGGCCGGAGGCCGCGTCACGGTGCGCGTCGGGGTCGAGCAGGCTTGGCCGGGCGATGGCCACGGCGCGGGAATGGTCGCCACCCTGATGGTCGAGGACGAAGGCATTGGCATTCCAGCCGCGGAGCGCGACGCGATTTTTGCGCCGTTCCACCGGGCGGGGAACGTTGGGTTGATTCCAGGGACAGGCGTTGGACTCGCTGGCGCGAGGCAGATCGTTGTGCAGCACGGCGGGACGATCACCGTGGAGAGTGAGGAGGGCAAAGGGAGCCGGTTTACCGTCCGTCTCCCCCTCAAGGCCGAGCGCCATTCGTAGCTCGTAGCTGTCAGCTATCAGCCATCAGTCGTCAGGGGTTAGCCGATAGCCGGTAGGGGAGCGATGCAGCGCGCCCCGACACCTGCTGAAACCTGATAGCTGGCGGCTGAAGGCTCGTCGCTCGAAGCTCGTAGTTCGGAGCTTCCTTGACCCTTGACTCCCGGCCCCTACCTAGCCCCTCCTAAACAGCGTGTCCAAGTGACGGAGAAAGGATCGCGAGTAAATGGGCGAGCATGAAGATGCGCCTGGCTGGCCAGGAATCCCGCCAACGTGGACGAGCAGTGCAAAGGATGGGGTCGGCACGGTGCTCTCGACGGGCGGGCCTCGAATCTGGTTCACCTTGGGCCACGGTATTCTCAACGAGATCTACTGGCCTCGCATTGATAGCCCGCAGGTCCGCGATATCGGCTTCATCGTTGCCGATGGCCGCGGGTTCTGGAGCGAAGTCAAGCGGGATGCCCAGCATCAGCTCGAAACGCCTGCGCCGGGAATCCCTGCCTTTCGCGTCACACATCAGCATGAGCGGTACACCCTCCATCTCGACTATTGCTGCGATCCGGAGCGGGATGTCTTGCTCATCCAGGCCCGCTTGACCGCGCCCGAGCCGCTGCGGTTGTACGTGCTGACCGCGTCGCACCTCGGTAACTCAGGAGCACACAACACCGCCTGGACGGTGAAGGGACCGGATGGTGTGGTCCTCGTGGCCCAGCGTGGCGAAGCATGCCTGGCCGTGGCCGCTCGGCAAGGAGAACACGGTGGCTTTGTGCGTGCAAGCGCCGGCTTTGTCGGAGTTTCCGATGGCTGGCAAGATTTTGCCCTCCACGGTGGGATGACGTGGGAGTACGAACGGGCGAGCGATGGGAATGTCGCCCTCCTAGGAGAGCTTGCCTCGGCAGAGGCGACGATCGCGGTGGGTTTTGGAGACACGCCCGAGCTTGCTGCCACGCTTGCGCGCTGTAGCCTCCAATTTCGCTTCGAGCAAATCTGGACTGCCTATGTCGCGGTTTGGGAGGAGTGGCAAGCGCGTTTGCAGCTTCCGTTTGGTCTCGAAGGCGAGCTCCTCGATCTCGCGCGAACTTCGGCGATGGTGCTGAAGGCGCACGAGGATCACACCGTACCGGGCGCGATCGTCGCGAGCCTCAGCATTCCCTGGGGCCAATCGCGCGACGATGTTGGCGGATATCACCTCGTCTGGGCACGGGATCTCGTAGAGTCGGCTGGCGGTCTGCTCGCGATTGGCGCGGCTGAGGATGCCCAGCGGGTGCTG
>JBHOQQ010000165.1:0-5181 GCA_042408955.1 Thermomicrobiales bacterium
TGCAATCCTGGCAGGAAGGCTGAGATGAGGGACTGGGGAGGGGTCAGGAGTCAGGGGTCAGGGGTCGGATGGTGGCTAGGGGTTGGTGGCTGGGGTTTAGGGGCTTCGAGCTCCGAGCTTCGAGTTGTGAGCTATCAGCCGTCAGGTGTCAGCCGATAGCCGATAGCCGGTTAGCCGATAGGGTTGAGGGCCAGAGCTCTGTCTCGGCCCTCACGGTCAGCCGCCGGGACATGGAGGGGCGCGATTCATCGCGCCCAGCCCTTCTGCGACGGGACACACGGATGCCCGACACCTGATGGGTGGTGCCGGCGATCGCGCGGGACTCCAGGAATTCCGCCGCTCGTCTCGGTCAGATTGTCCGCTCAGCCCCATCGCGCGGGGCGAAAGACCCCGCGCTGACCTAACGAAGCCGGCTCAAGCCGGCTGTGCGGACGGGAGAGAGCTTTCTCGCTCCGCACTCCCGCGCGATCGCGAACGGGATGACGGGTCTAGCCCCCTTGAGGGGGCTTCGTCGGTTGAGCGCGGGGACTTTAGCCCCGCGCGGGTGGGCTCACCGCCGGGCTGATGATTGCCGTCGCGCACGGTGGACGGGCCATCCACTGCCGCCAATTGTGCTGGCCTCAAGACCCGCGCTGACCTAAGAAAGCCAGCTTTAGCCGGCTGGCCTGTCACAGATCGTGCCCTCGTGGTTAGCCCCCTTGAGCGGGCTTTGTGGCTTGCTGCGGGGACGTTCGCTCCGCGCGAGAGGGGGCTGAGCGCGGAGCGCGGATCGCGCCTTTCAACGACGTAGCGATCAGCCGTTAGCGATCAGCCATCGGGGATCAGGCATCAGCCGGTAGCCAATAGGTGGTAGGGGCGCGATTTATCGCGCCCGATCAGGAATCGTAGGGGCTAGACCGGTGCCCGCTGATAAGGGGGTAGGAGTCAGGGATCAGGGAGGCCGGGACAGACCTCTGCGTCCGCCCTCGCAGCTCACCGCCAGGAGGTGCAAGGGCGTGGTCCAATCGCGCCCCGTCAATTGCTGACGGCTGGTAGCTAACGATAGCTGACGGCTGCTACCTCCCTGACTCCTGACAACTACTGACCCGGAGCCGCGGCCTGCTGGCCCGGCTCTATCCCCATCATGCTGGCGGTCTGCCGAATCATCTGATGGAAGATCTGCTCAACCTGCTGGAGCATGCGTTGCTCCTCCCGCAGGTTTTGCTCGAGCAACTGAGCAGCCTCTCGCTGGCCCATCGCTCGAGCCTGCTCGATCAGGCCCGTGTACGCCGCGATTTCGTAGTGCTCGGTCTTGATCGCTCCGTCAGCCACCAGGCCTTCCATCACCTGCATTGATGGGTTCGCCTGCTGGGCATCTTTGAGCTCTTGTCGCACTCCCTGGATGGCGTGGCATTGCACCGGGTGCGGCGTAACACCGAGATGTTGGAAAACCTGCTGGATCCGCTGCGCATGCTGGCGGCTCTGGTCAGCGTGCATGCGCAGCCCCTCCTTCAACTGCGCGTTCTGCACGAATCCCTGAGCTTCCTCTAGCATCCGGACAATCACTTGCTCTGCGTTGTGCATATCAGATAACTCATGGACGAAGAGATCTTGCGGCGTCTGCATCGGCATCTGACCAGCCTGGCGCATGACTCCCTCCTATCGCGCTCACGCCTCGCGTCCGGCCCGAGCACCGGCCACGTCTACTCCAGTCCGCTGCATACGCTGTGCCGCCATGATATGCCACTGCATCGATGGGATGACCAAGACTTAGGAAGATCGAATCATGATGCTGTTGGTAACGAGCACTCATCGCCATGACATGTCACCTGCGAGATATGTTCCGCTAAGCGAGGGGACGAGCAACCGGCGATGCGGCACACGCCTCATCAAGGTGGTGTAGGCGTCACTCGGCCGGCGCACGAGCCGCCAGTACGGGGCCTGGCTCCTCTGGGTGGAAAGCATACGGCGGTAATCGCTGCCTGTCGTCGCTCCAGGTGTGGAGATCGCTTGGCGAGAACGTTCATCCCAGGCGGTGTCGTGAGTTGAGAGTCATGGTCAGGCAGGAGGAACTGTCTGTCCTCCCGCCAATCTGTTTCTGGTGTATTACGGCCGGGGACCTCGGCCGATCAGCCCGGTCGCAAGGAAGATCGTGACGCGCGTCTTCCCATCAGGAGTGGGCTCCAGCCATGCCACTCCAGCATAGCCAGAATCGTTCAGTTCCCGCAGCGGGATCACCAGGCCTGGAGGCGCATCACTGCGGAGATGGAGGCGTGGCAATCCAACAATCTCGCCACAGGCAACCGAGGTCTGGAGATCTTCGGCGCTCGCGTGGATGTTCATCGCATACTGGCCAGCGAGCAGATCGGTCAATGAGACGTCAACAACGGTGACACTCGACAACACTTCCTCGGCATGCACCATCGCTGGGCGAGCCGGGGGTGTCGCAACCGAGTCGGCCGCGGGTGGCACGGTGACCTCATTCAGTGGATAAGCAATCGCACCGAGGGTGTCGCAGGTACCTTCATGAATGTGCGCGGGCAAAGCAGGCGTCGCCGCCGGCGTTCCGGCTGGCGTTGCATCTTGCGCGAGGACGCCAGCGCTGAGCAGGACGAGCAACCATCCGGCAATCGCCGTTCCTGCAATCACGGCGCGGACTGACAACGATTTCATGACGCACCTCCTGGCGAAGCTGATGTTCTGCGTAGGTGGCCACCTCCTTGCACATGATCACCGGTGACCGGTCACGATGGTGATACAGTACCGTGGTAGGGTATCTCAACGTCGCAACAATCACGCAATGGTCCGGGCTCGTGGGCACGCACGACTGTCCGGCGCGGGCGTCACTGGCGCAATAGCTCCGTCCATCAGCGAAGGCTTGATTCGCCGGGATTAGAGGAGCCTGCGGACTGGGCCTGCTTGAAACATGTGCACGATGCCCGGTTTGAGGGCGGGCCTGTTTGCCTGCCCGGCTCTATAATCCTTCCGCCAGTTTTGGCTGGCGGTTGACGGCAGCGGCTCGCTGGCGAGCCGCGCAAGAACGACGCACTCAGGGGGATCTGATGATGGATGAACAGCACGTGCTTGATCGTTTGATCTGGCGATGCATTGGCCCGACCCGTGGCGGGCGAAGCGTTGCTGTTACCGGTGACCCCTCTGATCCCAACGTCTTTTACTTCGGCTCCACCGGAGGCGGTGTCTGGAAAACGGTTGATGCCGGCGCCTACTGGCGCAACGTCTCCGACGGCTTCTTCCGCCGAGCCTCGGTCGGGGCCATCGCGGTTGCGCCGTCCGATCCGAACGTCCTCTACGTGGGGATGGGCGAGACGACGATCCGTGGCAACGTTTCGCACGGCGATGGCGTCTACAAATCGACCGATGCTGGAAAGACCTGGCAGCACCTCGGCCTAGCCGAGACGCGGAATATCGGCAAGGTGCGCATCGATCCTCGCGATCCAGACCGGGTGTACGTCGCGGCGCTCGGGCATGCGCATGGCTCGAACCCGGAGCGGGGGCTGTACCGCTCGCGCAATGGCGGTAAGACCTGGGAACGCGTGCTCTTCGTGAGCGACAAGGCCGGTGCCGTGGATTGCTCCCTCGATCCCAACAACCCTCGCATCCTCTTTGCCACGGTTTGGGAAGCGCACCGCGGTCCCTATTACTTGACGAGTGGTGGTCCGGACTGCGGCATCTATCGCTCGACCGACGGTGGCGATACCTGGGTCGCGCTGACGGACAAGCCGGGTCTGCCCAAAGGGCTCAAAGGCAAGATCGGCGTCGCCGTCTCACCGGCCCGCCCCGGCCGCGTCTGGGCCATTGTCGAGGCCAAGGATGGCGGAGTGTTCCGCTCTGATGACGGTGGTGAGACGTGGGAGAAGCTCACCGACGACCACCGCCTGCGGCAGCGTCCCTGGTACTACTCCCACATCGTTGCCGATCCGCTCGATCCGGAAACGGTCTGGGTACTCAACGTTGAGCTCTTCAAGAGCGTGGATGGCGGCAAGACCTTCAACGTCGTGCCCGCACCGCACGGCGATAACCACGATCTCTGGATCGATCCCGCCAATCCTCAGCGGATGATTCTTGGCAACGATGGTGGCGCCACGATCTCCCTCAATGGCGGCGTCTCGTGGACATCGCAGTATGGGCAGCCGACCGCCGAGATGTACCACGTCACCGTGGACACGCGAACGCCGTACCGCGTCTACGGCTCGCAGCAAGACAACACCTCGATTAGCGTGCCGAGCCGTTCCGATCACGGCGTCATCACCCGAACCGAGTGGTACGAGGTTGGCGGCGGTGAGGCCGGGTATATCGCCGTCCGGCCGGATAACCCGGACATCGTTTATGCCGGGGAGTACATGGGGATCCTAACGCGCTACGACCGCTCCACTGGCCACGCGCGCTCGATCGCGGTCTGGCCGGAGGAGTATTCCGGCCACGGGGCGAAGGATTACAAGTATCGCTTTCAGTGGACCTACCCAATCATCATTTCCCCTCACGATCCAAACACCCTCTATGTCGGCGGAAATCACGTCTTCAAGAGCACAGACGAAGGGGAGCACTGGACCGCGATCTCGCCCGACCTTTCGTGGAACGACCCTGCGACGCTGGAACCATCAGGCGGGCCGATCACAAAGGACAATACCGGCGCAGAGGTGTATGGCACGGTCTTTACCCTGGCCGAGTCGCCGGTGCAGCCGGGCGTGCTCTGGGCAGGCACCGATGATGGCCGGTTACATCTGACGCGGGATGGCGGCGGAACCTGGACCGAGGTGACACCGCCCGATCTCCCCGAACGCGCGCTGATGAGTATCGTCGAGCCCTCGCCGCACGATCCGGCGGTCGCCTACCTGGCGGCCACGCGCTACAAGCACGACGACTTCCGCCCGTATCTCTTCAAGACAGCCGACTATGGCCAGACGTGGACCAAGATCACCGGGGGCATTCCCGAGAATGATTTCACCCGCGTGATTCGCGAGGATCCGCGGCGGCGGGGACTGCTCTACGCGGGGACGGAGACAGGAATCTCCGTGTCATTCGATGATGGCGTCAACTGGCATCGTCTGGGAGGTGACCTGCCAGCAGTGCCGGTCCACGACTTGGTGATCAAGGACAGTGACCTGGTCGTCGCCACACATGGCCGCTCGTTTTGGATCCTGGACGACATCACCCTGCTGCGGCAGCTTGCTGAGCAGCGCG
>JBHOQQ010000166.1:0-18310 GCA_042408955.1 Thermomicrobiales bacterium
CGTTGAGAAATCGGGGTTCTCGCAGGTTCCGGCGGTGATGAGCGCCTGAAATGGTGGCCTGGCCGTGCTCGCCGCTGACGCCGGACGGGAGACCGGAAGGCAGACGGCGCCACCGTCGGCTCCACCAACTCCTGCCGGCTCGCCGTCGGCACGAGCCAGCCGTGGCTGAACCAACAGCGCTCCGGCCATGACGCCAGCCAGCGAACGCAGCACGCCACGGCGCGATCGGCCTCGTGCCATGAGGCGGGCCAAGCCGTCGAAGCGGCGGGCATCCATCGATGGAAGCTCCTTCCTCCTGGGGCATCAGCGGGGATACGACACAACAACCTAACGAACGTCAGGCTCCTTTCGGCCTCTACTCTACAGCATAGCTCCTGAAATTCAAGATTTGCCTCATTGTCAACGATGAGAATGCGACTTTCGTCATAGTTCATCGTCTGCAAAGGGAACCGGGCCACCTCCAGCAGCAAGCGTCGTGACCGGAGTGGGCACTGACCTCGCCAGTGCGATGCATCTCGCCAAGCCGGGAACAGGTGAAACCGGCGTGGAATCGCAGCGCACCGTCCAGTGCGGTGTCGTCATGGCACGGTGGAGGAGTCCGGTTGATGTTTGGCCTGGCGGAGCCGGAGGTTGCGCTGCTCGCAGCCCCATCGCGCGAGACTGAAACCCCCGCGCTGCGATCACAACGCTGGCTAAAGCCGGCTGTCCTGGTAGGAAGCGAAATTCCTCGCTATGCACTCCTGCGCGATGGTGAACGGAATGACGATGGTGCACTGTGGCAGACGGGGAGGGAGCTGCTCCCGCGAAATGTCCGGCTGATCGGGATCGATGGAAGAGCTTTCTCGGCTTCGCCTGGGAATGACAAGAGAGTACGCTCGGATGAGGGCGATGCGCGCTGCCACCTTTGCGTCATCCTGCTCGCGCTTGTGCAGGAGTGTGCAGCGAGGGATCGCTTTGCGATCCCTCCCGCGCGATGACGAACGGGATGACCGCGTCCAGAGACCGGTGAGCCAGGTATCAGTGCACGATCGCCCGGCCACACCAGCACGGGTTGGTTCACCAGGCTGGTCGCGATTCCTTGCGAACGAACACAGCGCGGGACTCGCCCTAACCGGCAGGATGAGAATCGCCGGCCGGCTCGTTGCTCTTTGATTGAGGCGTGACATCCGCCTCGCGGCGCGCGAGCCATGCCGCGGCGGCTGCTTCGACCCAGGTCCAGCGGGGATCGACTACAGGATCGTGGCTCTCCGCGGTGTCCTCGGCGATGGTGGCCAGGGAGCGGAGCGGATCAACCCCGGCTGGCGAGCCGCTCGATGGGGGAGTGCTCACTGGTTCGGCCGCGGTTACCTGATCCACATGGGAGGCATCGGGATTGACTGGTGCTGGCGATAGCTGATCCCGCTTCCAACTGGGCCACGTGCTTGCCGGGTCCCGCGCTGGTCGCGGGGTCGCTGGCAGCGCACTGTCGTCACCGAGATGAGTCAGGGTGCTGAACCTGCCGCGAGCGGAGCTCATCACGTTTCGTGCCCGGCGATAGACAGAAACACCCCATTCCGAGAGCGTTGGACCGGCGAGATCGCTGGACACCGGTGCGGTCTGATTCCCCTTGGCGAGCGCAGCGCGTGAGACGCTGACGGTCTCGGACATGACGCGCATGGACTCCCGAAGCCACCGCCGGGCCCATTCCTCCGCGACAGTACTCGCGTTTGCCGTGACCGGAGTCACATCGCGGGAGCGCCGGGCAGGGAGGTCGAAATCTGCATGCTGCACGTTGCCGTTGGCCAATGGCAGCGCGTGCTGCCGACGCGCGGACGGGGTCTGGGGAATGTGGTCGGGCGCGTGCGTGAGATCGACGCGAAGTAGCCGCCAAGCGACCCACCCGGCTCCAACGGCAATCGCATGGAAGATAACGACGTATCCCCAGCGCCGTAGGGTAACATCGACCGCGATGTCGTTCGGCGAGCGATAGAGGTCCCACAGCAACAGGCCGACGCTGGCGAGCAGGTAGATCGCGATGTGCAGGGTGAGCAGCCCGGTGCCCAGCACCCATGCCGTGAACCCATTACTCACGCGGCTTAGCCAGTCCTCTCCAAATCGCTCGCGGGTCTGCTTCATGGCTGTCTCCGGTGATCCGGAGCGTCGCCCAGGCGCAACAACTCCGTTATGGCTACCGGTTGTTGAGCAGGCGCTGGATCTGATCGAGCCGGCGCTGATCGCTGGCGATCAAGTTCTGCACACTTGCCCGGATGGTCGGATTGCCGGCCGCGGGCGAATCCCATTCGCCATTCGGCAGGCTCCGAAGCATCGCCAAGGTTGATTCACGAGCTGTGCCAAACTGGGCAATGAGCACAGCCGTTGGATCGTCTTCATGCTCCGAGCCAACGACCGGCATCGCCTCGTCAGCGATGGACGGCATTGGCTGCCCCGTGGCGATGCGCACCTTCAGGGCCTGGGAATACCGAAGCTCATCGTCGCGCAACTGCCGTACGACCTCGCGGATGGAGGTACCATTCGGTCCGGCAGCGCGCAAGCGCTCCTCTGGTAGTGGACGCACGGTAAGGTTGAGCGTGCGATAGGTGGCGATAAGCTTGTCGATCAGCTCTTGTTCCGGCATCCCGGCCCTCTCCTTCATCACTTCCATACGTTCATACGCACGAGGTGCGCTGTCTGTATCTGTTGGGCCAATAATTGCTCTGCGATGCAGCCTGTACGGGATTCTACGCGGGTGTTGCGCTCCCGCCAACCGGCGCCGGTCACGGCTGCCTATGCTAGACTGCAATATGGGGGAGTGTGGCATGCCGCGGCACTGAGATGCTTCAGGCCGCACGATGCGAAGACAGGACAAGTGGGGACGAGCGTGACAGTGACTCAGAGAGAGCCGCGTTTCGCACCGGTTGGCCCCCGCGAGCGGGTGGGAGTCCGCACGCCAATGCGGTGCCCTGTGTGTGACGGGGAATTGCAGAACGTGATTGTGCGAGATCTGGGTGGCATCACCTATGACCTGGTGTGGCAAGTGCACGCAGGCGAATGCCCTGAGCACGGTTGGTTTCAGGCAGAAGTGATTTCCAGACCTCCGCGAGAGATCTTCCCTGTCGATCGCCCGTTTGGCGTGGCCCGGCGCATGGTGGTGGACGGTGAGGAGGTTTTTGCGTTCGCCACGATTTGGAACGACCAGCCAGACCATGTCAAGCGGTCCCGGGTGGATCCACTCGATCCGCGCTATTGGCGGGTCCGGCGCCTCGCCAGCGCAAAACGATGACGATCTCTTGCCAGGGGTCAGGAGGTGGGGGTCGGGTGTTGGGACGGTACGAGCTTCGCGTGCCGAACGCTCGGGGCTGAAGGCTCAACGTTCACGGTTGACCCTTGGTCCCTGACTCCTGGCGAAAGGACTGCCCCGCATGCACCACCGCGCAGTCACACCCGAGCCGCCAGTGCCGCCAGTGCCGACAGAGCAAGGGCCGGGAGGGCGGCAGGGTGGCTTGACGCCTCTTTCACTCCTGATTGTGCTGATTGTCGGCTATCTGCTGCTCAAGGTGCAGATCGTCCTCGTCCTTGTACTCATGGCACTGCTGTTCGCCACGGTGATCGAGCGGCCGGTCAATGAGCTGGAACGGCGCCACATTCCGCGCGGCCTCAGCATTCTTGCGGTCTACGTCGCTATTCTCGGCACCATCGGTCTCAGCGGGGTGCTCCTTGCTCCCAAGATTGCGGACGAAGCGCGACGCTTTCGCAACGAGGCGCCAAGTCAGCTCCGTGAGCTGCGTGATGAGTGGCGCGTGAGCTCGAATAGCCTGCTGCGCGGGGCCGGGGTTCAGGCGCTCGACCGGGCGATTGACATCATCGAGAAGCCAACGGCGCCGCCCCAAGAGTATGCGATCGGCATCGTCTCGGGGATTGTTGGCGGCGTCGTTGGCATGATCAGCGTTTTCGTCATGACCTTCTATTACCTCATGGAGAAAGCGTTTCTCCGGAGGGTGATCCTGGAGCAGCTGCAGCCCACAGTGCGAGCGCGGGTGGAGCACACGTGGGATCGCGTCGAAGCCCAAGTGGGTCGCTGGCTACGCGGTCAGCTCATTCTGATGCTCGTCATCGGGGTTGCCTCAACCATTGGCTATGGTCTGCTCGGACTGCGCTTCTGGCCGCTTCTTGGCCTCTTCGCGGGGATCACGGAGGCGATTCCGATTGTGGGACCGTGGATTGGTGGAACGCCAGCAGTCATTATCGCCATGACGATGTCGTGGGAGAAGGCGTTTCTGACCGCGGTGTTCGTCGCGGCCCTGCAAGCATCAGAGAATTGGATCTTGGTGCCGCGGGTCATGCGTGGCGCCGTTGGCCTGACTCCGCTGACGGTTCTGGTCGCGATTTTGGCAGGCTCGACGTTCATGAATGTGCTTGGGGCCTTCCTCGCGATTCCGATCGCGGCCGCCGTGCAAGTGATTGTGGCAGATTATCTCCGTAGCCGGCGGCGAGCTGACCGGCAGTATGAAGGCCAGCCTGCGGGTTGGCGGTGGATGCTTGAACATGTCGCCCCGAATGCCCCCCCACCACCGGAATCGCCGGTGGCGCAACGCGGGGAGGGCGACAACGATCGCGCGCGCACGCCCGAACGCTCGGCTTGGCGCGAGCTGGCGCGCGCGCGGCTTCGCCTTCGATCGGGCAAAGAGCGCGCCGGGCCTGTGATTGCGCCTGGGAATTCGGCTTCCTCACCCCGGCGCAAACCTCCCAAACTACCTTGACCCGATCCGGCGCCTACTTCCGGCGGTACGCAACCGGCCCGCCGGTCATAGGCGCCGGTAATCCCGCCTCACCCAACGCGGCCATTCGGTGACGGCGATCGCTCTCAGTCCTGAGGAGTGGCGATCCCGTCGCAGCGCAGAATCATTCCAGCCGGTGGACCGAAGCTGACCGTATTGGCGACAACATAGAGATTGCCATCCGCATCGAACGCGATCCCGTTCGGGAATGGGACGCCGTCGACGACCACCTCGTGCGATCCATCCGCCGCGATCCGAACCACATTGCCCAGCGCCGGAGGCTGGCTCAGGAAATTGAGCGAGATCTGGCTGGCATAGAGGTTCCCGTCCGGACCGACGGCGACATCAACCACCATGGTCAACCCAGTTGCGGCATCGCTCACCGTGCCGTCGGGAGCGATCGCGAGGACTTTTGCCGCACCTGGCGGGAATGGGCCTCCGCTAAGCAACCCGACGAAAAGCCCACCACTGGGATTGATCGCCACGCCCGTCGGGACCGGTTCAAGCATCGGGGGGCCCTGCGTCCCTGGCGGCGATGGAATATCGTTGAGAACGGCAACGACCTTCAGATCCCCGCTCTCGGGATTGACAGCATAGATGGTGTTTCCACCGGCGTCGGCTACGTACAGCGTGCCGTCGGCGCCGACGGCCAAGCCGTAGAGATTGGAGTCGACTGCAGCCGGATGCGGATTGTTGGCGCGCTCATAGGCACCAATATCAGCAATCGGCGTGACTGTGCCGGCCACGGGGTCGATAACAACCACCGTGTTCTCATTCGGGAGCGGATCAAGGAACGCCGTGCCTGGACCAGCGCCCCCAATGGCCAGCCAGAGCTTCTCGTTGGCGAAGGCGATCCCTGCCGGTCCCACTGGTTCCTCAACATTGTAGGACGGGAAACCAGTGGCAATTTCCATGACCGTTCCATCAGGAGCGATCTTGCTCACCCGGCCCGTGAAGCCACGGTTGCCGACGGGTTGCGCGGGTTGCGGCGTTCCCATCTCGGGCGTTGCGGCCTCAGGAGATGGCATGTAGAGCAGCTCGTCTCCGCCCGTTCCAGCTTCGGACACATAGAGACTGCCATCGGGAGCGATGGTGAGATACCGGGGGTTGACGAGGTTGCCTGCTACCTGAACACAGCCTGCCGGGAGCGGGGGCTCCGCAGCGATAGGGCTCGGTGTAGCTTCATGTGCTCGCGTAGAGGACCGAGCCAGAACGCCGCTGGCGGCCAATGCTCCAGCAGCGCTCCGTTGGAGCAGGAGGCGCCGGCCGAACCGCGCAGCATGCAACCGCAAGATCGCACTGGAGTGATCCATCGCTTGTCGCCCTCCTTGACGGTAGCAGATCTCCGATCGAGCGTTCGCCATCTCACCGAACGCCGTTTGTTGCAGCCTGATGCACCTCCTCTCATAGCAGCCATAGCAGGGAGCCGGGCTCATTTGGCCGCCCCCCTGCACTCACCGTATGATCAGCAATCGGCACGCGAAGGGAAAGCAGGAACGAATTTAATTAAGTGTAGCACAGATTGCCTGCTGGCTCCACCAGATCCGGCAAATCAGCAGCCAATCGGTGATGCCGTGCTACTCTGTCGTAGTGCCGGTTACCGCTCGCTGACGATGAGCTTGGCGGCCATCCCCTCACCCTTGGGATTGCCGTGCAAGATGCAATACGCCGTGAATTCGCCCGCGGCCGTGAAGGTGCACTCCCACTCCATCGGCAAGCCGATCTGTGGAATCCCTAGGTACCCTGAGTTGATGTACCCGGTGCCATCAAAGCTGTTGCCGCCTTGGGCGAAGAACGTCAGCGGATTGATGACAAACTTGGGCCGTCCATCAGCGAAAGCTTCGACCAACGTATCCTCGGGTTGCGTGCCACCCTTGCCGAGGATCGTCACGGTGTGCGGCTCACCCGGCGAGCGGTTGACCCATTTCACCGTATCGCCAACCTTAATCTCGAGTGGGTTGGGTAGGATCGCTTGGACGCGGACGACGGTCTCGCCACCTGCGCCGACGGTCGCTTCCCACAACGTCGTACCATCCGGTCGCTGCGTGGCCGTGGCCTGGGAGTACTGCTGTTTCTCAGCGCGCCCCTGCTCGTACAGCTTGGCCATTTCCTCGGATGCAGCCTGGTCATACGACGCCTGATCCATCGGCAACGCAGCACCGGCCTCTACGACGTTGACTTTCCCGTGCATCACGCTGGCGTGCGGAATGCAAGCGTAGTCATACGTTCCAGGTTGCGTAAAGCGCACGATGAACAACTGGCCCGGGTCGCGGGCAACATCCACTCCGGAGTTGAGGAGGCTGGTTCCGTCCCAATCGCCACTGTTGGACGGAGTGAACAGGAGCGGGTTGAAAATTAGCTTCGGGGGACCGGCGACGGGTGTTCCGGCTTCAGGATCAGGGATGACCGCGGGAGGAACGTCGCCGCCAGCGGGGAAGGTCACCGTGTGAAACCCTGGCATGGTCATGTCGAACCAAATGGAATCACCAGCGTTGATCGTGATCTCGCTGGGGAAGAAGGTGTGGAGCTCGATCTGCTCCGCCATCATCATGTCGCCAACTTTGACCCGCCACAGCGTTGATCCATCGGGTTGTTTGCCAACTTGAGGCGTGGCGACGGGTGGTGGGGTGCCTTCCTGAGCAAAGGCCCCCCGGCGGCCGAAAGCGGCCAATCCGGCGAATCCGGCGCCAAGTCCTCCTAAGAGCCGGACCGCCTCGCGCCGGCTCATGCGTCCTGACCGTGCTTGTTGAAGGACATCTGAGATGATCGTGTACTGCCGAACGTTCATTGCCTGTTTTCCTCCATTGGGCGGCGCCCACAACAAACCCAGGAACCCTGTTATGAGCCACTGTGCCTGTCCCGATCAGGCTTCCGGCCACCTCCCTTCCGAGGGAACGAACCAGAACGCTCAACGCGGACGGTGTGCCAGGAGACACCCTCCGGTCGCTAAGCCGTGACGATGATGGTGCCGAACATTCCCTGGCGGGCGTGGTGCTTGCAGATGAATTTGTAGACACCGGGGACGGTGAAGGTGTAAGCAAACGACTCGCCCGGCGCGACTTGTTGGGATTCGAAGCTACGATCAAACGAGGCGACACTATGCCAATCTGCACCGCGGTTGATCCAGATGACCGTTGTGCCGGCCTTGATCGTGATGGTGGTGGGATCGAAGCGATCATCAAGCATGGAGATCCAGACGGTCTCGCCAGCGGGCGTCTGGCCACTAGGGGATTCGGAGGGGGTCGATGAGGGGGAGGGATTGGGCGCTGGAGTGGCCGATCTGTCTTCGGCGAGCGGCGAGGCGGCGACAGGGGAACCGGTCGGTGACGCTTGGTGATCCTCGTGCATCCCATGACCGGAGCTACTGCCGTGCGTTGTCTGACCGCCGTGGTCGGGTACTTCTGGCGAGGGCGTCATATTCCAGAACTCTCCTAGTGGGCCAGTTGGCTTGGCGCCCTCGTACTGGAGAACGGTCATCATCCCGTTGGCAGCGTGGTTTTCAATATGGCAGTGCACCATCCAGACGCCGGGGTTATTGGCGACAAAGACGATGTCGTAGCGCTCGCCTGGTGCAATGAAGACGGTATCTTTGGTGATCTGCGCTGCCTCGGGTACCGGGTTACCGTCGGTTGCCACGATCTTGAAGGAGTGCCCGTGAATATGGAACGGGTGTGCGAGGGTGCCGGCATTGATGAGGCGAAGGAGCACCCGGTCGCCCTCTTTGACCACACTTGGGGGGATGGCCTCGTGCATCTTGCAATAGAAGAGGAAGTAATCGGCACCGAGTTCTCCGCCGCGCAGCGTCTGATCGCGCGGGCCACGCGGCTGAAGGCCCTCGGCAACGGCGGGTGTCAACTCGGCGTCCCATTCCGAAAGAACGATGGTGTCGTCCTGGTCGTAGTGCTGGGCATGACGGGGCTCGATGATGAATGAGCCGTAGAGCCCGAGCATGACCTGTGTCGCGACATCCGTGTGGGAGTGATACCACCGCGTCCCCGCTGGTGTGGCGGTGAACTCGTAGACGAACGACTGGCCGGGTTCGACAGGTGCCTGGTTAAGGCCGGCTGGGCCATCCATCGCCGGCTGAACATTGACGCCATGCCAGTGGATCGTGGTCGGCACCGGCAGATGATTGATCAGCGTGATGCGAACATGATCGCCTTCCCGGACGCGGATCTCCGGTCCGGGCACTTGCCCGTTGTATGCCCAGGCCCGGACGGTCGTTCCCGGCTGAAGTTCCCAGTCGATTTCGGCGGCGGTCAGCGTGAATTCGCGGAGGTGTGGCTCCGCATCGTCAGCGGCTGGTACGCGTGGCGCCCAGGCAATGACTCCGAGAACGATCGCGGTCAGCGCCACGAGGGCAGTCCAGCGCGGGGTGCGTCCACCCCGCGCAAGCGGCCGTGTCAGGAACGCACGGATGGCCGTTGGTTTAACCAACTCGATTTGCTCCCCTCTTCGTCGTCGTTCCATGAGCCGTCGTGACCCATCAACCCATTCCACCGATACGCAGGAGATGCGTAGTCAGATCACCATGCCATCGAAGCGACCGTTCCTATCCGGGAACGCCTTCCCATGTGCAGCCGTCTCGCGTGGCGCCGGCGGCCCCGCGCACGGCTTACAGAGTCCATCATGCGCTGCTTGGCCGTCCCGCGCATCCGTAGTTCTGTGTATTCCCGGTTGCGCGTCGGTCGCCAAGCTTGCCTACGTCATTTGCGGGATGGCGATCAATGAGCAGCTATGCGGCCAGCCTGAATGCCAGTCGGGAGCATACGTGTGCGTTTCCTCCCAAAGCATACTCCACTCGGTCCGAGGAAGGTGGGCTAAGATGGTATGATCGAATCCTCACAAGCGAGGGGGAGGCATAGCTGGCAAGCTGCCAGAGCGCGAGCAGGGCATGATCAAAGGCACGCAATCGATCCTCATCACCGGTGGCGCCGGATTTATCGGTGCCAATCTTGCTGACCGGCTTCTTGCTAAAGGACACCGAGTAACCGTGTTGGACGATCTCTCGCGCCAAGGCACGGACGCCAACATCGCCTGGCTGCGCGAGCGTCATGGCGAAGCATTCGCGCTGATCGCGGACACCATTGTCAATCCAGAGGTCTGCCAGCGCGCCGTTGCCGGCGCTGAGGTGATCTACCATCTCGCGGCGCAAACGGCGGTGACGACTTCCATCCAGGATCCGCGCCGGGACTTTGAGGTCAACGCGCTGGGAACACTGAATCTCCTTGAAGCCGCGCGACTGGCTGGTCACTCGCCCGTTGTGGTCTATGCATCGACGAACAAGGTCTACGGCGCCATGGAGCGAGAGCCGGTCGTAGAGCTTCAGACCCGGTATGCGTACCGCGATTTGCCCGATGGCGTGGGTGAGGAGCAGCCGCTGGATTTCCATTCTCCCTATGGCTGCTCGAAGGGGGCGGCTGATCAATACGTGCGGGACTATTCCCGGATCTACGGCTTGCCAACCGTGGTGTTCCGGCAATCCTGCATTTATGGGCCGCGGCAGATGGGGGTGGAGGATCAGGGGTGGGTCGCCTGGTTCATTATCGCGCTCGTGACTGGAAAACCCATCACGATCTACGGCAACGGGAAGCAGGTCCGCGATCTCCTCTACATTGATGATCTGCTCGACGCGTTCGAGCTTTGCGTCGAGCGCATCGAGGCCACGCGCGGGCAGATCTATAACATCGGTGGTGGTCCAGCCAACGCCATCTCCGTTTGGTGGGATTTCAAGCCGCTCGTCGAGCAAGCGCTTGGCCGGCCGGTTCAAGATCCCGCGTTCGCATCGTGGCGTCCCGGAGATCAGCCGGTCTTTATTGCGAACACGGCCAAAGCAGCGCGCGATTTCGGCTGGTCTCCGCGAATTCCGGTCGCTGAGGGTATTCAGCGGCTCGTGGAGTGGGTTGCGACGCATCGCGCCTTGTTCGCGCAGCGGTAGCGGTTGTGCAAGGAAGCTTGCCGGTCATGCGCGTGCTGCTCGGTCTTACGTATTACCGCCCCCACGTCAGCGGCCTGACGATTTACGTCGAGCGCCTGGGCAGGGCGCTGGCGGCCCGAGGCCATCAGGTCACCGTGCTCACCTCGCAGTATGACCGGGCGCTGCCCAGAGATGAGCGGGTGGACGGCGTGCGCATCATCCGGGTGCCTGTCGCCTTCCGGGTCAGCAAAGGCGTTGTGATGCCAACCATCGGATATTGGGCGACGCGGCTCGCGCGCGAGCATGACGTGGTCAGCCTCCACCTGCCTCAGCTTGATGCCGCGGGGATCGCCTTGCGCGGACGGCTTTTCCGCAAGCCAACCATCTTGACCTATCACTGCGATCTGCAGTTGCCACCGAGCCGCTTCAGCCGGCTCATCGACCGGGCGGTGTATGCCTCGAACATTGCCGCTGGCCTGCTCGCCCACCGGATCGTTGCCTATACGCACGACTATGCCGAGCATTCACCGCTCCTCCGCCGGTTCCGGCATAAGCTCGTCGTGATCCCGCCACCCGTGGTTATGCGCGCGCCGGCACCTGAGGAGGTGGCCGCGTTTCGCGCTGCCTACCAACTCGAAGGACGTCCTGTCATCGGATTTGCGGCACGGTTCGCCGCGGAAAAGGGCATCGAATATCTTGTCGAGGCCCTGCCAGCGCTCCTTGAGCGTTTCCCCACCCTGAAAGTGCTCTTTGCCGGGCCGTATGAGGGAGTGGTCGGAGAAGAAGCCTACCGAGCCCGCCTGATGCCACGCATCGCCGCGCTCGGGGATCATTGGACATTCCTAGGCACGCTCGACCCTGAGCAGCTACCCGCTTTCTACGGTGCGCTCGATTGCCTGCTGGTGACGAGCGTCAACTCCACCGAGTCGTTCGGGTTGGTCCAGGTTGAGGCCATGCTCTGCGGCACACCGGTGGTTGCCAGCGATCTCCCTGGCGTGCGGCAGCCGGTGCGGATGACCGGGATGGGCGAGGTGGTCCCTCCGGCCGACCCTCCTGCGTTGACTGAGGGGATTACCGCCGTCTTACACAATCCGGCGCGGTACGCCCGCCCCCGTGCCGAGATCGAGCGCATATTTGATCTTGAAGTCACCGTCTCAGCGTATGAGCGCCTGTTTGCCCTAGGCCTGCGCGATTGGCAGATGGCACCGAGCAATGAAAGCACGCCAACCGATGAGTGACCAGCTTCCGCCTGACTACTTCACCCGCCATATGCGGGAGATGGCGCCCCACCGGGCGCTGCTGCGATCGGTCGAAGCGAGGCTCATGTCCCGCGTGGCGTGGGTGCGCCCGGTGCTTGATGTTGGCTGCGGGGACGGGCATTTCGCCTCCGTGGCTTACCGGCAGCCAATTGACGTGGGGCTTGATCTCCACGAGCGCGATATGCGCGAAGCGGCCGCACGCCGGCCCGAGGTCTATCGGACGCTTGTCCGAGCCAGCGCGACGGCCATGCCATTCCCCGATGCCACGTTCGGCACCGTGCTGAGCAATTCTTCCGTCGAGCATATCCCGGACATTGATGCGGCATTGCGGGAGATTGCCCGGGTGCTCCGGCCCGGCGGGACATTTGCCGCGACGATGCCCAGCGAGCATTACCCGGAGTTTCTCCTCGGCGCCACGCTCGCCCGGCGGTTGGGCAGCCGCCGGGCCAGCCATGCCTACGGAGCCTTCTTCAATCGTATTTCTCACCATTACCATGTCGATCCTTTGGAAGTGTGGAGACGCCGTTTTGAGCAGGCAGGTCTTGAGCTTGTCGAGCATTGCCATTACTTCTCACCGGCCGCTCACCGCGCGTTCGATTTAGCCCATTACTTGGGCGTGCCGAACCTCATAAGCAAGCGACTGACTGGCCGGTGGGTGCTCCACCCGCTGCAGGCGAAGCCGTTGGAGTGGTGGTTCCGCCGCTACTACGAGGAGCCATTGCCGGGACAAGGGGCATATCAGTTTGTGCGCTGCGTCAGACGAGGCTAGCACGATCGGGAGCTCCGGTCTGCGGCGAGGTGGAAGGCCATGCAATGAGAGGCACGGCGGTGTCGCGTGATTGTAGTGGGACGTGGTCTATCGCAGGCCGTCGCGGCGCCACGGCTTTCGGGCCGTTCGCATCACGAGGCTTGGCCTGCTGCCTCGCTCTCTCTGCGCGTCGTCAAACGCGCTCTGCCGGTTCAACGATTGGCTTGGAAGACTACCTGGGTTGCGCATCATCGCCGATCGCTTCATCATCGAGGCAAAACGCGGATCCCCGGCTACTGCCTCGGCACCACGAGACACGCCGGCAGTGCCATCGCGGCGCGAAGACCGAGCGAATAGCAGCGATGAGCAACCTCACCGAGGTTGAATCTGACCGGCGAGGGTGGGAATGCGCATAGCCATCATCCGGAGCGACGCGCGCGCGTGGTTGGCCCTTAGGCTCAGGCTTGGCCAGCATGCTGTATCCCTCATCTTTCTCGCGATCCTGCTCGCCGGCGGCGCACTCAGGTTCACTGGCCGCAATTGGGACGATGGCCATTATCTCCATCCGGATGAGCGCTTCATCACCATGGTGGCCACCAGCATTCGCTGGCCGGACAGCCTTGCCGGGTATTTCGACAGCGCGACTTCCCCGCTCAACCCGTACAACAACAATTTCGGCACGTTCATCTACGGCACGTTTCCCCTGTTTCTTGACAAGGCCATCGCGGACCTGACGGGCATGAATGTCTACGGCAATTTCCATCTTGTAAGCCGCGCCATCTCCGCGACCTTTGATCTCCTGACCATCGTGCTCGTCTTTCTCGTTGGGCGCCGGCTGTTGGGCGAGCGCACTGGCCTGCTTGCCGCGCTGCTCCTCTCTGTCACCGTGCTCCATATCCAGCTCTCGCACTACGGGACATTCGACACCTTTGTGGCGACACTCTGCCTGGCAACGTTTCATTTTGCGCTGCGCGCGCACGAGCGTGGCCACTGGTGGGATTTCGCGCTCTCGGGCGTCATGGCTAGCCTCGCGATTGCAAGCAAGCTCAGCTCGCTGCCCGTCATTGGCATCGTGGCGCTGCCACTCATCGAGGCGGTCCGGCTCAACGGTTGGCGGGCGATGCTCCGGGCATCGAGCCGGCGTTCGATCCCGCCTCTGTTAGGTGTGCTGATTGCGCTCGTTTGTGCCGCCTGGGTCTTCCGGATCACGCAGCCATATGCCTTCCTCGGGCCAAGTCCCCTGAGCTTCCGGCTCGACCCGCGCTTTGTGCACGATGTGCGGTACTGGCAGGATGTGCAGCGTGGCATCGCGGATATGCCGCCATCGCACCAATGGGCGAACCGGCCACCAGTTGTCTTCGTGGTCAACAACCTGGTGCGCTGGGGAATGGGCGTGCCGCTCGGCCTCACCGCGCTGTTGGCACTCGGGCTTGCCGGTCTCCGGCTCCTCACTGCGCACCGCTGGCCACCGACGTGGCTGATGGTCCTTGTCGGTTGGCCCGCGTTTCACATCCTGTACTATGGGACGGCGTTCGCGAAGACGATGCGCTATTTGCTGCCAGCCTACCCGTTTTTGGTCCTCCTGGCAGCCGCTCTCCTCCTGCGCATCGTAGCTTGGGGCCGGACCCGGGGAATGCTCGCCCACCTCATCGCACTTGTGCCCGTGACGCTCGTCCTGCTCTCCACCGTCTGGTACGCGCTCGCCTTCACGAGCATCTATACCCGGCCCGTCACGCGCATCGCTGCCTCGGCCTGGATCTACGAAAACATCCCCCCAGGGTCGGTGCGCACCTCGGTGATTTGGGACGATGCGATCCCATATCCGCTGCCAGGTTATCCGAGCCCAAACGAGTACCCTGATGAGGCTCTCGATCTCTACGCAGACGATACGCCCGAGAAGCTGAGCGCGCTGCTGGATTCACTCGATCGCGCTGATTACATCTTCGAGACGAGCAACCGCGTCTATGGCTCGGTGGTCCGCATGCCGGAACGCTTCCCCATGACGATCGAGTATTACCGCATGCTCTTTTCCGGCGAGCTCGGCTTTCAGCTGGTCAAGACGTTTACCTCGCGGCCGCAATTCCTCGGCATCGAGCTCAACGACGACAACGCTGAAGAAGCATTCACCGTCTATGACCATCCGAAAGTGCTGATCTTCCGCAAGACTGCCGCCTATGACCGGGAGCGCATCGCGGAGCGGCTCGGCGCCAAGCTGCAGGGCGACATCGCGCCGATCCGCAGCAACCAGGCTGGCTACAACATGCTGATGATGGACGATGCCGAGCGGCGGGTGCAGCAAGCTGGCGGAACCTGGAGCGATATCTTTGACCGGGAGAGTTGGGCGAACCGCCATGCCTTGCGGGCGTGGTATCTCGCTCTGCAGGTCATGGCGCTGGCGGCGGTTCCGTTGTGCTGGCGCCTGCTGCGGGGATTGCCCGACCGAGGCTATGCCGTGGCGAAAACGATCGGCCTGCTCATCCCGGCATGGTTCGCCTGGCTCCTCGCCAGCTTCCACATCATGAGCTTTGGCCGTGAGGCGGTCATCGCCGGCATTGGGCTCACGGCAGCGCTCTCGCTGCTCGTGCTTATCCGCCATGCCCGGACATGTGTTTCTGATCTGTGGCGGCGCTGGCCGGAGATCGTCGTCACTGAAGTGCTGTTTCTGGCTGCCTTTTTTGCCTTTGCTTGGCTGCGCTCGAAAAATCCCGATCTGTGGCATCCCTGGCGAGGCGGCGAAAAGCCGATGGAGTTTGCCTATTTCAATGCCATCATTCGCTCTACCCACTTCCCGCCCTATGATCCCTGGTTTGCTGGCGGCTACATGAACTACTACTACTTTGGCTGGGTCATCCTGGCATCGGTGGTTAGGCTGACCGGCGTGATTCCGGCGATTGCGTTCAATATCGCTGTGCCAGCGCTCTTTGCGCTGCTGGTTGTCAATGCCTGGTCGTTCACGGTGACCATCCTGCGTCTACTTGGACGAGAGCTCCGCATCCGCCGCGGCGCAGCGCTGCTGCTCGGGCTGACCGGACCGCTGCTCGTTGCGGTGATGGGGAATCTGGATCTCGCGCGACGCATTGGACGAGGGGAATACGGATATCAGCTACCCGCTGCCAGCCCGCTCGCGCTTGGAACCTTTGGTGACATCGTTCGGGGCGTTTGGCGCGTGATCACCGAAGCTCGTCCTCTCCCCAGCAATGCCTTTTGGGATCCCTCTCGCGTCATCGAGGGCACGATCAACGAGTTCCCGTTTTTCAGCTTCCTCTTCGCCGACCTGCACCCGCACATGATGGCCCTGCCATTCACGCTGGCCGCGCTGATCGTTGCCGTGGCGATCGTCCTTGGCCGCCGCTGGCCTGAGACCACGCCGGCTGATCCAGTCGAGCCAGCGCTGCCGCTCTTTCGGCCGGTCGCTGGCTGGCAGGCGCTCTGGAAGGGGATTCCCTGGCGCCTGATTATCGAACGCGCTGGCTTGGTCGCTCTCGCGGCACTGGTCACCGGCGTGCTGTATCCCCTGAACACGTGGGATTTCCCCACCTATGTGCTCATCACGGCCGCGGCGTTCGTGCTTCTGGAGGCGCTCGCCCTAGGGGAAGCAGCAGGTGATGCTGGCGAACCGCGGGAACGGCCCGTGTGGCGGTTGTCGTTCGCCGCATTGCGCCGGTCCGGCATTTGGACGCTCGGCACGGTTCTGCTCGGTAGGATCCTCTTCTGGCCGTACTTCGCCCATTATGCCCAACCGAACAGCGGATTTGAGCGCTGGACGGCACCGACGACCAAGCCTGGCGAGTACCTCATCATTCATGGTGTCATGCTGTACATCCTTGTCACGTTCCTCCTCGTCGAGTTGATGGTGGCATTGCCAGCGCGCATGCCCTGGCCGGTGCTCCGCCCGCTGGGATTCCGGTGGTCGTACACCGTGGTCGCGCCGGAGGAGCGGCGGCTGTACGCCTCACTCGCGATGGGCGCGCGGCCAATCCCCATCCGCCCAGCAACGGTTGTCGCGATCGCTACCGGCCTCGCCATCGTCCTGGCGATTTGGCGCGACCGGTTAGCACTGCTGCTCGTCGCGGTCTTCGCGCTGGCGGCGCTGTTGGCCTGGCAGCGGCGAGATGACCCGGCACGCCTGTTCCTCTGCGGGATGATCGCGCTGGCGATGGTCATCAGCGGTGCGGTCGAGCGCTATACCCTGCGAGGAGACATCGGCCGGATGAACACGGTCTTCAAGTTCTACCTGCAGATCTGGACGCTGCTGGCACTGGCGGCGGCCGTTGGATTGGCCGTTCTCGTGACGCGACGGCGAACGCTCTTCTCAATGCCGGTGCGATTCGCCTGGGGCGTTTTGGCGCTCGTCCTGATCCTGGCTGGGCTGAGCTACCCAATCAAGGCCACGCCCGCTCGCCTAGCAGACCGCTTTGCTCCCCTGCCACGCACCCTCGACGGCATGGCGTACATGCCGTGGGCAACCTATAACGACGTGCCTGAGGGCCGGCCCGGCCAAACGTACTCCCTGGCGCCGGACTACGAGGCGATCCGCTGGCTGCAGGACAATGTCCAAGGCTCACCAGTCATCCTGGAAGGGATTACGCCACTCTACCGCTGGGGCTCGCGCATCAGTGTCTACACTGGGCTACCGACGGTGATCGGCTGGGATTGGCACCAGACGCAGCAGCGCGCTGGGTACGGAACGCTGATCGAGCGACGAAAGCAGGATGTTGAGCAGATGCTTGGCTCGCGCGCATCGTTTGATGAGATCCGTCCGCTGCTCGACAAGTACCACGTTCGGTACATCTACATTGGTCCTCTCGAGCGGACGTACTACGACGCGGCCGCATTGCAAAAGTTCGACCGTGCCGCCGCGGAAGGGAAGCTGCGCATCGTTTACCAGGCTAGCGGCGTCACGATCTACGAAGTGCAAGAGAGGTTAGGGGGTGGGGGCTGGGCGGGGTTCGGGAGTCAGGGGTCGGGGGTCGGTATGGGGGCTAGGGTGCTGTCAGCCATCAGCCTTCAGGACGGGTAGGGGCGCGATTCATCGCGCCCGGTCAGGAATCGGAGGAGCGCCATTTATCGCGCCCAGCCTCTCTTCACCGGGACGCGTGGGTGCCGGACGCCGGACGGGCGATGCCGCCCCTCGCGCGGGGCTAAGCCGAGGCAACGTCTCCCCACAAGCTCGGGTGGCGCTCAGCCCCCATCGCGCGGGGCTAAAGACCCCGCGCTGCGATCACAAAGCCGGCTAAAGCCGGCTGGTCGTGCCACGACCGGTGACAATTCCATCCCCCTTCAGGGGGCTTCGTCTGCGTGGTGAGCCGTGTCCCGAGCACAGCGACAGAGCGAGGACGTTCGCCCCGCGCGAGGAGGCTGAACGCCCCTGCATGCTACTCGGCAACGGAGCATATACTCAAACCCCGCACGATGGGCAGCATCGCCCCACGCCGAGCCTCAGCCAGACCCGGCACGCCAGCACAGTCGGACCGGTGGCCGCCCGCTAGTACGCCTCTCTGCCAGCATTAGCGGGGCACCCCTGGGTCGGGTCAGGGGTGAGGGCCACGGGAGCCGTCAGCCGTCAGGTATCAGCCGTCAGGCATTGCAGCGACGCGATCGATCGCGCCCGGTCAGAAGTCGTAGGAGCGCG
>JBHOQQ010000167.1:0-15614 GCA_042408955.1 Thermomicrobiales bacterium
CGCGCTCCTACGACTTCTGACCGGGCGCGATCGATCGCGTCGCTGCAATGCCTGACGGCTGATACCTGACGGCTGACGGCTCCCGTGGCCCTCACCCCTGACCCGACCCAGGGGTGCCCCGCTAATGCTGGCAGAGAGGCGCACTAGCGGGCGGCCACCGGTCCGACTGTGCTGGCGTGCCGGACCTGGCTGAGGCACAGTGTGGGGCGATGCTGCCCATCGTGCGGGGTTTGAGTATATGCTCCGTTGCCGAGTAGCATGCAGGGGCGTTCAGCCTCCTCGCGCGGGGCTTAAGTGGAATCATCTCCCGCAGGTGCGCGACCCGCTGCGTTCAGCCCCCTCGTGCAGGGCGAAAGTGACCACATCATCAAGGAGACAAGCGCGCAAGCCGTTCAGCCCCCACGCGCGGGGCGAAAGTGGGACTACGTATGAAGTCAAGGCGACGTATCAAGTTCAGCCCCATCGCGCGGGGCTAACGTCCCCGCGCTGAGCATACAAAGCCGGTTAAAGCCGGCTCGTTCTCCGGACACGATGCTCTCGTGAGCCCCCTTGAGGGGGCTTCGTAGCTTGAGCGCGGGGGCTTTAGCCCCGCGCTCGCGCGGACTCACGGCCGGGCTGATGATTGCCGGCGCGCATGGCGGACGGGCCATCCTCCGCCGCCGGCCGCGTGGGTCTTGAGGCCCGCGCTCCCGCCGCGCGATGCCGTCGGATGGATATGGATGGGCGCGATTTATCGCGCCCCTACAATGCCTGACGACTGACAGCTCACAACTCGAAGCTCGAACCTTCCCTAGCCCCTAACCCCCAGCCCCTAACCCCACACCGACCCCCGGCCCCTGACTCCTGCCCCCCCCTCCCTAGCCCCCGCGCCGCGCTAGTCAGCGACGATTGCGCTTGACACCAAACATTGCTAGGCTCCAGGTACGTCGGTCGGCGCGGCGAGATTGGCATCATCGCGGGGTGGGGCAGAGAAATGACAGCGACGAAGCTACCGCACGTCGTGATTATCGGTGCCGGATTTGGGGGATTGAAGGCCGCTCGCGCGCTGAACGGCGCCCCCGTGCAGGTGACGGTGATCGACAAGCGAAATCACCATCTCTTCCAGCCGCTCCTCTACCAGGTCGCCACGGCATCCCTTTCACCGGCTGATATCGCCTCACCGATCCGGGCGATCGTCCGCCGCCAGGACAATATCCGTGTGCTGCTCGGCGAGGTCACGCGCATCGACGTGGATCAGCGCGAGGTGCACCTTACTGGCGATGGGGAACGCGTGATCCCGTACGATTACTTGATTGTTGCCGCCGGTGCACGGCATTCCTATTTCGGTCACGATGAGTGGGAAACCTTCGCGCCTGGCCTGAAGAGTTTGGAGGACGCGTTAGAGATCCGCCGCCGTATCCTGCTGGCCTTCGAGGAGGCCGAGCGCGCGACGAGTGAGGAGTTGCGCGACCAGTTGATGACATTTGTGGTCGTGGGCGGCGGCCCGACCGGCGTGGAGCTTGCGGGTGCCCTGGGAGAAATCTCCCGCTATACGCTCGCGCGCGACTTCGATAACATCGATCCAACGTGGGCGAAGATCTATCTGCTGGAGGCTGGTCCGCGTATCTTGCCGATGTTTCCGGAGAGCCTGGCGCGCAAGGCAGTCACCTATCTGAACCGGCTCGGGGTACGGGTTCGGACGGGCGCGCTGGTGACCGGCGTTGATAACGAAGGTGTCTGGCTCGGTGAGGAGCGCATCCGCGCCCATACCGTGCTGTGGGCCGCAGGAGTAACCGCATCGCCGCTCGGCAAGTCGCTCGGCGTGCCGCTCGATCGCGCGGGCCGCGTGGCTGTTGAGCAAGACCTGAGTCTGCCTGGCCATCCCGAAGTCTTTGTCGTCGGCGACCTGGCTATTCTGAACGGTCCAGACGGCAAGCCCTATCCTGGCGTCGCGCAGGTGGCAATCCAGCAGGGGAAGCAGGCCGCGAAGAACATCCGGCGTCGCGTTGCGGGCGCTCCGACTGAGCCATTCCACTACTTCGACTACGGCAACATGGCGACGATCGGGCGCAACCGGGCGATCGCCGACATTCGCGGCATCCACCTGGGTGGAATCCCTGCCTGGGTTGCCTGGTTGTTCATTCACATCCTTTATCTCATTGGCTTCCGCAACCGACTCGTTGTTATGCTGCAATGGACGTGGGCATACTTCACGTTTCAGCGCGGCGCCCGTCTCATCACCTTCACCGGCTATCGGCGGGATCGCGATCTGATAGACACACTGCGGTAGCCGGCAGGAAGACGTTGTGCACCACGGTCGCTGCGCAGGACGGGAAACGTCGGCCAGCCAGTGACCGCGATCCGCCAAATCGCAACCCGCCAGCACGTTCCGCCGTTTTCTGGTAGGGCTGGCCGCTCCAGGGTCTGGCGACGCGCTCGACCGCAAGGGGGAACGCCGGACCGCCGGTCAGACGAAACCAGGACGTCTGTCACCGTGGCATCAGCCTTGCATGGAGCATCATGCTCAACAGGTAGCAGATTCATGAGGGACGATAGCTCGCCGCTCCTGAATGGTGACCTTCATCAACTGGTGGCCGCGCTCGCTGGAGCGGCCTCGCTCGACGAGGCCGCGCGGGTAATCTCCCAGCACGCTCTCACGCTTGCCGGCGCGACGGCAGTAACGATCGCGCTCGTCACACATGACCAGCAAGCATTCCACATCTTGGAGACGTGGGCTTCATCAGGCGGTGTATTGACGGAGACCCGTCTGCCCATGACTGCCAGACCTGAGCTCGTCTCCGCGATCGCGCGCGATGAGCCAGTCATCGTTGATGTGCACGACGACTTACCTGGCCAGCGCGGCCTGCTGCCCTTGCGTCTCGAAGGGAAAGCAATTGGCGCCTTGGTGATCGACATTCCGTCGTCGGGGAGTATCTCAGGTGCTCGGGAGTCCCTCTCGTTGTTCGCCAGCCTGTCCGCGATGGCGCTCGGGCGGCATCTGCCCGAGCGGCGCGCGGCCGAGGAGGCGCTACGCAAGAGCGAGGCGCGGCACCGGTTTATCGCCGATCTCAGCACGCTCCTCAGCCAGATCGCTGATCCTGACACGATGCTTGGCCGCGTGTCCCCAATCATTGCTAAGCATTTTGGCGTGGACCAGTGCGCGTGTGTCGAAGTGGATGCCGCCGGGAGCCAACGTCGGGTCAGCTACACGTCTCGATCTGACCGCGCGGTGCTCCGAGAGGAGCAAGACATTCTCCGCCTCTTCACCAGCGAGACGCTTGCCCGCTTGAGCGCTGGCGAACCGGTTTTCTTTGCCGACCTCTTTGCGCCTGGTCCAGGGTTAGGCGATCCCCGGAGCACGGCAGCCGGCGTCGTGATGCCGGTGCACCGCCAAGGGCGGTTTGCGGCTTGCTTCCTGCTCATGTGTCGCTCGCCGAGGCTCTGGACGGAGGAAGAGATCAATCTGCTGCGGACGGTCGCGATCCGAACCTGGCTGGCGCTCGAGAATAGCCGTCTCCTGCGTGCAACCCAGGAGGCGCTGGCAGAGCGCGATGTCATGGTCGGCCTGCTGACAGAGAGCGAGGAGCGTTTCCGCCAGCTCGCTGAAAATAACTATTCTGTCTTTTGGATCATGGAGCTGCCGGAGCGGCGGCTCGTCTACGTCAGTCCGGTCGCCGTGCGCCGGTGGGGTCTTAATCCCCAAGCGCCCCACGCGGAGCCCGGAAGTTGGTGGGCACCAGTGCATCCTGCCGACCAAGAGGCGGTGCAGCGGGCGCTTCAGACAGCATTGGCTACGGGTGAATTGGACATCGAGTACCGCATCCTACTCCCCGGCCGAACAGTCAAGTGGGTGCGGGACCGGGCCTTCGGAGTGCGAAACTCGGAGGGTCAGGTCTATCGCTTGACGGGGATCGCCGATGATGTAACGGAGCAGCGGCGAGCGGCAGCGGCACTGCGAGAGAGCGAGGAGCGGTTGCGCGTCGCACTCGAAGGTGCACCGATCATCGTGTACCAGCAGGATCGCGATCTTCGCTACGTGTGGGTGTACAACGCGGGTCTGGCCTTCCGCGCCGAGGATGTGCTCGGGCGCACCGATATCGACCTGCTCGGAGCCGGCGAGGGCGAGCCGCTGATGGCGATCAAGCGGCAGGTGCTCGAAACCGGATCGGTGTCGCGTGCCGAGGTGCGGGCCACGGTAGCCGGAAGCATGCGGTTCTTCGATGTGACGATCGAGCCCGTCCGCAACACCATGGGGGAGATCGAAGGCGTAACCGGAGCAGCCATCGACATCACCGACCGCAAGATGCGTGAAGAGCGCATCAGCCGGCTGCAGCAGCTTACGGCAAGTCTGGCAAGCGCGATCGATGCTGGTGAGGTGGCACGTGCAATCGTCGATTTTGGCCTGGCGGTTGGCGCGAGTGCCTGTGCCGTCTACGCGCTCGATCCTGCCAGGGAGCGCCTAGTTCCGCTCCAGGCACGTGGGTACGTGCCTGGCCTTGGCGAGACCTGCGTCGAACGCCGGCTATCGGAAGGAGCTTCCCCAATTGCCGATGCCGTGCTGCACCGGTTCCCACTGCTGTTTGAGCGACGTGAAGATCGTCTTCACCAGTACCCTCAAGAGATGCGGTGCCAGGCGGCGGGTGGAGATGGCGCCGCACTGGCGCTGCCGCTGCTCATCGAGGGCCAGCCCATCGGCGCCCTGAGCATCGTCTTCCCCGAAGATCGGGCGATCCCCACCGAGGAGCGCGATTTCTTTCTCACGCTTGCCGATGTCTGCGCGCAGGCGCTGGAGCGCGCGCGCTTGTACGAGGCCGAGCGCCAGGCCCGCCAAGCCGCTCAGGAGGCACAGGAGCGCTATCGGGTGCTGTTTGAAGGCGCTGGCGACGCCATCGTCGTGACCGATCTGTCCGGCGCCTATCTCGATGCAAATCCCGCCGCCCAGCGACTCCTGGGCTATCCGCGCGCGACGCTCCTTTCCCTGCGATTGACCGATTTGGTACCGGAGGGCGAGACCTGGGCTACTTCGGTTTGGTCTGCGCTCGTCCAAGCCGGCGTGTGGCAGGGAGAGCACCTAGTGCGCCGGGCAGACGGCGCCACACTCCCTGTCGAGACGCGGGCTCAGGTGCTCGCGATGCCCAGTGGCCGTATCGTCCAGGCTGTGATGCGCGATATCAGCCAGCGGCGCGCCCATGAGCAGATGCAGCGGGAATTTTTCGCCAGCGTCTCGCACGATCTAAAGAATCCGCTCGCGGCGCTGAAGGGGCAAGTGCAATTGCTGCAACGGCGCGCCCGCCGCCGTCAGCAGCTTACCGCGGCCGATCTGGAGCAGCCGCTGCGCGCTATCGAATCCATCAGCGATCGGATGGCGGGAATGATTGAGGAGCTTGTTGACGTCGCTCAGCTCCGAAGTGGCCACCCACTTCGCCTACGCAGAGAGGCGGTGGATCTGGTGAGCTTGTGCAGGCGCCGGATTGAGGAGCATCAACACGCGACCACCCAGCATCACATCCGCCTCTTCTGCCGGCACGAACGTCTGGTGGGCTGGTGGGACGCGCGTCGCCTGGAACGAGTTATTGATAACCTGCTGGCCAATGCGGTGAAGTACAGCCACGGCGGAACGATCGCGGTCCGGCTTGACGCCGAGGGCCGCGCGGAAGTGCCGTGGGCCAAGCTAGAGATCGAAGATCAGGGTGTTGGCATTCCCGCGGACGATCTCCCCTTTATCTTTGAACGATTCCGCCGGGGATCCAATGTGGAAGACCGGGTGGCTGGCACCGGGCTTGGGCTTGCCGGCGCGCGCGAGGTCGTGATGCAGCACGGTGGCGAAGTCACGATTGACAGCGAAGAGGGGAGAGGCACCTGCGTCACGATCTGGTTACCCGTGCAGGCACACACCGGCGAGGACGCCGAAGGCGAGCATCGTCACTCGACGCCTTGACTGGACGAGACTGAAATCCTCACCGAGGGGCGTGGTGCTACCGTTCACGTGGAGCTTGGATCTCCGCAGTTCCGGCGCCAGCGCTGGGAGGTGCCGCCATTCAAGAATCATCTGGGCTACCATCGCTTGCAAAAGTGATGCCCCGATCAGGTGTCCCAGGGAGCGAACAGGCTCGCGATGTGCGTCTCCGGGGCAATCAGTGGCCGGAAGGCCTTAGGTTGAGCTAGAAATCCGGCATACAGTGGGGCTTCGGGCCAGCCCGCTGGCCAGTGGCTCCCAGCAGAGATCCGCACGGTTGCCGGTGGCGAGTGCCGGGGATTCGGTACCGCGCGAAAGCCAAAAGGTGCGCGAGAGTCGGCTAGGAGATAGACGGCCGCGCCGCGCGCGCCAGCAAATGGCGCGTAGTCGTTCTCCGAGGCGCTGGCCACGAGATTGCTCATCACGAGCGGCTCGTCGCCAAGATTGACGGTCAGGTGCCCCGCTCCTGGCGGAATGATGATCCGGTCGCCGGCCGCGCCGACGGCGATCTGCACCAGGCCTGCCATCTCCTGCGTCGTGGACACGGGCCATTGCAGGATGATGGCTGCTTGTCCATGGAGAATCTCGTAAGCCTCGGGGAAAGGCACACCGCTCGCGTTCCTGCTGTGGAAGTGTCCTGCTGTCTTGGCAAGCTCCGCGCCGTACGTGGCAGGCAAGAGGACCGTGATATCGTAGCGAAGGGCGTGGCCACGCAAGATGTTGCGATCGCTGTCCAGGTGCACGTCCCGGTAGAGGAAATAGCAGACCCGGTCCAGCTCAGCGCTAGCGATCGCTGGATCGGCCAGAATCCCAGTCAGATCACCGAGCGTGCGACGGGAAAGCGCTGGCAAAGAGAGCTTGCCTCCGGCCAGGAGGATGCCAAGCTTTCGGTCGAGCCGCAGGGGCAGCCCCGCAATTGGAGAGAGATCTACCACGTCATTCCAAGTTCGCATGGCGCGCATCAAGCGACACGAACGCGGCATCGGCCGCATCTCCCGGCATGAGCGCCAGTGCCATCGCGTCACATAGCAGAAGCGTGCTTTGCTCGAAGAGGGTGGCGCCGTATTGGACGGACGGGACAATACCGGCTCCGCGTTTCTGCGGCGCTGGCAGCAGCAAGCTGAGGTCCGCAAGGCGATCGAGCCTGGAGCCGGCGGCCGCAGTTATGACCAGCAATCGTGCCCCCGCTGCTTTTGCCTGCTCGGCGAATAGGCAGGTTACTGGGGTCTCGCCTGAGCCGGAGCACGCGATCAGTGTGTCGCTCGTGGTGATCGCAGGCGTCGTCGCCTCCCCGACGACGTGCACCGCAAAACCAAGCTGCATCAGCCGCATCGCGAAGCACCGCATCACCAGGCCGGAGCGCCCTTCGCCAAACAGGAAGATGCGCTCGGATTCCCGCAACGTCGCCAGAAACTGGCGAACAGCATCTTCCTCAAACCGCTCGAGCACCTGGCGATTTTCCTCGAGGATCTGGCGAAGGCGAGGCAGGAGCACATGCGTGTCCATCATGGTGCTTCCTTGCGAATGAGACCGTCCTCGCCAGCCAGGAGCGCGAGCAATCGGGGATCTTCGTATGAGTCAATGATCACATGCGCATCCGGGAGGTCGGCGTGCGTCGTTGTCAGACCGACGCAGATCATCCCGGCCGCACGCGCCGCTCGCAGCCCGGCTGGAGAATCCTCGATGGCGAGACAGCGCCCGGGCTGCGCTCCAAGGCGATTCGCTGCCGTCAGGAACGGTTCCGGGTGCGGCTTGCCGTGCACGACGTCATCGGCAGTGATGATGGCAGCGAACCGGTCGAGCAGTGCAAGCTCCCGCAGCATGCGCAGCGCGGAGCGGCGCCGAGCCGACGTGGCTACCGCGATGCCCAATCCATCGAGCCGGTCAAGAAAGGCAGTCAGTCCGGGCAAGGGAGCCAAGCGCCCAGCGGCGAGCTCCCAGTACACCTCTGTCACCAGATCACTCGTCCGCAGTGCTTCTTCCGCGGACATCCCAAACCGGTCTTGGCAAATCAGCCGGCCCGGCCGGCCCGCGAAGAACCGGACATAATCTTCCGGCTGAAGCGGCAAGCCAAGCCGCTCCAGCACGATTTCCCACGATCGCTGATGCAGCGCCTCAGTATCGGTCAGGGTGCCATCGAGATCAAAGATGACGGCGGCAAATCGCGTCCTCATCGCTCGTCGCCGTCCTCTCCCTACTGCTGGCAATGCCGTGCAATACCCTGGTGGAAGGTGGCTGCCACGGCAACCGGATCGGCCGCGCTGAGAATCGCGGAACCGACGACCACGATCGCCGGCCTGAGGGTGAGGATGTGGCCGAGTGCGTTGAGGTCGATCCCACCAGCGAGGACGAGCGGCGTGGGCACTGCCGCCTTGATGGTAGCGGCGTCATGGAGCGGCCTCGCGCTGCCGGTGGTGCGTTCATCTGTGCCCGTGTGAACGCAGATGTAGGCAACGCCGAGCCTGGCGAGCTCCCGCGCGCGGGCCACCTTGTCCGGTACACCGAGCAGATCAGCGATCACATGCTTTCCCCGCGCATGGGCCACTGCAACCATGGCGCGCACGGTGGCATCACTCGCACAGCCCAGCACGGTGACAAGATCCGCGCCAGCGTTCAGGGCAAGCTCGGCCTCGTAGGCGCCGGCATCAATGGTTTTCATGTCTGCAACCAGCGGCATGTTCGGCACCGCCGCTCGGATGCGGCGCACGGCGTCGATGCCATACTGTTTGATGAGCGGCGTGCCAGCTTCAATCACGTCAACGTGTGGCGCCAGGCGTGACGCGAGCGCGACAGCCTGATCGATGGTAAGGAGATCGAAGGCGACTTGCAGGCGCGGCATGACCGTCCTTTCGATGGCGATGCCGGGAAATGGGTGAGCGCGATCCTACCAGCCCAAAGCATACCCGTCCCGGCGCGGGTCTGCACCACCGAGCAATGTTCCAGAGTCAGGATCGATCATGATCCCCTGGCCACCACCGACGAGGTAGGACCAATCGTCAATGAGGCGAATCGCGTGCCCCTTGGCGATCAGTTCGTCGCGCACCACCTTCGGAATTCGCGCCTCGACCTCGATCGTGGTGCCTTCATAGGTGCGGAAGCGAGGCGCCTCGATCGCTGCCTGAATGCTGTACCCGAAATCGAGAACATTCACGATCATTTGCGGCGTCGTCTCCATGATGCCGAACGAGCCGGGCGTGCCAATGGCCATGAATGGTGCTCCATTGCGCAGGACTAGCGCGGGCGCCAGGCACATCTCGGCTTTCTTGCCTGGCCCGATCACATTTGGGCTGCGCGGATCGAGGTCGAACCAGTAGGCAAAGTCGTTGAGAACGATCCCCGTGTCGTCCACCATAACCCCCGAGCCGAAGCCATCGCCGAGTGACTGGGTGATGGCGACCATGTTGCCCTCGCTATCGACGACATCAAAGTGGGTCGTGCACTCCTTGACAGCCAGTTCGGGCTTGCCGGCCACAATCACGCCCGGACGCGGTGGTCCTGCGTAGCGCTCCCCCTCGCTGGGCGCGGCCCGGTGCAGATCAATCAGTGCCCGGCGCCGCGCCGCGTAGTCCTTCGAAAGCAATCCGGCGATGGGAATGTCCGGCCGTGCCGCGTAGGCGATGCGATCGGCGACCGCGAGCTTCATTGCCTCGGCCATAACATGAATGGAGTCGGCGGAGTTCTGGCCCAGGCTGGCAAGGTCAAAGCCTTCCAGCATGTTCAGCGTCTGCAAGTATTGGAACCCTGAGCAAGGCGGTGGTGGACAAAGCACCGTGTAGCCCCGGTAGGTGGTGCTGACCGGCTCCTGCCAGGCTGGCTCGTAGGCTGCGAGGTCGTCCTCGGTCAAGAGGCCGCCCTGGCGTTGAACGGCGGCAACGATCCTTTTGGCCAGTGGGCCGCGATAGAAGATCTCTTTGCCGCCAGCAACAACCTCTCGGAAGGTCGCCGCCAGCAACGGCTGCCGGATGATGCTGCCAGGGGCAGGCACCTCCCCTCCCGGCATAAACACCGCTCGCGTCTCGGCGGTGAGGTGGCCGCCCGCGCGCGCCGCGCGATAGAAATAGGCATTCTTCAGGCTCACTGGCACGCCATGCTCGGCATACTCGATAGCCGGGGCGAAGACGGTTGCGCGGTCCAGGCAACCGTAGGTCTCGTGGGCCGTAAGCCAGCCCGCGCATGCGCCAGGCACGAGCGCCGACTTCGGGCCATGATCTTTTTCCGCTGGATCAGCAAAGGCATCGAGCGATGCCGCCATCGGTGCTGGCCCGACGTAATCGAGCACGCGCACCCGCCGTTCTTTCGCGAGATAGGCGATGAGATAGCCGATGCCCCCGATACCAGACATATACGGCTCGCAGACGTTCAACGCAGCAGCGGTGGCGACAGCCGCGTCGAACGCATTGCCTCCCTGCTGAAGCATGCGCAGCCCAGCAATCGACGCGAGCACATGCGCCGAGGCGACCATGCCGCGTGTTCCCATCACCACTGGGCGATGCGCCAATCCCCTGTTGGGCCACGCCATCTTGTCTCCCCCCGTGTCCCACGGACGATATCCTGTGAGCGGATATCATCGCACACGTAAGGGAGCGTAAAAAGTGCGAGAGGGCAAGCCGTGGGCGGCGCTCTGGGTAACCAGGCCCGAAGCTACCTCCTGGCCTTGGCGCTCGTTGCCGCTGGCAAGTACAGGCGCGTGATGTATTCGATCAGCATGCGCCGCGAATTGAAATGAGGCGCCACGGTGCGCATCGCGTTTTTCGCGATGGCGATCCAGGCATGAGGAATGCCACTCGGACCGCGGTCGTAGTAGCGCGGCACGACTTGGGTTTCCAGGCAATCGTAGATCGCGTTGGCCTCCGCGGCATCCTGGGCCCACCCTTCCAGCGGCGAGGACTCAATGCCCCAGCCGTTGCTGTTGTCGGGTTGCCATGCCTCGCGCCACCAGCCATCGAGAATGCTGAGGTTTGGCACGCCATTGGCGGCCGCCTTCATGCCGCTGGTGCCGCTGGCTTCCAGCGGTGCGCGCGGGTTGTTGAGCCAGACATCCACGCCGGCCACCAAATAGGAGGCCAGGCCCATATCGTAATCCTCGGCGAAGGCGATGCGTCCGCCGAACCTCGGGTCGCGCGAGCGCCAGTAAATCTCCTGGATGAGCCGCTTGCCGCCCTCATCGGCCGGATGGGCTTTCCCGGCGAAGATAATCTGCACCGGCCGCTCCGGGTCGTTCAGAATCCGCGCCAGGCGATCCGGATCGTGGAAAATCAGCGTGGCGCGCTTGTAGGTCGCGAAGCGCCTGGCAAAGCCAATCGTCAACGCGTCGTCCTCCAGGTAGGGACCGGACGCGACGACCTGGGCGGGATCGAAGTCCCCGCCCTCCCAGCGCCGACGGGAGCGCTCGCGCAAGTGCGCGATGAGCTGGCGCTTGGCCCGGCGATGCACGTGCCAGAAGGTCTCATCATCGATGTCGAGAACGGCCTCCCACGTTGCGGGATCGTCGCTGATTTCACGCCAGGCAGGGCCAAGCTCTTGATCGAGCAGGCTAGCTACGGGTGTTGAGATCCAGGTTGGGAGGTGAACGCCATTGGTGACGTGGGTGATGGGAGCAAGCGGCGGCGGCGTGCCTGGCCAAAGATCGGCCCACATGGTGCGCGTAATCTCCCCATGGCGCTGGCTCACCGCGTTGCGCTGGTTGGCGAGCCGGAACGAGAGCGCTGTCAAGTTGAACCCATCCCCGGTCTTCTCGTGGCGGCCCAGCGCGAGGAACTGCTCCCGATCCAGACCAAGCTGCGGCCAATAGTGCGCGAAATAGCGGTCGATGAGGTGCGGCGGGAAGACATCGTGTCCCGCGGGAACGGGCGTGTGCGTCGTGAACACGGTGGTCGCGCGGATCCGCTCGGCGGCCTCATCGAACGTCAGGCCGGTGGCGACGAGCTCACGGATCCGCTCGAGCAGGTGCAGGGCAGCGTGCCCCTCGTTGGCGTGCCAGTAGGTAGGCGAGATCCCCATGGCTCGCAGCGCCCGGACACCGCCGATACCGAGGATGATCTCCTGGCGAAGCCGGTGCTCCAGATCCCCACCGTAGAGCCGGGAGGCAATGGCGCGGGTCCAGTCCGGATTGCCATCAACGTCCGAGTCGAGGAGATACAGCGGTACCCGCCCGACATCCACGCGCCAGACGGCCAAGCGTACCGTCTGTTCCGGCCCATCGAACGAGACGTGCACGACGACCGGCTCGCCGTGCGCGTCCCGAACTTGCGTTGTCGGTTCGGTCCAGGGTGCAAGATTGGCAGGCACATCTTGCTGCCAGCCGTCTGGCGTGAGACGCTGGCTGAGATACCCATGCCGGTAGAGGAGGGAAACGGCGACGACGGGCAAGCCGATGTCGCTGGCCTCCTTGATGTGGTCCCCGGCGAGCACGCCGAGGCCACCCGAATAGATCGGCAAGGCTCGGTGAAGGCCGAACTCCGCGGAGAAGTAGGCCAGCGTGTGCTCAAGCAGCGCTGGCACGTGACGACCCACCCACGTCTGCGCGCGGTCGCCATGGAGCATCGCGTCGAACCGGGCGACCACCGCGTCGTAGCGCTTGAGATAGTCCGGATCTGCAAGCGCTGCAGCGAAGCGCTCGACCTCAACCTGTTGCAGGAATTGGACCGGGTTCTCGTTCGTTGCGTCCCAGAGGCGCGGATCGAGATCGTGGAACAGCGCCGCCGCGTCGTCGTTCCAGGTCCACCAGAGGTTGAAGGCGAGATCAGCGAGGCGAGCCAGGCGAGGTGGAATGGCGACGAACGCGTGGGTCGAAGCAGGTGTCGTCATCGTCGGCAATCATGATCTCCTTCGTCGTTGGTAGTGCAGTGCATCGCTGGCGCGGATTGCATCGTCGTTGGGAACGCGACGGGCGCCTGCGATCACGCTCACAACGGCACGCCCCACCGGCGGGTGGGGCGCGTCGCGGTCTCTATAGACTACCACGATGCCGTTCTCGCAGTGCGTGATCGTTCTTTACTTTGCGTGCCGCGAGCGTTGCAGGCCCTCAGGCTTGTCCAAAGAAGCGCGATGCCGGTGCGGCTGCTCGTCGGGGATCGCGCTCGGGATGAGGCAGCCACCTTGGTTGGGCTGCGACGCTGGCGTGCCCATGTCGAACGATCCTTCGGCAGGCGATGCCTCGTAGCTGACCGCGAAGATCGCTGGATATTCGCCAATCAGCCAGCGGCCGCCCGCCTTGGCAAAGAAGAAGAACGATGGATCGACGGGTGAAGGGATGCGTGGATCGTCGGTGAGGATGACCGCTCCAGCGTGGCTATCGTCGAATTGCCACACGGAGACCACTCCGAGCAGCGCGACGCGGTCCTCGGGTGTCACGGACGCTGGTGGAGCATCAGGATTGATATCCCCGGACGTCAATGAACCCGATGTGAGCAGCCGGTCGGTATACAGCGCCAACACCCGCAGGACATCGCCGGCATTGACGCACGCCACGAGGTCTCTTGCAGTTGCCGCAATGCCAGCGACCACCTCGGGACTTGCCGGGACATGGCGGTATGTGGAGGGCGCTGGTGTGGCGGTTTGATCAGGCGGAGGAACGGGTGTCGGCAGGAGCGCACGCACCTCGGCGATTGACCGCGGCGCCACCGTGCATTCCACCGGCTCTCGCGTCGTGGCGACGAGCCGGTCCTGCTCTTGAGCCCCGGCGCTCGCGGGTACGTGCTCTGCGACGAGGACGAAGACGGCCACTGCCAAGAGCATGACCAACGAGAACAGATATCGCATCGGGCTCCTCCCAATTTGGCACGGCACCGGTATCGCCGGATGCGGTCAGCCTAGTGCAATATCCTCATCTTCCTGTGCACGTGGTCAACAATATATGGTAGCTATGTTGCTTGATTGGTTCATGCAATCGCCCCAGCGATGCCGCTTCAGCAGCATGCTGACGGGCTTGTTTCCGTCCCGCGAGCCGCGCAGGGCGCGTATTGACACACTGCGCCAGCAGCCGTAGCGTTCCGGCTGTCAATCCGTCAGGCATCACGTGGTGGGCATGTGCAAGCAACGCGGCAAACCAGCCAAGGAGTGGTCAGCGATGGCAACGGCACTGCGAACGGCAACAGGATGGGAGGCGGTGGTCACCGCGCTTCAGGCCGAAGGCATCCCCTATGTCTTCGGCTTACCCGGCGACCCCAGCCATCTCTACGACGCGCTGGCGCGGGCCGAACCCGACGGCGGGCCGCGCGCAATTGGCGTGCGCTTCGAGACGTCCGGCGCGTTCATGGCCATGGCCTACGCGCGCGTGACGGGCAAGCCTGCCGCCTGCTTCGGTTGCCCCGGTCCAGGCATCGCGAATCTGGTGCCGGGGATTCTGGAGGCGTATTCCGGCTGCACGCCAATGATCGTTCTTGGCGTGCGCGCCAGCCGGCAGACCTACGGGATGGGCGCCTTCCAGGAGTGCGATCACGTTGGCATGCTCCGGCCGGTCACGAAGTGGGCGACGACGGTTGAGACGGCCAAGCGCATCCCCTGGACGATGCGCCGCGCGGTGCAGCTCGCCACCACCGGCCAGCCCGGTCCCGTCTATGTCGAGCTCCCGGCTGATATCGGGCTCGGCCAGGCGGAGATCCCGTCCTATGAGCCGGCACCGCGGGCCTTCCGACCCGCTCCCGACCCGGCGGCAGTGGAGGCGGCCGCCAATCTGCTCGCCGCGGCCCAGCGCCCGCTCATCATCATCGGCGGCGGCGCGGTTCTCTCCGGAGCTGGGGAGGCGATCGCGCGCTTCTCCGAGCGCTTTGGCATCCCGCTGCAAACGACGCCTGCTGGCCGGGGCGCGGTGGCCGAGACCCATCCGCTCTTCTGCGGGCTCGTCGGCCTTTATCGCACCTCCTTCCCGCGCGAGGTGTACGAATCAGCGGATCTCTATTTGACGATCGGCTCTCGGATGGAAGAGTTCCAGGGCGGCTTCTTGCCGCGCGCCGCGGAGGCAAAGATTATCCAGATCGAGATCGAATCCTTCGAGATCGGGCGCAACTGGCGGCCGGATGTGGCGATTCAGGCCGATGCCACGCTGGCGGTCCAGGCCCTCCACGCCGCGCTTGAGGACCGCGGGCTTGGGCAGGCGAGCGCCCGGGCGGTCGAGCTTACCAGGCGGCGGGAGGCGGCGATCGCGGCCGCGCGAGCCGATGTGGAGGCTTCCCTAGCGCGGCGCGACTGGCCGATGAAAGGGAAAGCCGTCGTGGCCGAGTTGAACCGGATCTTCGGCCCTAACACGATTCTCTGCAAAGAAAACGGCGGCCAGGATCTTTGGGCGTACTACTGGCCGTATTACCAGGTGCTCGATCCCGGCTGCTGCGTGCCGCCGGCCGAACAGACGATGATGGGGCTCGGCGTCATCGGAGCGATGGCGGCCAAGCTGGCGGCGCCCAACCGCCAGGTCGTCTGCACCACCGGCGATGGCGCCTTTCAGATGGCCTGCCACGAACTAGGCACGGCCGTGCAGTATCACTTGCCGGTCACCTGGGTCGTGCTCAACGATGGCGCGCTCGGCTGGGTCCAGTGGATCCAGCGCCGGGCGCTCGGCGGGCGCATCGTCGCCACCCAATTCGATCCTGCAATTGACATTGTGGCAACCGCAAAGGCCGCCGGCTGCGATGGCGTGCGCGTCAACGCACCGGAAGAGCTGGCGCCAGCACTAGAGCGGGCG
>JBHOQQ010000174.1:0-7219 GCA_042408955.1 Thermomicrobiales bacterium
TAGGCACGCCGCCAGCGTTGATCCTGAGCCAGGATCAAACTCGCCACCATCTCACTCTCTCACCCCCACGACCCAGCAGGACACATCACCCCACCAGACCCGCAGGGGCTCTCGCCTCGCATTACCCCAGCACACCCCTCCAAACCCCACTGCTCCGTCTGCGGCGCACCACCCCCACACGGGTAAACGCCAGCTTCTCTAACGTGCAGGCGCCATGTCCATCGCTCAGATGGCACGGCATCTCTCCCTCGTCGGGACTTCACCAGTATACGCTGGGTCGTCCCGTTATGTCAAGGGAGCGGGCTTTCCCTCGTCGGGTCAGCCCACCGGGTTTCACCCAAAAGAGAGCCGCCTCGAAAGGCGGCTACCGTGGCTCCGCCGAGCCGCGATGCGCGGCTCTTGCGATGATCGTCCTCGACGATCTACACGGCGGTGACCTCCCGGTATCCGCTGCTCTGGAACCCTTCGGTCCGAGCCTTGCCGGCTCATCGCCGGCAGCGAGGGAAATAATACATCTCCCCCAAGGAGGCGTCAAGCCCTCGCCGCAAGACTTTTTGACGCGCTGCTCGCCCTGCCGGCCACCCAGCCGTGACAGCCCGTGGGTATAATCCGCCTCGCGGCTCGCGCCACGTGTGTTCGAATTCACACCACGGAGCTCAGTATGACGAAGCCAGTCATCGGTATCACTCCCTCCCGGTCGCACGATACCGTTTCAAGCGGAACCTTTGACCGATACGCTCTTGCTACCACCTACCTTGATGCCGTACAAGCGGCCGGCGGGATTCCCATCATCTTGCCACCTCAGCCCGCGCATCATGTCGATGCTATCCTCGAGCGCATCGACGGCTTGCTCTTGAGCGGCGGCGCTGACATCGATCCCGCACGGTACGGCGATGGAACGCTTCACCCTGAGACGTACGGGATCGATCCACTCCGCGACGAATGCGAGATTGCCCTCGTGCATGCCGCGCTCGCCAGCGACATGCCTGTACTCTGCATTTGCCGCGGGATCCAGGTGCTGAATGTCGCGCTTGGCGGCACGTTGTATCAGCACGTCCCGGAGCAATTCCCAAGCAGCATCTCCCACCGCCAGCAGGAGATCGGCATTCCGTCCTCCGAGCCCTGTCACGCCGTCCACGCTGAACCAGGATCGTTGCTTGAGACGATGTATGGCTCCAGAGACATCCAAACCAACTCGTTCCATCACCAGGCCATCAACAGGCTCGCTGATCCGTTGTGCATTGAAGGGCGCACGGCGGATGGCTTGATCGAAGCGGTCTCTCTTCCCGGTCACGCGTTTGTCTTCGGCGTGCAATGGCATCCAGAGATGATGTTCCAATGCCACCCCGAGCACCTTCGCCCATTTGCTCAGCTCGTCGCAGCAGCAACCCAGCGGGTTCTCGCGCCGGTTCAGCATTGACGCGGCGGGACAGCATCAGTGTCACCATCAGCGTTCGCGCGGGGTTATCGCTCTTGCGCTCAGACCGACGAAGACCACTCCAGCGGCCCAAACGGACGCCGCACTTGGGCGAAGACCGGCTCGGCGTGCCGCCGCCTTGCGGGGCTCACGCACGGCGCAACGGGGCCAGCGCTAGCTGCGACGAATCGCCAAACCGTGAATACACCGGACCAGCGCGCTAGTGCCGATCAAGGCCAGGTAATAAAAAGGGGCGGCCATCTTACCGTGGCCACCCCTTTTCATCTTGTGCCAATAATCTAGCGTGTCGCCGCGACCGGTTCGCGAACGTCAGCCCGTCCTGAGGCTCCTTCAGCCGCTACCTCCTGCCGCCGCATGACGAACTCCTCAGGCATCGCGGCCGCCAGCACATCGTCCATCCGATCGGCGAGGACAAAGGTCATCTCGTCTCGCAGCTCCTTCGGCAGATCGTCAAGATCAACCTCGTTGCGGCGAGGCAACACGAACGTGGTTACCCCCGCGCGCCGCGCGGCAAGCGCCTTCTCCTTAATGCCACCGACGGGCAGCACCTGCCCCCGCAGTGTAATCTCGCCCGTCATCGCCACGTCCTCCCGCACCGGAATGCCGGTCAGCAAGGACACGAGCGCGGTCGTCATTGCCACACCAGCAGAAGGCCCATCCTTCGGGATCGCCCCGGCTGGCACGTGAATATGGATGTCGGACGTGGCGAAGAATTCCGGATCGATATCAAAGTCCTTCGCTCGCGACCGCACAAAAGAGAGCGCTGCCTGCGCCGACTCCCGCATCACATCACCCAACTGTCCCGTCACCGTAAGCGAGCCCTTCCCTGGCATGCGCGTCGCCTCGATGAACATGATGTCGCCACCGACACCTGTCACGCCGACGCCGATTGCCACACCGGGCTGGCTGGTACGAGCAGCGAGCTCCTCGTAGAAGAATCGCGGCCGGCCCAGGAATTCGCGAATCTGGTCAGGGCCAATCGTCTCCGGCACCTCCTGCCCCTCGGCAATGCGGGTCGCGATCTTCCGGCAGGTGGTGCCAATTTCCCGCTCCAGGTTCCGAACACCCGCCTCCCGCGTGTAATGCCGAATGATCGCCATAATCGCGTCATTGGTAATTGTGAAGCGATCGAGCGGCAGGCCATGCGCCTTCAACTGCTTCGGAATGAGGTAGCGCCGAGCGATGTTCAGCTTGTCCTCATCCGTGTAGCCAGCGAGCTCCAGGATCTCCATCCGGTCGCGCAACGGCGCGGGAATCGGATCGAGCAGGTTGGCCGTCGCGATGAACATCACCCGCGAGAGATCGAAGGCCACATCCAGGTAATGATCCCGGAAGGTGTTGTTCTGCTCTGGATCGAGGACCTCAAGCAGCGCCGAGGATGGATCGCCACGCCAGTCGGCTCCGATCTTGTCGACCTCGTCCAGCACAAATACCGGGTCGTTCGTCCCCGCGCGCCTGATCGCCTGGATAATCCTCCCCGGCATCGCGCCGACATAGGTCCGTCGGTGCCCGCGGATCTCTGCCTCATCCCGCACGCCACCGAGCGACATGCGCGTCAGCTCGCGACCCAGCGCTCGCGCGATCGACTGCGCCAGGCTCGTCTTGCCGACACCAGGCGGTCCGACAAAGCAGAGAATCGGTTCCCGGTTGGGAACGCCGCTGCTCTCGTCACCTTCCTGCGCGGCTAGCTCGCGCTTGAGCTTGCGGACCGCGAGGTACTCGAGAATGCGCTCCTTGATCTTCTCCAAGTCGTAGTGATCCTCATCAAGGATCTGGCGGGCCTTGGCGATATCGATCTCGCCCTCGGTGCTCTTGTTCCACGGCAGCGAGGTCAGCCAGTCGAGGTAGGTCTTGATGACGCCATATTCAGCCGCCGCCGGTGGCAGCTTGCTCAAGCGGTCAAGCTCTCGCCGAGCCTCCTTAGCCGCCTCCTCCGACATTCCCGAAGACTCGATCTTCTGCCGCAGCTCGTTGATTTCGGCCTCTGTCTCGCTTTCCTCACCAAGCTCTCGCCGGATCGCCTTGAGCTGCTCACGCAGGTAGAACTCGCGCTGGGACTTACCCAGCTCCTCCTGCACCTCGCTCTGGAGCTTCTTGCCCAGCTCGAGAACGTCCAGCTCCTTGGCAATGAAGGTATTGAGGCTGATGAGCTTGTCGCGAACCGAATCAAGCTCCAGCAGCCGCTGGCGCTCCTCTGGCTCCATCCGCAGGTTCGTCGCGACGAGATAAACGAGGTGCCGCGGATCATCGATGTTCAGCGCCGCGGTAACCAGCTCGTCTGGCAGGTGCGACACTAGCGACACGAGACGCTGGAAGAGCTCCAACGTGTTCCGGGTCAGCGCCTGAACCTCGACGCTGTCGGTCACATCCTCCGGGATTTTCTGGACGCGGGCCACGAGGAACGGTTCCTCTGCCACCCACTCCAGAATCCGCATGCGCTCAACACCCTGGACAGCGAGCCGCACGCTTCCATCCGGCACCCGCATCATCTGATGAATCGTCGCGATCGTGCCGATTTGGTACACGTCGTTCGGCCCGGCGCCTTCCTGCTCAGCGCGCTTCTGCATCACCAAGCCAACCGTGCGGTCGCCCGACATCACGTCATCAATGAGGCGAAGCGACCGTGGCTGAGCCGCTGCCAAAGGCACGACCGTCAGCGGGAACACCACCGGTCCCCGAAGCGGAAGGATTGGCAGGGTAAGGATCTCACCGCCCGTCTCCTGGGCCTGCTGCTCTGCTGCAACCTCCTGCTGCTCGGACTCAGCCATCTCGTGCTCGGTCCCGACGTTCTCCTCGTCCGGCCACTCTCGATCCTGATCAAACATCGTGTTCACCATAGTTATCGTGCTCCCTCCCCTCGATCATCTTGCTCCGGGCGGCGGGGAATGATCGTCCGTGCAGCCGCCTTCGGGAGCACGATGCGAAGGAATCCATTGTGATAGTCAGCGGTGCTTCCCTCGGCATCAATGGGAAACGGTATGTAGATATCGGCCCCAAATGCCCCATATGGGATCCCCGCCTCGCGGTACGATCGCTTCTCTGCCTGACGATTGTCAGGGCGTTCTCCACGAATGGTAAGGACATCGCCATCAACGACAATCGTCAGGTGACGCTCGTCCATCCCAGCAATCTCGGCGTACACCACAAGCGCTCGTTCAGTCTCATAGACTTCAAGTGGTGGCCGCCAGCGCCCTAATGGACGAGTTGGGGGACCAGAACGTGCCGGCATGAGGGCGCGAAACACTTGCTCCATCTCCTGCTGGACACGCTCGGAGTTACGCGTCACGCTGCGCCGTACGATGATCATCAATCCTCACTTCCTGGCTGCTTGGCAGCGCTTTGATGTCAGCGGACCAATCAGCGGCTGCTCCTTCTTCCCTCCCGTACCAGAAGATACGCTTCGCCGCCCTGGTCATTCACTGCGCCACCATTATACACGGCATAGCGCTAACTTGCTACGAGTCGTATAAAGTCCTCCCGTCCGCGGTCGTGGCACGGAGGATTAGGAGCCGCGCAGCGCTTCCTCGGTATACACATTGGCTGCATTCCACAGCATCCAGCCGCTGGTTCCTTGTTCCTCTGCGGCGCGGATCTGCGCCCGCACATCGTCTGGCGTGTAGTCACGGAACGGCGGCTGGTCGAAATCTTGCAGCCAGGGGCGCAACTTCCGTTCCATTTCCGGCGTTTTTTGCTTTGCGAGCGCCAGGCTGAGCGTGATCGTCTCATAGGGGTAATCGTTCGGCTCCCCGCCGACGTGGATCGATGATGCATTGAAATGGGAGGGATAAATCATCGGGCAGACGTAGTCCACCTCGGGCGCAATGTCCACGAGGCGCTGCCCAATCCCTTGGTCATCCCCATAGACGGCAACGATGCCAAAGATGTCCACGGCGAGCATGACTCCAGTCGGCTCCAGCGCTGCCCGGCTCGCTCTCAGAAATTCCACAATGGTAGCGACCCGGCCGTCTTCGGTGTAATTCGGTCCAAAATCCGCGACCGTGAGATCTCCGTCCGATGGAAAGCGAATGTAGTCGTATTGAATCTCATCGAAACCGAGCTCGGCGGCTTCCACGGCAAGATCGATATTCGGCTGCCACAGCTCTCGATTGAACGGATTCACCCAGGCGTCGCCCATCCAGCCGCGCCATGTCTCACCGTCGTCCGTCTTGATCGCGAGGTCCGGACGGTTCTCCGCAACGATGGGGTCGTTGAAAACAACCTGGCGCGCAATCACATAGATTCCGCGTTCGTGGAGCTCTTGAATCAGCGAGCGCGGATCATACGTTGGTAACACCGCACCGGCATCGTGGAAAAACCGCACACCAGTGTCATACCAGACATACCCCTCTTTGATGTCAATGACGATGGCATTGAGCTCCGTCTGCTCGATAAGGTCAATCAGGCCGTTGACGATCTCTGGTGATCCGGCGTTTGTTCCCGAGAGATAGACCGCCCGGATGTCTTGGGTCTCCAATGCAATCTGGACCTCGCGCTCGTTGGTCAGGGACAAGCGCGTCTTGGCAAATCCGGGCGCCACCACGGTCAATTCGCTGCCCTCTGGTACGTCTCGCATGCGGAAGGTGCCACTCCGGTTCGTGCGTGCCCGCTGCTCCCCTGCGAGCACCAGCGCATCCCGCACCGGCCGTCCATCCTGATCGGTGACAATCCCCGTCAGCGGGACAGCCGCTCCCTCACGCTGCTGGCCTCCAACCGGTGGCGGAGACGCAACCGCCGCCTCACCTGTCTCTTCAGCCGCCGCTGAGTCGTCGCTTGGTATCGGCGATGCTTCGGCGCCCTCGTTCGCATCCGCCTCGTTCGCATCCGGTTTGATCCGGTGCAACGCGACCGTCTGCGTGCGCGCAAAGGAAGCATCGAACTCTCCGTAGGCCGGTTCGTACCCTGGATGCACCACCGTGACGGTGACTGGCAGCGTGGCTAGGCGAAAGGCGACGACGCCCGTCGCGCTGGTCTCAGCCGATGCCGTTCCGGCACGCACCATCGCGCCTGGCACCGGCTGCCCCGCTTCCGCGTCAACGACGGTCACCTGCAGCTCAACCGCTTTCGAACGGTCAGTGGCAAGCCAGTCTACTGGCGAGACGCCGAGCAACCAGTCGGCGAGAATCAAGAGCACGGGAATAGCGGTGATCAAGCTGTACCGCCAGCGAATGCGTTCCCAGCGCCGCCGCGCGGGCACCGGCCGCACGGCTCTTCGCATCGTAGCCGGTGGCCGATGAGTTGATCGCCAGTCGCCGCGCACTCCTCGTCTCCCGCGATCCCCCATGACCCTCCACCCCCACCAATGCGATGAGGATACCTGATTACCTTCCACAGCAGCGAATGATCCCGGCTCCACAACAGCACCATCAGAAAGACGACCAGACGCTGAAAAGCGTTGCGCCAGGGTACAGCCGTTTGACACTCATCCCTTGCTGCACCCATAATCCCCACCGATTGTGTGATGAGGATCACACCTATGCTGTTGGACGTCGGAGTGAGTCTGGGATACGGCGCGTGGCCCTACAGCGCGTAGACCTGTTCGGGACGATGCGCGCCGACCTTGAGCGCGTCAATGCTCGGGTGGCCCAGGCGGCGTCGGTCAGCTACCCTTCCATCTCGCGCTTGCTTGCGGACATCGTGAGCGCCCGCGGCAAGCAACTCCGGCCGCTCCTTCTCCTGCTTTCTGCTCGTGCCTACGACTATGAAGCCAATTTCGAGGCGATCATCACCGCTGCGGCCGGTGTTGAACTCCTCCACACGGCATCGCTGATCCACGACGATACG
>JBHOQQ010000175.1:0-32027 GCA_042408955.1 Thermomicrobiales bacterium
CAGGATTGCGCATGAGCATCACCGGCGGGCATCGTGCCCGCGCCAAGAACGTCATCCTCCTCATCGGCGACGGAATGGGCTTTGCCCAGCGCGACGCCGCCCGCCTCCTCGCTGGCCACCCACTCGCCATGGATCGCCTCCCGGTCCACGGTCGCATCGCGACGAGCTGCGCCGATCCCGATGGCAACGTCACCGACTCCGCGGCAGCCGCCACCGCCATTGCCACCGGTGTCAAGACTTGCAACGGGGCGATCGGCGTCGATCCCGATGGGAAACCGCTCCCGACCGTCCTTGAGCTTGCCAAGGGGGCTGGCAAGGTGGCCGGCCTTGTCACCACCTGCAATGTGACCGATGCCACGCCGGCCGCTTTCGCTGCCCATGTTGCCAGCCGCGCCGATCAGCGCGAGATTGCGCGCCAGTTCATCGAGGAGACAGGCGTCGACGTGATCCTCGGCGGCGGGCGCGTGTGGTGGGAGCCAGCAACCAGCGAAGACCCGGATCTCACACGCCGCGCCAAAGATCTCGGGTATGCCGTGGCCTCGGCAGTGGGTGATTTGCGGGCGGACATTGCGCGGCGCATGCTTGCCTTGCTGGCTGAGACGGAGTTATTCGATCAAGATCCGCCCGAAGCTGCCCGCTACGAGCCGCCAGCGCCCCTCTGGGTTCTCACTCGGACCGCGATTGCCACTCTCTCCAGGAATCCCCAGGGCTTTTTCCTGATGGTGGAAGAGGCGGCGATCGACCGCATGGGTCATCGCAACATCGGGTCGCTGGCAGTCAGGGCAGTCCACGAGCTCGACCGTGCGGTGCGCGTGGCGCGTGAGTTTGCGGAAGAGGATGGAGAAACTCTGGTCATCGTGACCGCCGACCATGAGTGCGGCGGCCTCGCCCTCGACGGCTACCCGGACGGCCTCTTCGACGGCGACCTCGCCACGCTCCTGCGCTGGGCCACCACCGGGCACACCGAGGCGGACGTGCCGCTGACAGCGATAGGTCCGCACGCAAGCCGCCTTGCCGGTCATCACGACAACACGGACCTGTTCGCGGTGATGGTCGAGGCGATGGATCTCGGGTAAGGGGTCAGGGGTCAGGGGCTGGGGAGGAGTCAGCTTTCAGCCATCAGGCTGTGTAGGGGCGCGATGCATCACGCCCCTCCAGGCGATCGGCTACCGGCTATCGGCGATCGGCTTTTGCCTGACGGCTGGGAACTCGAAGCTCGTATGACTCCCGACCCCTGACCCCTTCTCGGCTAACGCCTGACAGCCGACCGCTCAAGATGCCTGCTCGCCAAAGCAGGGACTCGCGCCCTCATAGAAGCCCTTGAGGAACCACCACGTCCGGAGCGCGCCTGGTCCATGCGCATCCGGATCTGTCGGGCTCGCATCGGGCGGGTCGCCGAAAAATGCGGCCAGGGCGATCACCGTCTGCTCGATTGCGCCAGGCTCGATGACACCACGATCACCGACGTTCTGCGCCCAGGCCCCGGCAAAGCAGTCTGCTTGCAACTCAACGGCAAGACTCCCACCGCGGCCACCGCAACCCCGATCGGTGCAACCCTCCAATCCGAGCAGATATTGAACATGATGCCCAACTTCATGCGCGATGACCATGCCGACCACAAAGTCGCCAAATGGCACGATCGCATCAGCAATCGCTGACTGATCAAGATAGACCGTTTGGTCCTCCGGGCAATAGAACGGCCCAACCTCCTCAGGAGCAACTTCCCCACAGGCGGTTTGGACGGGTTCATCAAAAATGGTCACGGACGTTGGCTGATAGGTCTGGCCGAGCGATCCGAAAACCTCGGTCCAGTAGCCGTTCAAGTCGTCAGCAATCGCCATTTCGAACGATTCCAGCTCATCGGCATCCGCCAGCGGGGATTCACCGCCCTCCGGCAGGCTGAAACTGCCCAGCAGGTTGTCAACCTGCTCCGCCTGCGCGTCGAAATCGTCAAGCGGCACAAACGCGGTGACCGCGAGGACAGCCACGCCAGCCCGGAGTGAGCGACACTCAACATACGCGGCATAGCCGGCATCTTCGGCAAATCCCGAGCCCGACAGGTCGAAGATGGCGAAGGCAGAGCCATCCTCTTCACCGGCCAGGGGCTGGCCGTCTTCGTCGGTCATGATGGTCACGCCATCCGGGTTGCTCTCATCGCTCAGGGCAACGCGGGTGCTCTCGACACACGTCGCGGGATCGCCACCATCTCCGATGTAGCCTTCGATGTAAACATCGCTGGTTTGGTTCGTCAGGTGCAGCAAGTCGTAGCCGCCTTCTGATTCCTGCTCGACGATCTCCCACTCATCACTCCAGGCCAGCGAATAGCCATACGTTGGGCTCGTGTAGGCAGCCGCCTCCTCCTGAGCACGCGCCGCCGTCAGGGCGCCACTCTGAACCACCACCAGCAGGACACATGAGACGAATACTCTCCAGCCGAGTCGCGCCACGTTCCTTCCGCCTTTCTCATCATCAGGTGACATCCTCTGGCCAGGCCGGAGCGCCAGCGGCTGCCCTTCCTCTCAAATTGTCAGAATGACCGCGTGAATAGAGCGGACGGTAGCGTATCAGCCGTGCAAAGCGCACGTCAACGGACGATGCGGGTGGGTTCCGGCAGGCTGGTTCTCGATAGCGAGATCAGCATCACCGCGGGGTGCGTTCGGTGCCCGGACCGGAGGGAGTGCATTGCACGGGCAGGAAGACATCGTGATAGAGCTCGGCTAGTTGCAGCTTGACCGGAGCAACGTGCGCATCGAACCTCGCCTGTCCCTCAGAAGAGAGCCGCAGACGCAGTGCCCAGACACGCCGTGCCTCCTCCCGGCTGAAGGCATCGGTGTCTGGCCGGGGAACGCTCCACACCCGGCACATCTCGCTGAGCGCTTCATCATCGAGCGGGAGAAGAGCCTGCTCGATATAGGCAATCGCCGGATCAACAAGCGCGTCACCGCTGGCTAGCCGGCCATTTCCACCTGCTGCCGGCTGCAATGTGACTCGTCCGGGTTGACATGCCTGCTCGCTAGGCACGCTCGCTGGCCGAGCATCCGGCCTCCGGGTTTCGAGATAGCCCGCGAAAATCATCGCCACGCCAACTGACATGGCGATATAGAGGTATTCGCGCTGACCAAGGCGTGTCAGTGTGCCACCAGCCGCGACGGTGAGCGTGCCCAGGGCGATCAGCAGGCACCCGATCATCCGGTGACGGTGCGTGCCCAGGCGGCGGAATCGCCAGGCAGAATACAGAGCGCCACCCACGAGCACGAGCGTCCCCAGACCGTTGAGTGCTACCGCCAGGGCGATCAGCGCCGGGCCGCGCTCAATCGCTTCCCAGCCATCCGTTGCGAGTCGCTCAGCATCAACCGGCGCGCTCCAGACGAGAGTTACGGCAGCAGCGGTGATCAGGAGTGTGATACCGGGCGCGTAGCGCTCGATGCGCTTCGCTGCCAGCAGGTAAAGCTCGCCCAAGGCAAGGTAGCCCACCACCAAGACCGCACCCGTCAGGTAGTAGACCCGCGCAAGGGTCGATGTCCAACCTGCGAGCGATCCCACCACTTCAGCGCCCGCGGCCGCGGCGAAAATGGCGAAGGCAATACTCCAGGCGATCTTGTCCGGCCGCGGGCGACGGAGCGCGTCCCACCCGATCACCAGGGCGCAAGCGAGGCTGATGAGTGCGGAGAATGCAGGAAGAGCGACCATCGGCATCTCGACATCCGCGCGGCCAGGGTAACCGGTCCCGGCCGCTCTGACGCGATTCTACATGGCGACGCGCGTCCTGCAGCGCCGGCAGCACGGCACGAGGAATGACTGCACCGTCTGGTTACGCTCGTTGGCACTCAGTGCTGCTCAGGAGTCCGATCAGGCACTATTTGGCAATGGATCGCAGGTAGGCGATGATGTTTGCAAGCTGGGAATCAGGCAAATCGGTCACCGTGATCGGCCCCGGCGGTACCGAGTGGCCTTTGCCCGTGCGAATCAGCTCCACAATCTGTTGATCGGTCATCGCGACAACCGGACTGTTGGGACCTGCGAGTGTCGGGCCTTGCGGTGAATCCGTCGCCCGGTGACACCGTGCGCAGCGGAACTGAAACGCCTGGCGCCCTTGCACCACGTCTCCCACGATCGCTAAACCACCCGGCGTGGCGCCCGGACTGCCAAGCGCGGCGCGCGCCGATGCCACCGCTGCCGCCTGAGCCGTGGAAGTGGCGATGTCGCCAGGGCTGAGGGTGGCGGTCGGCGTGATACCAAGCGCCTGGTTGATCTCCTCCTGCGTCGCGCGGCCACACGCGACCGCGAAAATTGCCACTCCCACGCTCACAACGAGCAGCGCTGCGCGCTCCCGCATGCTTCTCACTCCACCGGCTCCGCCCATCGACTCGGAAGCGGGCAGCAGGATAGCAACTGCCGATTTGGCCTGTCAAACGGAGCCCTTCCGGCTCCGCCAATCATGGCACCGAGAAGGTAATTTCGCCAAGGACATCATCAACCAGCCAGCGGCTGCCCTGGCGAGCAAAGGTGAAAAAGAATGTCTTTGGGATGGGAATCGAAGGGAATTGCAAGGTCACCATCGCCCCTGCCCTGCCATCGTCGAGCAGGCGCGTGCCGGAGATCGCAAGGATAGCGGTGCCAGCATCCGGCGGAGCGGGCTGTGGCGTGGCAAGCGCGTCGTAGCCGTGCCGGGGCAACGCTCCCTGCCGGGCGAGCAGGCGCTGAAGGAAGGCATTGGTGTACAGGCGATACACCCGCAGCGGCTCGCCTGCGTTGTAGCAAGCCACAAGCTCCTGCACCGTGTCCGCGATCGCTGCCGCAACGTCTGGGCTTGCCGGCATCCCTTCTGGCACCGGCCCAGGGGTCGGCGTGGGCGTGTTCGCGGCGACAGGCGTCGCCAAGAGTGCGGTCACCTCCTCATAGGAGCGCGGCGGAACCGTGCATGCGCTGGGCGGCGGCAGAATGGGGATTGGCGTAGCCTCACTCGCATCTGCTTGCGCGGAGAGTGGCAGCATACGGAGCATGCCCGCGAGCAACAGCACGTTGCCGAGTCGAACGGTACTTAGCATCAGCACATCACTCGCACGTCGAGCTCATCCGCGCCGATGAGGGTCCTTCAAGGTGCAAGCGCCCCTCATGCTCCTCGCTCCCCGAAGGCTTCACTTCTGAGTTGGGAGGATAAGCGATGCGCGACGATCAGAGCGACGACGAGCACGATGGTCATGAGCGCGAACTGGATGGCGAGGCTCTCCGGGGAAGAGGTGCCCTCCCGAGAAAGCACCGCGATGAGGATGCCACCGAGCCCGGTGGCCAGGGAGATGCCGACATTGTTGGCGATCTGCATCGCGGCGCTCGCACTCCCTTCCTGACCAGGCGGCGCGCCTTCGAGCACAAGGAGACTGAGCGCAGAGTACGACAGGCCAATCCCAAAACCGGCGATCCCCCAGGCGACCACGCCGCTTGCAACCGGAACATCGGTCGCAATCACCATGATCGTGAGCAGCACGCCCACCGCGATCGTGGCCAGTCCGACCCGAACGAGCCAGCGAGGACCCGTTCGCCGCACCATGTGCGCTTGCATCCAGGATCCCACTGTCCAGGTGAGGGTCGCGGCAGTCAGGGCAAGACCCGCAAAGCTCGTGCTGGTGTGCCGGACATCAACCAGTGCCAGGGGCACGAAGGCGTCGACACCAAAGAACGCCAGGTTCAGCAAGGCCATCACGAGAATTGCGGCTGGCAGACCTGGCTGGGCGCTCAGCGTACCCGGTGGCAGGAGCCGGAGGAGCGGCGGTATGGTGACGCCGAGGCCAATCACGGCCAGCGGCACCCCGAACCCTACGCTCGATGCGCCGAATCCGGCCAGCATCAGCGTCATGCCGGCTGCGACGCGCGCCGCATTGCGAAGGCGTGCCCAATCCCGAGCCAGCAAGGAGCCCGCCGGGATCGTGCGCAGCGGGGGCACCGCCAAAACCGCCGCCAGCAAGGGCAGCGGGATGATCGCCAGGAACACCCACCGCCACCCAACGTGATCGGCAACGAGCCCTGCCAATCCCGGCCCGACGAGCCCTGGCACAACCCAGGCGGTTGACATGAGTGCCAGCATGCGTGGCCGCGCCTGCTCTGGATATCCTCGCCCGACGACAACATAGGCAACGGCATTGACGAGGCCCCCGCCCACGCCCTGAATGGCACGGGCCAGAATCAGGATCAGCATCGTTGGCGCCAGTCCACCGATCAGCAACCCGGCAGAGAAGATCAGCGTGCCGGCGACGAATGGCGCACCTGGGCCACGGTGATCCGCCTCGTTCCCGGCAATGACCAACCCAACCAGATTCGCCAGGAGATAGGCGCTGAAGGCCCAGCCATAAAGGTGAAGCCCACCCAAGTCATCAACCGTGGCTGGCAAGATCGTCCCAACCGCCAGCACCTCGAACGCCCCGCTGGCAATCACGAGCAGCAATCCAGCGGTCATCCGCCGGTACGCCGCGCTCCAAGGCCCGCCGTCCGGCAGGTGATGGCGGCGAAAGAGCAGGTCCGGAGCGGTCGCTCCCGTACCCCGCTCAGCCATCGCCTCCGCGGGTGCTGCGGCCTCACCAGCTTCCGCTGCCATCGTGTCTCCAGGCTGCGAGCGCGATGTGTTCACTCGGTCGCTGGCTGACCATCCCAAAGCGTGACTCGCTCCGTCAGCTCCACAACGTTGCCATCCGGGTCGTCGAGATACATGGCGCGGTTACCGTGGCCAAAGTCCCACCCCGCCTCAACAGCATAACCGAGTGCCTCCAGCCGGGCTTGGAGATCATCCAGGGTTCCAAGGGGAACGCGGATTGCAAAGTGAACATGCGCTCCCCCGCGGCCACGATGAATCGCTCGCTCTCCGCCCGCCTCGCGGGTCCACAACCCGAGAAAGCTCTCTCTTCCCAAGGCAAGCCAAACTGCCGGCCGGTCGCTGCCCCAGCGCTCGACGACGCGTAATCCTATATGCTCGGCATAGAATCGTTCGGCAGCAGCGAGATCGGCGACTTCCAGCGTCAGCTCGAAGAGACCGATCGCCAGTGGTGGTGCGGGTAGGTGCTCCATCGTTCGGTTATCCCCTCCCGGTGCGAGGTACGGCTATCTCGGGCAACCACGACAGAGGTCGGCGCTCAGCGGCTCGATAGTGGCGGTACGGCGCCGGTGGGCAAGCAGCCGGAACGCGGATCCGGCCATGATCAGCCTGCTGCCAACCGTCGTGAAGATCAGGGCGGGGATGTCTCTACCACCAGTGGCCATCCGTGCTGTCCGGCGAAGCTCCGCCTGCCGCAGGCGTTCATCCGTGAGCAACGCAGCGAGGATTTCAGATTCAAGGATCCCCATCGGCAAATCTCCTGGCGCACGCGTAGCTGACGAGGACGGACGAGCGCGGCATCCGCCGGGCAGCGGATTTACGATACACGCCCACGACGAATAAAGCAAGCGATATCTTTCTTTATTGAGAAAACGCGCTCATCCCCTATACTGAAGCAAGATCGGGGCACCGCACAATCTGCCCCTCAGGAGGAGCGCTGATAGCGATGTCAGCAGTCGAAGAAACACGATACGCGGCTCTCTCCAGCCTGCCAGACACACGGCGGCAGATCGTCGAGCTTCTTAAGCGGCGTGGCGAGACCGACGCCGAGACCATTGCAGCGGTGCTGAGCATGACGGCGAGCGCGGCCCGGCAGCACTTGACCGCGCTCGCTCACGACGGCCTCGTGACCTACCGCACCGAGCGGTCCGGTCCGGGACGGCCGCGGCATTTGCACCGGCTCACTCCAGCCGGCGATGCGCTCTTTCCCCGAAACTACGGGGAGCTAGCCAATGAGCTACTGGAGTATGTCGAAGCCGAGGATCCGGCCCTCGTGCAGCGGATCTTCGACCGGCGCGCGGAGCGGCGCTTGCAGCGGGCGCGCCGGCGCACCGAGGGTCTGCCACTCCCCGAAAAGGTCGCCACCATTGCTCGCATCCTTGATGAGGATGGTTACCTGGCAGATTTCACGATCCGGCCGGACGGCACCTACCTGATCACCGAGCACAACTGCGCCGTGCTCGCTGTCGCCCAGCGGTATCACCATGCGTGCAGCACCGAGCTGACCTTCCTTCAGGCGCTGCTGCCAGAGGCGACCGTCACGCGCATCGCTCACCGCCTTGGTGGCGCGCATGTCTGTGCCTATGAGATCGCGCCACGGATAGCGCAAGACCAGTTTCCCAGCGGCTAGCTCGGCGAGATATCAGGCGCGGCGGTGTTGCCACGCGCGTGGCGTGCGGAGCAGCCGCAGGCCATTCAGAACGACGACCACGGTGCTCCCCTCGTGACCGACCACGCCGAGCGGCAAGGGGATGCCGATCGTCAGCGCCGAGGTCACGAGGACCGCGATCACGGTCAGGGAGAAGGTGAGGTTCTGAATGATCGTGCGGCGGGTACGGCGGCTCAGCGCGATGGCATACGGTAGATTGGAGAGGTCATCTGCCATCAGCACCACGTCAGCCGTCTCCAGCGCGACATCGGTGCCCGCGCCGCCCATGGCGATTCCCAGCGTCGCAGTCGCCAGCGCGGGTGCATCATTGACGCCATCGCCAACCATCGCCACCGGGCCGTCGTTCATCAGCCGCCGGATCGTGATCAGCTTCTCTTCGGGCAAGAGATTGGCGTACACCTCGGTGATGCCAACCTGGCGGGCAATCGCCCGGGCAACATCTTCGTGATCCCCGGTGAGCATCACGACACGCGAAATTCCCAACTGCTTCAGCGCGGCGATGACCTCGGCCGCGCCGGGCCGGATGACGTCTGCCACGGCGATCACACCGTGGATGCCTGTGCGGTCGCCAACGAGCATCGCGGTCTTCCCGTCCGCCCGTAGCCGGTCAGCGATCTCGGCTGCCTGCCGCGCAGAAACACCCAACTCGGCGAAGAGCGCATCGTTGCCGACAGCCACCTCCTGCCCATCGAGCCGGGCCAGAATCCCTTTGCCGGGCACAGCACGGAACTCCACAACCTCATCAAGGGACACACCCCGCTCGATCGCTCCCTGAACGATCGCCGCGCCGAGATGGTGCTCGGAGAGACGCTCAGCGCTAGCCGCCCTCCGTAGCACCTCTCGCTCATCCCAGGCATGATTGAGGGCGATCACATCAGTCAGCATGGGCTTGCCAAGCGTGAGTGTTCCGGTCTTGTCGAAGGCAACGACTCGCACCAGGCCGGCATCTTCAAGGTAGCCACCTCCCTTGAAGAGGATGCCGTTCCGCGCGGCATTCGCTAGCCCGGCGAGTGTCGAGGCTGGTGTCGAGATAACCAGTGCACACGGCGATGCCACAACGAGCAGCGTCATCGCCCGGTAGAAAGCATCGCCAAAATCGGCGCCGAACAGCGCCCACGGAACGATGGCGACGAGCGCGGAGGCGGTTATGACGCCGATGGTGTATTTGCCTTCGAAGGCGTCGGTGAAGCGCTGCGTCCGGCTCTTTTGCTCCTGTGCCTCTTGGACGAAGGCAACGATGCGGGCAAGCGTGCTCTCCTGGGCGAGTTTGGTGACCCGCACCTGGATGGCTCCTGTCCCATTCATCGTCCCGGCAAACACCATATCACCCGGATATTTCTCGACGGGCAACGACTCGCCGGTGATCGCGGACTGATCGACCGCCGAGGCTCCCGTGATGACCACGCCATCGACCGCGATCCGCTCCCCAGGGCGCACCAGGACGATGTCACCGACGGCAATCTCCTCGACTGGCAGCACCACCTCCCCGCCAGGCAGGTCTGGGCGCACCACGGTGGCTACCTCGGGGCTGAGCTCCATCAGTGCCCGCACCGCGCGCCGGGTGCGTCCAAGGGCGTGATGCTCCAGGGCGTTTGAGGAGGAAAAGAGGCCGAGGAGGACGGCGCCCTCGGCCCAGGCGTTGACGATCGCCGCACCGGTCGCTGCAGAGATCATCAGCAAGTCAACATTGACTTTTCCGTGAAGCAGATCGTCAACTGCCGACCGAGCCGAGAAGGTTCCACCGGCCAGATAGGCAGCAACGTAGAGCCCGAGAATCAGGGGGTGAGGCAGTGCCGTGAGGTGATCGAGGGCAAGCGCGAAGAGGAGGAATCCCCAGCAACTCACCGCGGCCAGCACGAGCTTCCACCGCTCCCACCAGGTCTCTTCCTCCTCGCGGAGCAGCCGTTCCCGCGCCGTGCCAGATTCCGCGCTTCGTACGCCCTCCTTCCGGTCATCCGTCACCCGTGCCCGACCGTTTGCGGAAATCCCAAGGAAAGGCTCGGCTGGAGTCGTTGCTACGTCTATATCGGGTTTCGAAGGCGCGGCCATCTCATCCTTTCGCAGCGGATCAGTGAACGTGATCGCGCCAAACTATCGTACGGAAAAATCCGACTTCAATTGTCGGATTTACTTCTTTTGTTGAATTGTACAGCAACTTGCGACGGTATGGCGACCTCTACGGGCAACGTCCCGCAACCAAGCATGGTCGGCCTCCGGTCGTTTGAGGGTGCGACGGGCTGGCAGTGCTTGTCTTGCAGTCAACGATGGCCGCCTCGCTGTGGATAACTGCGCGGCGTTTGGGGATAACTGGTGTGGATTGTGGAAAACTCTGCGGACAATGTGTTCGTACACACGCGGGAGCGGGGAGAACGCCGGGAGAGCCTGGGGCCTGTGCGTGGATTGGCACAGCCCAGGCTACGGCCTGAGCCTCGTGCATGGATCGTTGGGGATAGGTTATCCACGGGGAAGGCCAGGAAAATCTGGCTCACCAGCGCGGATTTTCCCACTTATCCCCATATCCCCATCCCCTACCACGAACACGACCGTTTCTCTCTTCTTTCCCATCATCAATCTCGTGAGAGTGATCTCAGTGAGGACTCATCCACGAAGCTGAGTCCGTCCAGCCTAGGCCCGAAGCGAAAGGGACACGTGCGCCTTGGATCATTCACCAAACTTGGACCGGCTCCGTCCGAGTGTGTTGGCGTCGCGCCATGTCCGTTCTCATTGATTCGTGATTGAAGAGGGTTTGCCCGGAGCACGGAGAGGCAGCGGCCGCTGCCGCTTGCGCGCCGCGCGGTAGGCAGATCCTCCCCGAGTCGCGAATCAGCCGGCTAATAGAACACCGTGTACGTCCGATGATAAGGCCGCGCGCTTGCTGGAAGGTGTTGCCCGGCCAGCCAGAGCATCCAATCCACTTCAAAGGCCCGCACCACGCGCCCGCGCCGCGCGAGTGCCTGGCGCAGCCATTCGCAGGCCCAGACGGTCGCGGCCCGGATCTCCACCTCGTGGGGCGAGCCCATCGGAATTAACTGCCGGTGATCGACCGTCTCGGCAAGTGCTCGGTCGTAGACAAGAATGCCGAGTTCGCGAAGCACTTGTGGCACCTTGTAATCGGCAAAGCCGGTCAAGATTTCCAGGTCATCAAAGGCGCCGAGACTCTCGCCGCTGAAGGAACCGTGCAGATCGGCCACGAGAATCTGTGCCCGCTTATAGAAGCGCACATCCCATCCCCGGTAGGTGGCGACATCATTGAACGAGGGAAAAAGCTCCACGACGCGCTGGACCAGGCGAGCCGCCGATCGCTCGGCATCGTGAATCAGAGAGACGACCGGATTGGCATCGGGATAGACAGCGATCAGGCCTCGTCCAAGCTCATGCAAGTTCTGAACGCGCAGCGGAAATAGCGGGATCTCGGGTGTTTCCTCATCAACTGGCCGGAGAATATGAGCAACATCCCGGGGCGTCAGGCTTGCCAGATATGCCGGCTCCCAGAGCGGCCGTCCCTCATCTACTGCTCGCCGGAGGGCGGCCACCAGCGCCCAGTAGCCGTCGAACACCTCGCCTTGGTAGGCCACGCGCCAGCGGTTATCGGGATCTTCGCTCCAGAAGCAGAAATTGAGCGCATCGAGTACCAGCACCCATCCCGCCGTATGCCACGTGCCATCGCGGAAGTGGAGATCGTCCTCCCAACCCCCGGCTGGTTTGCTCAGGTCTGAGACGGCGTCAGCGACTGCTTCAATGCGGTCATGATCAATGCGCACGTGACGCGCTGTCTCCACGACGGGGCGCGTGGTCGTGAGCACGCCGAGCGGGTCAGGAGGAATCTCGCCATCATCTTCCATGCTGCACATGGTACCCCCAACTCGCTCGCCGGGGCTGCTGTCCTATCAGGTGCCCAGCGGCTTTGCGCTGCGAACACTGATCCGCCCATCAGCGACGCGCACCTCCAAGGCTGGGACGGGCGAAGTTGCCGGACCGTGGATCAGCCGGCCATCGCGCAGGCTGAAGACTGAGCCATGCCACGGACACGTCACCGTGTCTCCCTCGATGGTGCCTTTGTCGAGTGGTCCGCCCAAGTGAGGACAAGTTGCCGCGATGGCATGGATATGCTCACCGCGCTTCAACAAGAGCACCGGAAACGTCTTCGCCCGGACGCGCTTGGGCTTGCCCTCCTCGATCTCGTCTACGGCGGCGACGTCTACCCAATCCTCGGGAAGCTGGTGAAATGCCAGGTGATTGACGCCAATGCCGAGGTCGTACGCCAGGTCGCCGCCAAGCCAGGCGCTGAATGTTGCCAAGCTATAGCCCACGAGGGCCAGAGTCTGCCCAGTACCCCGGCTGCCCTGCTGGCGGGCGAGGAGCGAGCCAGCATAGAGGATGGTGGCGGCGCTATTCAGGCCGGCGTGGAGTGCTCCAAGGCGCCGCGGTCGCTGGTCATACGCGGCGTCCTGCCACTGTGCCACGCCGGTGGCTGCTGCTCCAACCGCGCCCACCAACCCAAGGCCGAGCGTCAGGTCCGCTGCCGCATCGTTGCCGGTGGCGTCCAAGATGAGGGAAGCGGTCCACAGGCCGAGGGGGGCGACGACGACCGCGGGATGCAGCGGGTGACCAAGCCACGTGCCAACGAGCGCATCCTTGAGCGATCGCGGTGCGCGCTGCCCAGCAATCGGGTCTCCTGCCTTTTGCAGGAACTTGGCGACGGTATCAAGCCAAGGCATGGCCGTGGCCATGCGATCGCTGAGCTTCCCTTTCATGCTACGGTCTCCTTCCACGCGGTCTCGGTCGGACGTGCTTGTGAATCGTCAGCTATGCAAATGAGGTGCCACGGATTGGATCCTCAGCCCTGGGCGGCAATCTGGAAGACGCTGCGTTATCCTGGTGTTCTTAAGGAAGGGCGCGGGCACGACGTGAAGGGAAGGAGCGGCATGGGCATGGGACGGCCGTGTAAGGTCGGGGTATTCGTCCCTCATTGGGAAAACGCAGTCACAAGCACAGCGATTCGCTGGCAGGAGCTTCTCGCCTTCGCAAAGCGGGCAGAAGAGGTTGGGTTTGATTCGATCTGGCTTCCTGATCACCTCTTGTTCCGCTTTCCTGGATATCCGCCGCAAGGTGGCTGGGATGCCTGGTCGCTGATGGCCGGACTGGCTGCAGCGACCAACCGCATGGAGATCGCGACGCTCGTCGCCTGCACGAGCTTCCGTAACCCGGCGCTGATAGCCAAGATGGCCGATACCATTGATGAAATCAGTGGTGGACGACTCATTCTCGGACTGGGTGCTGGCTGGCATGAACCAGAGTACCGTGCTTTCGGTTTTCCCTACGATCACCGGTATTCACGGTTTGAAGAAGCACTTACGATCATCTGGACGCTGCTGCGCGAGGGGAGCATCGATTTTGCAGGGCGATTCTATTCGGCTCGCGACTGCGAGCTTCGCCCGCGTGGTCCACGCCCAAGCGGCCCGCCGATCCTCATTGGCACCATGGGCGAGAAGATGCTTCGTCTCACTGCCAAGTACGCGGATTTCTGGAACCAGGACCGCAAAAACGATCTGGAAGAAGTCAAGCAGCTTCAGCTGCGCGTTGATGCTGCCTGTCGTGAGGTCGGGCGCGACCCGGCAACGTTGGGCCGCGTCATTGGCATTCAGATCGACCTTCCGGACCCTAACCGGCCAGCCCAGCGGCAATTCGTCGGGCCGCCGCTCCCCTTCACCGGCTCACCCGAGGAGCTTGCTGACATCATCCGGCAATACGCGGCGGCCCGCGTTGATCATCTGGTGATCTGGGTTGATCCGGTCTCCGTGGCAGGGGTAGAGGGGCTCGCGCCGGTGTTGGATATCCTTGACCGGACGTAAGGCGGGAATCGAAATACGGGAAGGAGGGAGGCACGATGCGGCTTGGCGTCATTGCGCCGCCGTGCGTGGAGGCAACGCCACAGCACAGGGGCCGCGGCGCGGGTCTGGAGCGTGGGGCGGAGGCCCTGCTTGCAACCGGTGTGTTGCAGGATCTTGCCGCCGCCGGTGCGGAAGTGATCGACACGTGGCGGCCGATGCTCGTACCGGAGGAAATCACGGGAGATCCGATTGAAGATCTCGGGGGATACAACGCCCGGATTGCTGACGGTGTGGCCACGATCCTCCGTAGCCAGGCCCATCCGTTGCTGGTTGGTGGCACGTGCAGTCACTTGATTGGCATGCTGGCCGGGCTGCAGCGGCATCTTGGAGCGACTGCGCGAATCGGGCTCGTCTGGTTCGACGCGCACGGCGATTTCAATACTCCACGCACGACACACTCGGGCATGCTCGGTGGAATGCCGGTTGCGGTCAGCGCGGGCTTGTGCCATGCGGTCTGGCGGGAGCGCGCGGGCTTGCACGCACCCGTGCCAACGAACCGCATCGTCATGGTAGATGTGCGCAATCTCGATCCGGAGGAGGCGGTCTTGATCGCTGCCACCGATGTGACGATCGCGCGCTTTGGGGCTGATGGCGCCATTGATGATATCGTGCAAGCGGTCGAGCGGCTTACCGAACGCACGGATGTGTTGTACCTTCATGTTGATGCTGATGTGCTGGACGCGAGCCAGCAGCCGAGCCATCCGACCGCGGAGCCGGGTGGGCCCGGTCTCGGTGAGACGAAGAAGGCGATCGAGGCAGTGATGCGGACAGGGCGCGTCGCCGCGTTCGGCGTGGTGTCGGTGAATCCTTCTGGTGAGGGCGGGCCGGTCTCGGTCCGTTCCGCGTCCGATCTGCTTCGCGCTGGTGTGAGTGCGTGGCTGGGCGCAGGAGCCTCGCTGTCCGGACAGGACCGCTGGTGATGCGTATAATCGGCTCCGGTGAAGGCTCGCGCCGTGGACGAGCGTGGCGCACGAGGAAGGAACGCCGGCGTGGCCGACGACTTGCGACGACTTCTCGACTATATTGTCCAGACCTACATCGCGCGTGAAGAGATGATCGCGGTGGATTTAGAAGCATCGGCAAGCGATCGCGGCGAGGACATCCTTGCCGGCAAGCGCCGTGCTGTCCGCCGCGAGGCCAGCCGTGCGGACGCGCTCGCTGGAGCGTTCGTTGAGGGTCTGGAGCGCGCCTTCGCTAGCCGGGCCAGCGAGGATCGGGAGATCATTTTGGATGATCGCGATCCAGCACAAAACGCGATAGCCGATGCTCTGATCCGCTTCTTGGTAAGTCATCAGCTTGCAACCTCGCGAACGGAAGAGACGGAGCCCCATCATTATCGCTATGCGATCGCGGTCGATTGGGATCGCCTATCGTTGGTAGCCCAGCAGGCGGGGATCGACCTTGAGCGTGCCTTACGGCGAGTGAGGAGCGCGTGATTGCCTCACGCAAGCAGCGATCTGCACGATCGCGCCAGCGCGACATGGAAGCAACTGCCAGCGCGGCCGTGGAAGTTCCATCGGTAGATCAGGAAACGGCCGCGATAGCGTCAGTCCCTGCTGCTGGGGAGGAAAACCCGGAGCGCCTCGCTGCTGCGCTGGGCATCACGATGCGCAATCCCGAGCTATTGCGGTTGGCGCTCACCCATCGCTCTGTTGTGCACGAGTGGGCCGCGGCTGTCCCAGGTGGCCCTGTTCCGCAATCGAATGAGCGCCTAGAATTTCTTGGAGATGCCATTCTGGGCGCGGTCGTGGCTGATCTGCTCTACCGGAGCTTTCCCGACGCCTCGGAAGGGGAGCTGACCGCTCGCCGCGCCGCGCTGGTCCGCGCGGAGCAACTAGTGCGCTGGGCGAAAGAGATCAATCTGGGGGAGTACCTCTACCTTGCGCAAGGTGAGCGTGTCTCGGGGAGTGCGCGTGACCGCATGCTTGCTGGTGCGTTCGAGGCGCTCGTTGGGGCCATGTTTCTCGACCGGGGTTGGTCTGGCGCGAAGCGATTCTTGCGCCCCTTTCTGCAGCGAGATTTGAGCCGGGTCATCGCCGCGCAGGAGCATGCCAACCCCAAAGGCCGGCTGCAGGAGATCGCGCAGGAGCGCTTCCGGCAGGCGCCGCACTATCACGTGGTCCGGATCGAAGGCCCTGCTCACGCGCGCAACTTCACCGTTGAAGTGAGCCTCGCCGGGCAGGTGCTTGCGGTAGGCACCGGGCGCAGCAAGCGTGACGCCGAGCAAGAAGCGGCGCGCTTGGCTCTTCAGCGACTGTCCATGAGTGATGCGTCAGAGGGGAGCGAGGGCATCTCAGCTCACACCGGTGTGAGAGAATAAGTGATCATGAGGTGCTCGCACAGAAGCGCTGTTGGAGGCCTGCGTGGGACGTTTGTACGATCAGCTGACGATTTTCGGAGGCAATTCTCATCCCGAATTGACGGATGAGATTTGCCAGTACATCGGCATCCCGCGTGGCCGCGCTGAGGTCTTCAAATTCAGTAACGACAACACCTTCGTTCGCATCGGCGAGAGCGTCCGGGATAACGATGTCTTCGTTGTTCAATCGTTTGCCGCGCCGGTCAACGACTCGATCATGGAGCTCCTGATCATGATCGATACGCTCCGCCGGGCGTCTGCTGGACGGATCACCGCGGTCATCCCCTACTTTGGATATGGCCGGACCGATAAGAAAGATCAGCCGCGCGTGCCAATCACGGCCCGTCTCGTCGCGAAGCTTGTCGGCACCGCCGGGGCCGATCGCGTTCTGACGGTTGATCTCCATGCCGGTCAGATCCAAGGATTTTTTGATATCCCGGTCGACGAGATGAGCGCCATGCCGCTCCTGGCCCGCTACTTCATTGATAAGCGGCTCAGTCGGCCCGTTGTCGTGTCGCCAGACTTGGGCAACACGAAGCGGTCGCGGAATTTTGCCGAAGCGCTCGACGCACCGCTCGCCATCATTGAAAAGCGGCGCATTGGCAACGCGGACCGTTCCGAAGTCCTCAATCTGATCGGCTCGGTAGAGGATGCCCAAGTCGTGATCGTGGACGACGAAATCGACACGGCTGGTTCAATTACGCAAGCGGCTGAAGTCTGCTTCAAGCACGGAGCGGCCGAAGTCTATGCCACGTGCGTCCATCCCGTGTTCTCCGGACCAGCGGTGCGCCGGCTTCAGGATAGCGGCATCCGTGAAGTGGTGGTGACGAACACGATTGCTCTTCCCCCAACAAAGCGAATCGACAAACTGACCATCCTGTCGGTCGCGCCGCTGCTCGGCGAAACGATCCAGCGTATCCATACCGGCGCCAGCGTCTCAGCCGCGTATCGTACCGCCGAGACGCTACCGGTCCGGTAGCCGGTAGCGTCTCTTTCGCATTCTCCAGCGCGCTCTGTCCGCTCCTCGCAGGGTCGGGCAGCAGGATAGCCGCTCCAGTGGGGCTTCGATTGACTGTGCTCCAGTTACGACTTTCGTTCGATGCGCCATCCTGGCAACGCATCCATGATGGGTCCGGTCCGAGCCGCGTCGGGGATAGACAGAAACCGAAGTGGAGACGGACAGTGCATCGAGGACTGGAGGGCTACCGTGGGAATGATTGGCAATGATCACCGCGACAGACCGTCAAACCGAGTATCCCGCCGCGCTGCTCTGCGTGGCCTGGGTGGTGCTGGGGTTGTTGCCGCCGTCGGGGCGGCACAGCCGCGAGGAAGCGTGGCTGATCACATGCATCCGGAGCCAAAGCCGCCTGCGACGAAGATGACCGAGGGCCCACCGGCAGTCATCCCGATCGAGCCGGCCGCTGGCCTCTGGAAAACCTGGGTCCTGAAACGTGGCGACCAACTGCGACCGGGATCTCCGCCAGGTGCGGAGGTGAGTCGCCGCGAGCTGAACGACCTTCACCAGCTTGCCGTGTCTCGCACGGCCGACATTCGTGATCGCATAGCCTATTGGGATGCTGGGGCGCCTGGATATCGCTGGAATGAGCATGCCATGCAGCTTACCCTGCGGGCCGGTTACGGTCCAGGCGATGCCTACCGCGTCATGGCGTTGCTCAACGTTGCCATTTACGATGCTACGATCGCCTGCTGGGACGCTAAATATGCGTATCAACGTCCCCGGCCCGCCGCGTTGGATGCATCGCTCCAAACGGCAATCCCTGCGCCAGCAAGCCCAGCCTATCCTTGCGAGCATGCCGTCACCGCTGGCGCGGCCTCGACCGTGCTCTCCTATCTCTTCCCAGCGGAAACGGCAGCCCTCGCTGGTATGGCGCGAGAAGCCGCGCTTTCCCGAATGGAGGCCGGTGTTACGCACGAGAGTGATATGACGACCGGGTTGAGGCTCGGGCAGCAGGTTGGCGACCTCGTCGTTGCCTACGCCAAGGCCGACGGTTCTGATGCCGTGTTTGACCCAGCGACCATGCCAAGCGGACGTGGGATTTGGACAGGCGATCCCGTTTATCCCATGCTCGGCACATGGAAAACCTGGGTGTTGACCTCAGGCAGTCAGTATCGCCCTGGACCGCCGCCGGCTTGGGATTCACCGGAGCGTGCGGCCGAGATCGCAGAAGTCAAGAACTATGTGCGTGACAGCCATCCCTTGACCGAACTGTTCTTCTGGCCGGATGATCCGTCTGGAAGACCAGCACCAGATTCCGTGCCCATGTCCAGTAACCAAATTGTTTTCTACTATGCACCGGTGTTGCATTTCCTGTGGGGTCCGGAGCTAGCGAAGAAACTGTTCGAGTACCGCTGGGATGCGAATCCTCCACGCGCCGCGCGTGCCTACGCACTGGTGAGCATTGCGGGCTATGACGCGACGGTCGCTTGCTGGGATGCCAAATTCCATTACTGGACAGCGCGGCCCAACCAATTCGATCCCACGATCACGACGATCCTGCCAACGTATCCGATCCCTGACTATCCGTCGGGTCATGCAGCAACGCTCGGCGGCACATCCGAGATCCTCGCCTATCTCTTCCCGCGTGAGGCGCATGTCTTTCGATCCCGTGCAGACGAGAATGCGGCCTCTCGGCTTTGGGCTGGCATCCACTTCCGCAGCGCGTGTGAAGCCGGCGTCGCGTTGGGCCGGCGCGTTGGCTCAGCGGTGATCGAACGGGCTGTGCGTGATGGGTCGGCCGAATTGCCAAGAGCGAAGGGGAGGGTGAGCCAGCCTTATTGATCGGCCTCGGAGTTGTGGCCATTCCTGGCGAGGCGATGCCGGGTCTCACGCTTCACGATACGGCCCGGCGTCGCCGCGCGGGCGTGCCCTGCGGTGTTGTTCCAGCGCGTTCGCACCAAACCGGATGAAAGCCGGCTGTGAAATGTCCTTCATACTGACGACACCGACGTGATTGACTCTCCGCTGGAAGCGGCGCATGATGAGCCCATCGTGCTCGTAGCCAGCGGAGTTTCGTCTCGTGGACGTGGTTTGGCCTCTCAGTCTTGTCCAAACCGGAATCAACGTCGTGACTCTCCCCGAGGAGCGACGCTGGCCGTATGCCGTGCTGCCTGCCCCATTGACGTCGTTTGTTGGCCGGGAGCAAGACGTCAGACAGATCGTGGCCCTGATTCAGCAAGAAGGCGTGCGCTTGGTGACGCTGATGGGACCGGGTGGGGTTGGCAAAACCCGGCTTGCCATTGCAGTCGCTGAACGGCTACGAGCGCAGTTTCCCCAGACGGTGATCTTTCTTTCTCGTGCCGCGGTCACGCGAGCGGACCTGGTCCGTACAGCCGTGGCTCGGGCATTTGGCATCGACGAGGACGGAAACGGTGCAATGACCGAGCGCCTGGCGTTAACGCTCGGCCATCGCACCGTATTGCTTGTTATTGATAACTTCGAACACGTTAACTCGGCTGCCCCTGTGATAACCGAGCTCTTGGCGGCATGTCCTGGTCTTACGGTGCTGGTCACGAGTCGCAAGCTCCTCCGCTTGCCGGAAGAACATCACGTTTTTGTCAAGCCATTGCGCCTGCCAGATGTAGCAGCGCCCGTCACAGAGCTTCTTGCCAATGATGCCGTGCGCCTCTTCGTCGAGCGGGCGAAGGCGGCAGACCCGAGCCTCAGCCTGACCGAGGAAGACACACGGACGATCGCTCGCATCTGCTGGGGGCTTGAGGGATTGCCGCTGGCAATAGAGCTTGCGGCAGCACGTTGCCGAATCCTGCCACCACCCGCGATCTTGTCTCGTCTATCGGTGCGAATGTCTTTCCTGGGTGGCGGCCCGCGGGACCAGCCGGCGCGGCTACGCACGATGCGCGATGCCATTGCCTGGAGCTACGAGCTCCTGATGCCAGCGGAGCAAGTGCTTTTTCAGTGCTTATCCGTGATCGCTGGTGGCTTCAGCATGGTTGGTGCCAAGGCAGTGGCAGCAAAGCGGGGACTATCGGCCAGCACGGTAGCGCGTGGAATTGGCGCGCTGGTCGAGCAGAGCCTCGTGTTTCAAGGCGGCGCAGACAAGCATTCCCGGTTTGCCATGCTGGAGACGGTGAGAGAATACGGCCTGGAAGTCCTTGACGCGGGCAACGATGGAGAACTCACGCGCGCGTCCCATGCCAGCTTTTTCCTCGGGCTGGCGGAGAGCGTTGAAGCAGCGCGCATCGGCATGGCGCCCGCTGGCGACGCTAACCTCCTTGACTTCGAACGCGATAACCTGAGAGCGGCGTTGGACTGGTTTCGAGAGCGCAACCAGGTCGAGCATGCACTCCGGTTGGCTGCAGTCCTGTGGCCACACTGGCTCGAACATGGCCGTGTCTCGGAAGGAAGAGCTCAGCTTGCGGAGCTTCTGACGTTACCTGATGCGCCAAGCAACCGGGCCGCGTGGACGAAAGCTGCCGGAGTTGCCGGTTTGCTCGCCCAGGCTCAGGGTGATCATGCACAAGCCGTAACGTTGAGCGAACTTGCCCTGGCCGGCTCTCGCGAGCTAGGCGATCGGCGCGGTGCTGCGGCGGCGTTGTATACCCTTGGCCTTGATGCCATGGTGCAGGGTGACTATGACGCTGCCGAGCGGAATCTCCAGGAGTGCTTGGCGCTCTTCCGTATGGTGCACGACGCACGCGCTGGATCATGGGCGCTGCGGCATCTAGGCAGTGTTGCGTACCGGCGTGGCAACCTCGCCCAAGCTGAGGCGTATGCCACGGAAGGACTCACCCTTGTGCCCGCGGGCGGGAGCCGGCTCGATGTGGCGCGCCTCCTGCACACTCTCGGCGTTGTCGTGGCTCAGCGTGGTGATTCCTGGCGGGCAGTGACACTCTGGGAGGAGAGTCTGAACCATTATCGGGCAGTTGGGGCTCGCTGGGGCGTTGCCGACGCCTTGGCTTGCCTCGGCGATATGGCTCGACACCATGGTGATTTGATCAAGGCCAAGGCGCTGCTAGAGGAAAGCCTGAGCTTGTTTCGGGAGATCGGCGATCCCGAGGGGATTGCGCTGACCCAGGTTCGTTTGGGTTGGGTAGAGCGGGCGATGGGGAACGCGCCGGTGGCAGTCCGGCTCTGCCAAGAGAGCCTTTCCCTTGCCCGATGGCACAGCGTCCGTGCCGGCTGGATTTGGGCGCTCATTGGGCTTGGCGCGCTGCGCCTGGATGACGGCGATGTTGCTGGAGCGTCAGCGATCCTGGAGGAAGCGGTAGCTCTGGCCTGGGAACTCCAGGACCAAGTTGCACTGGTCTTCGTGCTCCGGCGGTGTGCGCATCTGGCCGCGACACGCGGCTTCATGGACCGTGCAGCTCTCCTTATTGGCGTAGCAGGAGCATGGGAAGAGCGCATGGATTTTCATGCTCAGCCTGCCGACAAGGAAGAGCATGAGCGTCTTGTGACGAGTCTCCAACGTATCCTCACCCAACCAGCTTTCGATGCCGCGTTGGCCAGAGGCCGGCGTCTGGCGCTTCATGAGGTGAAAGCGGCAATGATGAGCATCGCGCAATTGCAGAACGAGCGTGCCCTTGTGAGTGAACCAGAACGTGGTCTCACCCCTCGGGAGATGGAAGTGGTGCGGCTGGTGGCCACAGGCCGGTCGAATCAGGAGATTGCGGACGTGCTCTATATCAGCACGCCAACAGTAAAGCGGCACGTGACCAATGTGCTCGGGAAGCTGGGTCTTCGGTCCCGCTCGGCGCTGACTGCCTACGCCTTTACGCATGGTCTCCTGTAAGCATGGGGCATGTGTTGCGTCAGGCGGCTCCTTCCTCTGGTGTGGTGAACTGTCCGTGCAGGCAGGCGCATGGGCGAATTGGCTGGGCACGGCAGGCAGAGAGGGAATTCGGTCTCCTTGGGTTGACCGTGGAGAGGCGGCATAGCTCTTCGTCGGCGTGCAGTGCTGCGCCGTCCTGAGGGAATTGTGAGCAGATTGCACCGTGCGGCTTTGGCTCATTCCCATCATCGCAGCGTGGACGCGATCCTATCCATCAGCCGCATGGTGAACCGTCCGTGTGAAGAATGGCGACGAATCGGAACCATCACGGACTCACTCGCTGGGCGCGATCGTCGGCTCCTCTTCTTCGATCGTCGCGTCGCTGCCCGTGTCGCCTCCAAGCGACACACCACCTCCCTCGCCAGTATCACTGCCGAGCGTGGCGCCAGAGCCATCGTCTGGTACTGTCTCCGGTTGGGCAGGGGAGCTGTCGCTGATTCCTTCGCTTGAAGCGCCCGTGCCGGTGCTGGAGCCGCTTCCTGGATCGGCCGGCTCATCGAAGCTCTCGCTGGTGAAGTACGCCGGATCGTGTGCGTCGGAGCCGAGAACGATTTGCAACCCGGCTTGTGTTCCGCCGCGGGCGATTTCGACGGCGTTGATGTCGATGCCGAGCAGGCCCGCGACGAGATACGCGGTTGAGAGCTCTTCCGGCGGCGCGGTGATCCGCGTGTGTTCCACTTCGCTGGACCGGTCGGTGGCGGTGACGTTGGTGAAGCCGTTCGTATGCAGGACGGAAGCGACCCGCTGCCCAAGTCCGGGATTTGTCGTGCCATTGTCGACGGTGATCGAGAGTGCGTAATTGGGATGAGCTAGGGCAGACATGGGCGGCGTGACCGGTTGACCGGTGAAGTCCGAGAGAATCTGGCCGACGATATCCCAATCGGCGATCAGGTAATACGGCTCGTCGGGAAGCTGCTCCTCGGTGAGCGCGCGGTCGAGCGAGTACTGAGCGATCCCGTTTTGCTGAATCTCAGAGGCGAGACGGGCGAGCTTCAACGCTTGTGTTGGAGAAAGGTCGGTCCGGACTGCATCGCCAAGCTCGGCGATGAGCTCACCAGCCTTGGGCAAGAGATCGAGGCTGAGAGCCTGCTCCCGCAGCGCGAGCAGCACCTGCTGCTGGCGGACCGAGCGACGGCCGTCTCCGTCATCGTGCCGGGTGCGGGCATATTGCAGCGCCCGCTTTCCGTCCATGTGCTGCCAGCCGGCAGAGAAGTAGACGCGCATGTAATTGGTTCCATCGGCGGGGTACGCGTCGTCCTTTATCGGATAGGGCACGTCGATCATGACGCCGCCGACCGTGTCGATGATCTTGATGAAGCCGTTGAAGTCAACCTCAGCGAAATAGTCGATGCGAATGCCGAAGTTCGCTTCGATCGTCCGAATTGCGAGGCCAGGACCACCTCCCGGCACCTCGTCGCGGTCACCGAAGGCATAGGCGGCGTTAATCTTGTCCATCCCATAGCCGGGAATCAACACCTTTAGATCACGAGGAATCGCCAGCATCGCCGCCGTTTTCTTGACGGGATCAATGTTGACCAGGATCATCGTGTCGGAGCGGGAAGGCTCATCTTCGCGCCGGTCGACGCCGAGCAAGAGGATCGTGATTCGCTCGGTGCCATCCCATTCGGGCAGCTCGGGAGCGGCGGTGGCGGTGACCTCGGCGATGACCGGTGTGCCCGCATCGTTCTTGACAGCGACGAAGCGCGGTTGTTGCCGCGGCGGTGACTCGACGAAGACCTCTTGGTAGGCGCGGGTGCCTCGGTAGATGATTGGCCCGAGAATGGCAGCAGCGGCGACGAAGATGACGAGGGGGATTGCGACCGCGATCTGCCCACGGCGTGTCCGCGGGCCTGGCAGCCGGCGCCCCCGAGTTATTTGCTGGGCGCGCGGCTCGCTTGCCGGCTTGACGGCCGCTTGCTGCTTGCGCAGCCGCGCAAATTCGGCATTGAGAAAGGGAAGTCCAATGCGCTCCGGCGCGTTCGCATCCGGCTGATGAGCAGGTGTGGTGCTGGCTGGTGCGGCACCAGCTCCGGCTGCATCCGGCCTGCCAGCCTGGCGCTGGGTATCATACGGACGTGGGAATCGTCGCTGGCGATGCCAAGCTGCGCGGGCAGGGCGACGATATCCGCGCTGCAATTGCCGGCGCTGCGCGTATCGCGGATAGTCGGGCGTGTCACGCATCGAGCATCACACCGGCCTGGTGGCCGAGTGCCCCGGTCAGGGCGAGCAAATACCGTGGACGTCGGTCGTGGCCGCGTCAGGAATGCGGCTGCGAGCCGGCCTGAGTCTACCACGGCGGGAGGTGGCGGTCCTTGACGCGTAGGCGACGCTCCGGTAGTGTACGTACAGAACGACCCGGAGGGAGCGCCGGAGGGGTGGGCGTTGGCACCGGGCGAGAGGTAAGCGCCGATGTTGCTCTCTGATCGTGACATCATTCACGCGTTGGAAACGGGCCGGATCAAGATTGACCCGCCGCCTGATTTGGCAACCCAGTTGGGATCGGTGTCGATCGATTTCCGGCTTGGTCACACGTTTATGGTCTTCGAGCACAGCCGGCATAGCTACATCGATCCTCGGCAGCCGCAATCGATCGGTGATGCCATGCGGACGATTGTCGTGGAGGATGATGAGCCATTCATCATGCAGCCGGGGGATTTTGCGCTCGCCTCTACCATTGAGTCGCTGGAGCTGCCAGACGATTTGGTCGGGCGCTTGGAGGGCCGGTCGAGCATCGCCCGGCTGGGTATTACGGTGCACTCCACGGCGGCAGTGTTTGAGCCGGGTTGGGTGGGCACGGCGACGATGGAGCTGAGCAATCTCGGTCGGATGGCCGTGGCCTTGTATCCGGGGATGCGCATCTGCGCCTTTTCGTTCGAGACGGTCAGCTCCCCGGTGATGACGCCATACCGGCTGAAGCGCAATGCGAAATATGCTGGGCAGCAATCCCCGCGGCCATCCTTGCTGGCCGAAGAAAACCGGCTAGCGGGCGAAGCGGGTTCACGCAATGGTGCCGGTAGATGGTAGACGCGTGAGTTTCACGTGAAACGGTGACAGCCTGCCGTGGTGGGTCGACACCCGTGCGCGGAGTGGCGATAATCTCAGGCAGCGCTCGCGGTAATGGTGGGGATTGCCTGCTGACCCTAAGGGGAAGGAACAGTGTCAGTTCACGTGCTGCAATCGATTCGCGATCGGGTGCTACCGATGTTCGAAGTTGTGGCTGCGGAGTATCGCACGCGCGTGCCATCCGGCTACCCGATCATCGTTGACGATCCGGAGCGCGGCGAGGTCGGCTTGGAGCTCGACCCGAATTACGCGCTCTATTTTGTGTCGGATGGTAGCCGGACGTTCGCCGAGCTACGCTTTCCGCTGCCGCGGTCGGATGCGCGGTCGAGCGCAAGCCGGGAAAAATTCAGCGGTTTGCCGTACATCAGCCGGCGCCCTGTCAATCCCGATATCTCAGACCAGGGACTGAGAAATCTGATTGCTGAGTTAATGTCGCGGTGGAATTATCAGCCGCTGATTATTCACATTACGGACACGTAAGAGAAGGATTCAGCAAAAAGGATGGGCGAGGTCCGAATTGGCCTCGCCCATCGGGTTTCACGTGAAACCCGATCGTTAGCCAATGTACCAGCGATCCAAGTCGCGGTCCCACTCCACAAGCCGGTCGGTGCCGAAGAAGAGTTCGACCTCCCGTTTGGCGCTCTCTTCCCCGTCAGAGCCATGAATGAGATTCTGACCAATAGTCAGGCCGAAGTCGCCCCGGATCGTACCCGGCGCGGCGTCACTAGGGTTTGTCTTGCCCATCGTCGCCCGCGTAATCGCGATCGCGTTCGGCCCCTCGAGCACCATCGTCACAACTGGCCCAGAGGTGATGAACGACACGAGCGACTCGTAAAACGGCTTGCCCTTGTGCTCCGCGTAGTGGCGCTCCGCTAGCTCCCGGTCAATGCGCCGGAATTCCATGCCGACGATTTTCAGCCCCCGCCGCTCAAGGCGCGCAATGATCTCGCCAACCAAGCCGCGTTGCACCGCGTCGGGCTTGATAATGACGAGCGTCCGCTCACGTTCTGCCACTTCCTGCTCCTCTGCTTCCCACATGACAACCTTTGGGGCCATCGCGCGACTCCCAGCGGGCCAGCCTATCACAGGCCGCGCCGGAAACGCCACGGGGACGAGCTTGTTGCCCGTCCCCGTGCTCTCTCAGCCCTTTCACTGATTGTCGCTCGCTCCGCCGGGGAGCTCGAGTTCTCATGCCGCTGGCTGCACCAGCGAGCCGATCTGGCTTACCGCGTCGTCGCAGATCTGCTCCAGCGCGGCGATATCGCACGGCTCAGAAAAGACGATGACCGCGAATGGACCAGCATTGTGCACATGGATTAACCCATCTGGTGTCGAGACGCTCAGGACACGTGCGAGCCCAGCACCAAGGCGGCGCGCCGTGCGCACGGTCGCCCCAACAAGCGCGGCGCCCATCGCTCCCGCCACATCGGCATCGGAAGCCTCGATGCCGGCCCTACCCATCACGAGGCCCTCGGTGTTGATGGCCACCGCTCCTAAAATCTCCTCATAGCGCAGGAGGTCGCGCAGGACAGCATCCACGCTACTCATCATTATGCTCAGCTCCTCACCCCGACCTCTACCGGGCGCGTCCGCCGCCGCCCAAGCATTGCCTGGCGGAATTGCGCGGCTGCCTGCTCTGTTTTCCCAAGCCGCAGATAGGCTTCACCAAGCACCCTCAGCGCCAATGGCTCACCATACCCGTGCGCGATTGCCGTCTCAAGCGCGGTTGCAACCTCTTGTGCGGCTTCCCTGCTCTCGATGAGGCGCAGGCGCATCTCCATCAAATCGAGACCAAGTTCTGCAATAGGCCGCGCGATACGATCCACAACAGGCGGATCATCTCGCCTTTGGACACTTGGCCCTGGCTTCATATCCGCGCCGTTGACCACCGGTGCGACTACCCGCCCAGAACGAAGCGACCGGTCTACCACGCAATCTCCAGCGTCGATCAACTGGCGTTTGGCCGCACGCAACCGTGCAAACAGACCGGATGCGTTCTCCCGCCGGTCCATGAGCTCCGATGTCTCGCTCACCACCTCTGGCCACGTGTTTGCGTCGCGGAGTGCATTGTTATCGTCGCCCCATGACCTCCCACCGCTCGGCACATCTGTGGAGGCATCAGCCGATGCGCCGCTTGCCAAAAGGGGAGCAAGCGCTTCTGGGAAAGCTACCGCCTCTTCAATCGGGAACTGCCCCACGGCAGGATCAGGAGATGTCAACGAGAGATCGCTGAACAGCGATGCACCATCGTTCGCAGCGTGGGCGGACGTGACTCCCGCGAATGCTTGCTCGTGTTTGACGATGTCATCCAGCGAGAACGGCTCGATACCCGCGAGCTCATCAGCAAGCGGCTCCGCGCTGAGCGTGCCGGAAGGCTCCTCCCTCGTCTCAGCGAACATCCCTTCCGCGGCAGCGTCCACGGCCGGGACTGTCTCGGCGTCAATTGGACTAAGTGGCGCGGTGCCATCGCGACTGGTCACAGCGAGCAGAGCGTCAAAATCAACAGGCTCCCCCGCCGTGTCGGGAAGCGCGAGCGGATCGACGGTCTCCTGCTCCTCTGGCAGCGGGGGCAAGGTCTCGTGATCAATATGACGCAGAAACTCGGTATATCCGGTTGATTCTTGCCCCGGAATCGCGGCGAGCAGCTCCTGATCTAGGATGCCCCAATCCTCGGGTGTTGTGACCGCTTCGGGAGCACGCGCTGGCTCAGCCTCCACGGCCAACGTCGCCGCGAGCAGAACGTCGTCAGGCTCCGCTGGCGAAAACGGAATCACTGCCTCGTTCCCTACTCCACCGGCAAGGCTCGCACCAGACGTCGCTAGCGGAACGCCGGCAAAATCTTCGGCCGTGAAGGGCTCCCAGGCGGTGTCCGCTGGTTTGGGCTCCTCTGCAACAAACGGAGCAACGCCACCGGCGTCGATCTCGGCAAGCAGGTCCTCATAGCCCGCGATTGCCGTCTCGCTAGGCGTGGCCTCCTGCAGTGCCCGGTCGAGCTCGTCCCAGCCAGCGGTCAGGTCAACCCGGCCATCCGCGGTGACAAACGGGTCGCTACTGGCCGGCGGAGGAGCTGGTGGCGCCGCGGTTGGCTCGCTGGCCGGTATTAATGAAGCAGCGCTGGGTTCGGAAATGCTCCCGGCGGTCACCAAGCTCTCCGCGCCAGAGCCGTCAACACCGTTCGTCCCGAATGACTCCTCATCTGCGTCCCACGCGGTGTTATCTGCCAGTGGTTGCTCGATGGTCAAGGGCTCATTGAGCCCGACGAGGTCATCAACCGAGAACGGCTCGATGTGCTCCAACTTGGCGAGATCACCGTCTTCAGGCCAAGTAAATGGCTCAAGCTCCAGATCCTCGCCGGTGGAGGGATCGCCATCGCCTTGCAGGTCACGAACCAAGCTATCCCACAAGTCCGGAGCTGGCACATGGTTGGCTCCGAGCGCCGAAAGCGCCGGTTCCGGCTGCCCGGCGGCAAATTCCGATTCTGGCACCGGTGCAGCCTGAAAGTCGAAATCAGGCACCGGGGCAGACTCAGTCGCAAGGAAACCCAGATCCACGTCTGGACGGAGCTCCGCGAGCAATGCCGCGATCTCCCCAAGTGGATCGATCGCGCGATAATGTGCGACGAGCTCTGCGGAGGCGTGGCCACGTTGACGCTGCTCGATCTCCGCCTGAATCGCGAGGGCACGGACATTATCGGGTGCTGCTCGCAAGACCTCTTGGCAAAGCGCCAGCGCAGCGGCATCATCGGTACGGCGCCACTCGACCTCGATCAACGCCGTTTTCGCTTGTGCATTGCGCGGATCTGCCGCCAGGATCGCTCGCCATTCTGCAGCGGCCCGGCCGAATTGGCCAGTCCGAGCATGGATATGCGCCAGACCTACCCGTGTCGGGTGCAGGCGCTCGGGGCCTCCCAGCGCGATTCTGAGTTTGACCAGTTGCTCCCGAACCTGATCGAGTGCCGGGTTGATCTCCCATGCATGCAGGTAATGCACGTAGGCGTGCTCGGTATCGTGCCGCTCCTCAGCCGCGACGCCCAGCCCGAGATGGGCGACCACGTGCAGCGGATCATAGGTCAGGACGCGCTCGAAGTGCTCGACGGCCGCGTCGAGCTCGCCACGCTCAAGCAGCGCCTCGCCGCGCAGGCGATGAGCAGCGAGGCACGCCGGATACGATTCCAAAGCGTGAGCGCAGGCGTTCGCCGCAAGGAGAAAATCCCCGCGGTCCATCGCCTCTTGCGCGCCGCGGATGAGTTCAGCCAGCTCCACGACCGACCCCCTTGCGGATGGCGAGAGGTGAGATCCAACGTCGTCAATCGGCCAACACGTGCCGCCGTGCGGCATGCATCAGACTGGCCAGCGATCAACGGCGATGCCGGGCATACCCCCATGGGAATGCCTCCATACCGCGATTCTAGAGAGCCGAATCTGGTCGCCTCAACGGCCGCGCTAGCCAAATGGCACCAAAGCGCGAAACCTGACCCCGGGGTTGCTTCGCGGCAGAAGCTTATGCGGTCTCAGCAGGCGGCCGGGGGGATTCCTGGTGGGACGCCGCGGGACGGCGATTCTTCTTGGATCGGAGCCGTGCCTGTTCGAGTGTCCAGACCGTGACGGCGGTCGCGATCACCAGCGGGACCAAGATCACCACAGCAAGCAGAATATATTCCTTCAATCCCATTGCAGCGCTCCACGCTCTCGCCATGCGCCTTGGGCGATGATACCAAGGAACATGCACGGAAAGCACGGCATGCAACAGGAATGCCTGCGTGACTCCAGGAGAGGCTTGTGTCTTGCCTCAATTGCGTGTAGAGTCAGGCCTGTCAGCAGCGGAGCAACGGCGAGAGCAGTCTCCTAGTGAGAGCGAGCGGCGCAATGAGCGGCCGTGCTCCGGCGCCCCGCCGGCCCGACAACGATCACTCCTCCGAGCAGCCGGCCTCATCGGGAGTTTGGCTCCTGATCTGGACGATCTACGGTGCGAAGCTCGCAACGCTTGTGCTTGTCCTCTGGGCAACGCATGATGGCCAGGCGCTTACGCTTGTCATCGCCACCACGTGGCCATGGCTACTCCTGGCGGCAGCGTTGGGCGCCGGGCCGCTCCTCTTTCACATCCGGCTCCGGCGCGTCCGCGCCCGGCGAGAGCAGCTTCGCGAAGCCGAGTGGAACCTAACAACGGTGACGCGCCGCTCTCGTGAGCAGTCCACGGCTGTGCGGCGACCTCCCCGCACCCGGCGTCATCCCTGACAACGCAGTCCAGACAGTGCGCGTCGTGCCGAGAAATTCTGGCATCGCGTGTATCGAGGCGAAAATGCCGAGCCCCCTGTTGCAGCAGGGGGCTCCAGCGGGGGTCGTTGGCTGCGGCCGGCGAGGGAAGGGGGGAAGCCGGCCGAGCACACTCCTAAGAGTAGCCGTGCCAGCGAGTCACTGGATGGACTGTTCGGATACTCCTTGTGGCACCTTTGGACCTAACCTGGCCCTCCTATCCGGCCAGGGAGTCCTGTCCTTCGGAATGAGCCACGTGCAGGCGAGCGGATGTCGCGAATGATTCATGGCCCCGGACGGTTGCGAGCAACACGTGGTCCATGAAATGGCCAAATTCAAGGAAAACTTTCGCGACCCGCTTGAGCGCCGCGCCCTCTTCTTCCAACATGCCGAGCATGGCGCGAATGACCGGGAAGCGGAAATACAGAAACGCCTCGACGGTTTCCATGGCACTTAGCCCGGCTTGGGCGCCAGACTTGCCATAATATTCGCCGATCTGCTGCCCTTCCTTCAGAAGCGTGGCCCGGTCTGCGCCGGCCGGAGCCGATGCATACCGGACGGCAACGTCCACGAGCCGGCGGCCTTGCCGGCGCAGCTCCTCGTGCCCGGCGGCGTTGTATGCCTGGTACCACCGGCGCTCCCGCGCCGCTCGCAGGTATGCTTCCTCATAGGCAGCGAGCGTCCGGTCGGTCAGCTCTTGCCGCCCGACGCGCTGGCGCTCTTGACGCCGCGGGCCCTCTCCAACAAGGGCTAAGAGATCATCTTTGGCATACCGGCGGTGTCCGCCCGGCGTTCGAAACACCGGCACCTTACCGGCGTCGCTCCAACGCCGCAGGGTCGATTGATCAACTCCAAGATACTCGCACGCTTCATGAATGGAGAGCCAGCGGGATCGGTCTCGCTCTCGTGCAATCGGTAGGTTGGTTGTGCGCTCTGGTGGCTTCTTCCCGCCTCGCTCCTGGCTCATCGTTTCCTCACTCCTCAGGCGTCCAATCCACAAACAGTGCCCGGAACGAACACATCTCAACCGGCGATCCGCATTCTGGCGCTACGTTCCGGTCCCGCGCACAGCAAAGCCAGGCACATTGCCATGTACCCACTGTGAGGCTCTCAGTGTATCGCCTGACCCGCGGCTGTCAACGATGGCACTTGGACTAGCCCAAGTGGCTCAGGAGAGCTTACGACCGCCCACCGGTCAGCAGTGCTTCGCGGATCGCCATGACATGGCTGCGGAGCGCGATATCCGTCTGCAACTGCGATTCCACTTTTTCGATCCCGTGAATCACGGTGGTGTGGTCGCGCCCCCCAAGCTCCTGTCCAATTTCCAACAGCGAGGACTGCGTCTCCTCTCGCAGCAGGTACATGGCAATTTGCCGCGGCCCCACGATCTCCTTTGCCCGGCT
>JBHOQQ010000180.1:0-23311 GCA_042408955.1 Thermomicrobiales bacterium
TTCTGCTCGCCATTGCGGCTGCCGTCTGTGAGGCGCGCGCGGGATCCATCATGCTCGACTACGGCGACCGCCGTGCCCGCCGGCGCGCGATCTTCCTGTCCATTGCCGGGCTTGGCATAACCCTGCTTGCCTGCGCGACAATCGCCGGGTGGGAGCGAGTCCGGCCCTCAGCATGGCTGACGGCGACGCTGACGGCGCTCTACACCGCAGCCTTTGGCGCCGGATTCGGCGGTCTTCTCACCCTCGCTTGGCACTACGGCGGCGCGTATGCTGGTCAGCGCATCGAGCGCCTCGGTGAGGACGATTGGTGACCATGACGGAAACAGCGGATGAATCCGACGCCAGCCATCCCGTTTCCGGCCGGCAGGTCCGGACTGAATGTCTTGCACTCACCGCGCTGACCGGCCTCCTCGCCATAGCCTGGTACCGCCTGGTGCACGGTGGCACGATCGTAGGACAAGACGCTGCTACCCAGTTTTACCCGTGGTATTCCTATCTGGGTGAGCGGCTGCGCCAGCTCGATCTCCCGCTGTGGAACCCAGCCCAATTCGCCGGAGCGCCCTTCGCCGCCGACCCTCAATCTGGCTGGACGTACCTTCCGGCGATGATGTTGTTCACATTGCTACCGCTAGCCAGCGCCGCGAACAGTTATCTGCTGGTTCACCTGGCACTTGCCGGCTACGGCTCCTACGCGCTCGCCCGCGCGCTGGCGATCAGTCCCATCGGCGCACTGACGACTGGTATCGCCTATGGACTCTCGGGCCTCGTCTACGGCCGGTCGGTCTGCTGTCCCGCGCAGATACAAGCCGCGGCATGGGTACCGGTACTGTTGCTTGGGGCTGAGCTCTCCCTCCGCAAGCATGCGCTCCGAGCCCGGATCGCCTCATGGAGCCTTGCCGGCTTGGCGCTCAGCCAGATTCTCGCCTCCTGGCTTGGACAGGTGAGCTATTACGCGCTGCTCTTGCTCGGCGCATATCTCGTCTATCGAACGCTCATTGACCCGCCAGCGCGCGGCGCGAGATGGTCTCATCGCTTCAGCATGCTCGCTCTGAGCGCCGGGGCAATTGGCACCATCGGCTTTGGCCTCGCTGCCGCGGGCATCCTCCTCCGCCTGGATTACAACCGCTTGACCAACGTCGCTGGCGGCATCTATGACGGGGTGCAAGCCTACGCGGCAACCCTCGGTGGTTGGTCGCCAGAGCGCACGCCACTGGCCGACCTCACCCGGTCACTGTATTACCCCGGGGGCAGCGTGGTAGCGCTCGCGCTCATGGCCATCGTGATCGCCCGCTGGCGGAATGCAAGTGGGTTTTTTGCCGGCGTCATCGTCGTGGCGCTGATTCTGGCGATGGACCGCACAACTCCGCTCCATTGGCTGCTCTACCGCCTATTGCCGCGCTTTGCAGACCTGCACCAGCACTGGCCGGAGCGCATCGCCATTGTCACCTTTATCGCTCCCGCTATGCTGGCCGGTGCTTGTGTCTCTACCATCGCAGCCCGTGCTTTGCGCCCGCGCACGCTGGCCGGCGCGGCTGTGCTCGCACTCACGATCCTGGGCGCGTCAGCCCTAAGCTGGCATCTGGATGTTATCGCCTCCTGGATCGCCGTCGGCTCGGCGATCCTGATCATCACCGGCACGATCGCGCTGGCTTACTGGCGTACGCCACGGCTGACGGCCATTGCCGCGGTGATGGCACTCCTCGTCGTCGCGGGAGATCTCCTGCTGGCAGGACCTCGCATCCTGGCTTCGGGGCCTTATGGCGGGTTTCATCGCGTAGACCTCACCGACTACTTCGCGCCAACCGGCGCTGTGCGCTTCTTGCGCGAGCGACAGCGCGAGGCTCCATTCCGGTTTATTGGGTATGATCCCGGCATGAGCACCACGATTCACGGGAAACCGGTGCTCTACCGCAATCAATTCGCCTCCCAGGAGGCGATGGATCTCATTGTCAACAACCGCGCGACTGCGTTCGGCCTTCAGGATGTCCAGGGATACAATCCCGTCCAAACCCAGCGATTCGTGGACTATCTCAACGCGCTGAACGGCACGGCGCAGGACTACCACGACGCGAACATCTTGCCGGCTGGACTTACCTCGCCGCTGCTTGACCTGTTGAATGTCCGGTTCATCGTGATCCCGGCTGTGATCCCTCCAGAGCGCAGCGATCTCACCAAGCTCGTGACAGCGCTGCCGGTCGTGTATCGGGACGACGCGGTGCAAATCCTTGAGAATCGCGAGGCATTGCCGAGGGCATGGGTCGTCCACGACGTTGTGCAACGCCCGGCGCGCGAAGCGCTCTCGCTGCTCGCATCTGGCGCGATTGACCCCCGCCGCACTGCGATCGTTGAATCGGCCCCACCGGTCGTTCAGTCACCTGGCGCAGCGTCAGAAACCATCGTCATTACGGAATGGCGACCAGAGGCAATCACGCTGTCGGTCACCACCTCAGCGCCCGGTCTGCTCGTACTGAGCGAGGTCGCCACGCCAGGCTGGGTTGCCAGCATTGATGGCAAGGAAACGCCCATCCTGCGAACGAACTACTTGTTCCGGGGAATCCCGATCCCGGCGGGCGCACACACCATATCGCTGCGATACAGCCCACCTTTTCTCGCGGCCGGCCTCCTCATTACCGAGGTCACCGTACTGAGCATCGTCCTTGCCATGCTCATTCCAACGCTGGCTCAGCGGACGCGACCGCTGAGCAGGCGATACCAGAGACTCCGGCCCGCGGTCAGCATGCCGGCAGCTGCGACCCCTGGTAGCCACGATTCGGCGACCCAATCATAATCCTGGCTGCTCGTGTGCATAATCGGCAATGTGGCCCGCCGTCGGGAACCAGACGCCGGAAGGACCAAGATTGAGAGCAGGATTGTTACGCACGGACTAAGGGGCAGCGCCATGGCAAAGAAGTTCATTGACCGGCACGATGCAGGACGCCAGCTTGCCCAGCGGTTAATCGCCTACGCCGGCCGCCCGGATGTCGTGGTCCTGGCCCTCCCGCGCGGAGGTGTGCCAGTCGGCTATGAGGTGGCCATCGCGCTCAATGCGCCACTCGATGTATTCCTCGTTCGCAAGCTTGGCGTGCCGGGACACGAAGAACTCGCCATGGGCGCGATTGCCAGCGGTGGTGTCCGCGTGTTGAATGAGGAGGTCATCGAGGCGTGGCGCATCCCGGAGTCTGTGATTGAGGCGGTTACTGCCCATGAGCAGAGTGAACTCAAGCGGCGAGAGCGCCTCTACCGCGGAACGCGACCCGCTCCCGACGTGCGTGGCAAAACCGTCATCCTTGTGGACGACGGGCTGGCGACGGGTTCAACGATGCGCGCCGCCGCCCTGGCGCTGCGCGGACAGCAGCCGGCCAAGATCATCGCGGCAGTGCCGGTTGCGGCCGCGTCGACGTTGGAGTCGCTCCGCGAGGTAGTTGATGAGACAGTTTCGGTGCTGGCTCCGCCAGATTTCTACGCCGTTGGCTTATGGTATGAGGACTTTTCCCCGACCACCGACGAAGAGGTAAGGACGTTGCTCGAACGCGCCGAGCAGCGGTTCCACTCGCCTGACAATCCAGTGCTCTCCACTTCTGCACCACCACTTGCCGTATCCCTGCGCAAGGTGGCACGTCCTCTGGACACGCTTACCGACACCGGCAGCATCCTCGATGCGATTGGCGATGCTCGCTTTGTGTTGATCGGCGAAGCGACACACGGCACCGATGAGTTCTACCGCCTGCGTGCCGAGCTTTCGAAGCGTTTGATTGCCGAACGCGGATTTGACGCGGTGGCCGCTGAAGCCGACTGGCCGGATGCCTTCCGTGTCAACCGCTACGTGCGCGGCCGCAGTGACGATGCCTCGGCCAACGAGGCGCTTGCGGACTTCAAGCGGTTCCCGCAATGGATGTGGCGCACCACCGTAGTGCTTGAGTTCGTCGAATGGCTCCGCGACCACAATCGATCCGCTGCGCGGCATGCTGGCTTCTATGGTCTGGATCTCTACAGTCTGAACGCCTCGATCCACGCGGTGATCGAGTATCTCGACAAGGTTGATCCGGACGCGGCGATGCGCGCGCGGCGGCGCTACGCCTGCTTTGATCACTTCGGCGATGATGCAGAGGCGTACGGCTACGCGACCAGCTTCGGCATCGCTGAGCCGTGCGAAGAAGAGGTGGTTCAGCAGCTTCTTGAACTTCAGCGTCGCGCCGCCGAGCTAGCTCAGCGCGATGGGCGCATCGCCGAAGACGAATTCTTCTCTGCTGAGCAAAACGCGCGCATTGCCAAAAATGCCGAGCGCTACTACCGGGCAATGTTCCGCGGGCGCGTCTCATCGTGGAATCTCCGCGATCAGCACATGGCTGAAACGCTCGAGCAACTCGCGGCACATCTCGATCGGTCCGCCGGATCCGGGCGCAGCAAGATCGTCGTCTGGGCGCACAACTCTCACCTCGGTGACGCCCGCGCAACGGCGATGGGCGAAACGGGGGAAATCAATCTCGGTCAGCTTGCGCGCGAGCGGTTTGGCGATGCGGTTCGCCTCATTGGGTTCAGCACCTACCGGGGCACCGTCAGCGCCGCTTCAGACTGGGGCGGGCCTGTGGAGCGCAAGCGCGTTCGCCCCGGCCTGCCGGATAGCTATGAGCTCCTCTTTCACCAGGTCGCTATTCCCCAGTTCTGGCTTAACCTTCGCCGACGGGACGATCCGATCGTCCAGCTCAACGCCCCACGCCTGCAACGCGCGATCGGTGTGATCTATCGCCCGGAGACAGAGCGCTGGAGTCACTATTTCCATGCCCGCGTGGCTGACCAGTTCGAACTGATGATCCACCTCGATGAGACCCGGGCGGTCGAACCACTCGAGCTGACCGCAGAATGGGAGGCCGGGGAGGCCCCAGAGACCTTCCCGTTCGGTGAGTGACATCGTGCGATGGGCTATACCGAGCGTTGATGCACAACTCCCCTTCACCGCTCATCACCGCCACGCTTGTGCAGTTCGCACATGCCGGATTCGACCGTGAACGCTCCTTACGGCGGGCTGATCATCAGCCTGAACCCACCGCGGCAACCCGATCACCCGCATGCCTCGAACTTGTTTCCCCTGTCTCGTCCCCATCTTTGTTTGCCGAGCCAACAAAAGGGGTTGACAGAGGCCAATTCGTTTGGTACCGTCGGCATTTCCCGACGCTCCGATCACGACAATCTTGATTCAAGAGCGATGATGGCCAATTCGGGGCGTGCCAAGGGCGAGGAACACCAGCAGCGTGTCGGATCCTGGGCATCGGCGGCTTCCTGGCTGAGAAAGGCCGATGCGCGGTCATGATCATGATTGTATGGCGCTGGTGTTACTCGGCACGAACGCTCGCTGGCTGGGGCGAGCGACATGGCTCCTCGGCGGTGGTGAGGCTGGCACCGCCGCCCCTTTGAGGACCGGGACGTTACGGTGTGCTAAGAGCGCCAAGCTCTACAACGCAGAACGGCAGGGAGGCGTAACAGGTTTCTCACAACCCGACACCTGCGGGACGGCTGGGGGGCTGCTCGGCCGGAACAGAGAACAAGGGAGGGAAGGATCTTGGCTGGTCTACCCCATCGTGCCCATCGTGGGCTACTCCTCGGCGTTGTCTTCCTCATTGGCGCCGCCCTCTTGGCGCCGCTCTCGGCTCTCGCCGACACAAATCTCGTTATCGGTGGTCAAGCGCAGGTCGCCTACGCGAATGGCGACGACGTACGATTGCGCGCCGAGCCCGGCTATGGAGGACGTGTCCTCACGATGGTGCCAGAAGGCGACATCGTGGATGTGCTCGACGGGCCGGTAACAAGCGACGACGGCTCTCTCTGGTACAACGTCTCCTATCAAGGCATCACGGGCTACATGGTCTCTGATTACCTGGCCGTCTACACCAGCGACGGCATGGTCAATATTGACGATGCCGCAAGCGGCAACGGGCCAGGAGCCGTCGTCGCCTATGCGGTGATCGCGGGCACGAACAATGATGGCGTTCGCTGCCGGACGGCGCCCTCCTTCGACGCCGCGATCATCACCGTCGTCCCAGAGGGAACCACGGTCGAGCTGACCGGTGATCCCGTCGGCGTCTGGCAACCGATCAACTGCGCCGGCCAGGGCGGTTATGTGCATACCGATTTTGTCTCCTACGATGGCTCAGGCAACTCAACAGGCGCCCCGGAGGCGGCTGGAGAAGAAACCTTCAGCGCGGCCGCGGTCACTGGCACCGCGATGGTGGTAGGCACGAGCGGCGGTGGCCTCCGGTGCCGCGTTCGCGCTTCCACCAACGCAGGCATCATCACGGTCCTGAGCGAGGGCACCGTGGTTGATCTTGCTGGGAACGCGAGCGGAAGCTGGCAGCCCGTCTTCTGCGCCGGCAGCAAGGGGTGGGTCCACACCGATTACTTGGATTATGACTACTCGAGTGCGGACACCGGTGACACGGGCACGGTGACCGGTGAGGCGATGATCTCCGGAACGAACGGGGATGGTGTGCGCTGCCGCACGGCAGGGAGCTTCGAGGCCAGCATCATCACCGTCCTTCCAGAAGGTGCATGGGTGTCGCTTCGCGGTGCGGCACAGGGTGCCTGGCAGCCGGTCGTCTGCGGTGGCCAGAACGGCTTCGTCCACACGGATTACGTTTCCTACGACGGCACGCCGAAAGATAACGGCGATGACACCTCCAGTGCGGATACCGGCTCCGATCAGGTGACTGGTACAGCCTGGGTCAGCGGCACCAATGGCGACGGCTTGCGCTGCCGCGCGGGCGCCAGCTTCAGCGCCGGGATCATCACGGTACTGCGCGAGGGATCGGCAGTTGACCTGCGCGGATCAGCCAGCGGATCATGGCAACCAGTTTATTGCGCTGGCAGCAAAGGCTACGTTCACACCGACTACCTCTCCTATGAGGGACCACCATCCAATAGTGATGATGGCGGCGGCTCTGGCTCTTCTTGGACCAGCGGGACCTATGCTATGGTCAGCGGCACCAATGGCGACGGCGTCCGCCTGCGCAGCGATGCCAGTTTCGATGCCGCGGTTATCACCGTGGTTCCCGAAGGCACCGTCGTCAAGGTGCGGAGTGGCAGCACGGGAGTCTGGGTCGCGGTCTCGTATAGCGGCAATCGTGGCTTCATCCATGGCGACTATCTCGTGCCGAGCGATGGACCATCTAGCGGCGGCAACAGCGATAGTGGCAACGGTGGTAACAGCGGCTCGGATAACTCGGGCGGCGGGCTGTCGAGCGGCGATCACGCCATGACCACCGCCGATCTAAATCTCCGCTATGACGCCAGCATGAGCGCGGGAATCGCCGCCGTGGCGCCTCGGGGGACGGTCGTCAAGATCACTGGCGGTCCCACCAACGGCTTCTACTCTGTCGACTGGGATGGCCTGAAGGGCTTCATGCACGGTGACTACTTGCAATGGACCGATGCCGCCCTTAGCGAGCGGGGTGGCTCCGCCGCTCCCTCGCCGGGATCCGACTCTGGCTCGAACATCGGCAGCGGCTCGGGTAGCGCTCTTGTCGATTTCGCCATGCAATACCTTGGGTACCCCTATGTCTGGGCAACACACGGCCCAGCGAGCTTCGATTGCTCCGGCTTCACCTACTGGGTCGTGCTGAACGTGCTCGGGCGAGATATCGGCACCGGCCTGTGGACTCAGGTGAGCGCTGGCCGGTCCGTCTCCTACAATGAGCTCCAGCCTGGCGATCTCGTCTTCTTCCAAAACACCTACACGTGGGGGCTATCACACGTCGGGCTTTATATCGGCAATGGCCAGTTCATCCATGCAGAGAACGAATCGACTGGTGTCGTGATCAGTAGCCTTTCATCGCCGTACTACTCTTCGAGGTGGTACGGGGCCGTCCGCCTAACCTAACGAACGGCGGGGGTCGTTGAGAGGGCGTGGGCCCCGCTCCCACGCAAAGGGGGACCAACCGGCAGGGGACGCGCGTTTCCCTGCCGGTTTGGCTTGTCGAGAGTTTTCAGCGGGCGACGACGCCCCAAGTGGTCGCTGCAGCCTGTTGCAGCCGCCGGTCCAGTTGCGAGATGACCGCCGGATCGAAGGGATTGGCCTCGCCGGAAAGGCTCCGGCTGAAATCCCCCCAGCCGTCAACGACGCGCCAGCCAAGCGTCTCCAGGACGGCCTCTAGCTCCCACGGGGTCATCAAGTTGGTGCCCACCGCGGTAGGATCGAGGAAACGCCGCCAAGCATGGCGATAGATGGGTGACAGCGCACCCGGCACGCTGGCGAAGAGCCGGCCACCAGGCACGAGCACCCGGCGAAACTCACGCAATGTGCCAGGCACATCCGGCACGAAGTGAAGGACCACTCGGGCGTGAATCGCGTCGTAGACGGCGAGCGGATCGCTGAGCCGGCCAATATCGCCCACTCGCCAATCGACCTCGACACCGAGTGCTGCCGCTCGCTTCCGGGCGCGCTCGATCATCTCCGGCGCGAGATCCACCGCCGTCACGCGATAGCCCCGCTCGGCAAAGGCAATTGCGTACTGCCCGGTGCCACAGCCAGCATCCAACATGCGGGCGCCCGGCCGCAGCATTAGCGCGCGCTCCAGGCGTTCTAACTCTCGCGCCCGATCGGCGGACCGTGCGTCCCGCTCGGCTTCCTCCTCCCACTGAAGCGCTCGCGCGTTCCAGGTTTCTCGGACTTGAGCAAGCCACTGTTCCTTGTCGATGCCCATCGTGCTACCAGAGCCGCCAGCGACGAAACTTGTATCGCTCATGAAGACGAACGCCTGCCGGCACGTTGCTGCCACCGGCAGGCGTCCAATCTCAAGAGATTCCAGCGATCTGCTAGACAGCGGCCAGCTCGTCGGCTGTCGAAGCCACCCGCCGCCCGACCGCCCTGGCCACCGCCGCGATCCGCGGCATCAACTCAGCAAACTCCGCAAAATTCAAGGACTGGTTACCATCCGACAACGCATGATCCGGACTTGGATGCACTTCGATCATCAGGCCGTCGCATCCCGCCGCCACTCCAGCCAGCGCCAATGCGCCGACGTACGGCCGTTTGCCCGCGGCATGGCTCGGATCAACAAAGATGGGCAGGTGTGACAGTTTTTGAATCACTGGCACGGCAGCCACATCGAGCGTGTTGCGCGTCTGCGTTTCGAAGGTGCGGATGCCCCGCTCGCAGAAGATGACGTTGGGATTCCCCTGTGACAGCACGTACTCTGCTGCCAGCAACCACTCCTCGATCTGCATGCTCAAGCCCCGCTTGAGCATCACTGGTTTGCCAGTCTTTCCGACCTCCTCGAGCAAATAGTAGTTTTGCGCGTTGCGCGCGCCGATCTGAAAGATATCGGTGTACTCATAGATGGTTTCGACATCGGCTGGGGTCATGACCTCGGTGATAATGGCCAGGCCGGTCTCTTCCCGCGCCGCGGCGAGAATTTCCAGACCACGCTTGCCCAGTCCGCGGAATTCATAGGGCGAGGTGCGCGGCTTGTAGGCGCCACCACGGAGGATCTTGGCGCCTGCGGCGCGCACGGCTCGAGCTGTTGCCAGGGTCTGCTCCTCGCTCTCCACCGAGCACGGCCCAGCGATGACGATCACCTCATCTCCGCCAATCACAAAATCGCGTATCGGGATCTTCGTTTTGAAGGGATGGAAGTCCCAGCCGCTCAGCTTGTACTTCTTCGTCACACGCAGCACTTGCTCGACCCCGGGATAGACCTCCAACATCTCGTCCAGCGTCGGCGGCAACGGCGTCGTGCCCACCACGCCGACGATGGTGCGCTCCTCTCCTTCAGAGAGGTGAGCCCCGAGGCCAAGCTCCTTGATACGTTTGACGACTTCGTTGATCTGCTCACGAGTTGCACTCGGCGACATGACAACGATCATCGACTCCCTCCCGACGCCTTTTGTGCTCGCGCTGTTGCTCGCTCGGACGACGTATGTTGCCTAGGCGGGCACCCGCCCAAGGATTTCCGCAACCTGCTCTTCGGTGTACGCCCATTCTGGACGCAATTGAGCAGCACCCTTCAAATAAACGTGTCGCATCTCTGCGGCTGGCTTGGCGGTATTCACGTGGACGAGCACACGGACGACTTGCCGCAACGCTCCTGGCACGTTCATCTCGTGGGTGCACAGGAGCGGCACCTCGGTCCATCCAATGTTCCGCGCCGCCAGCGCTGGAAAGGTCGCTGTCAGGTCTGGCGTGGTGGTGAAAATCACACTCGCGATATCCTCAGCGCGCAAGTCATTGAGCACAATGAGCATTCGCATCAGCTCGTCCGTGGCTTCCAAGATATCTTCTGCCGTATTCGCGGCCGCAGTCGTCGCCCCGCGCAAACCCCGGCAGGTCATGACCGGCAGTGCCATCTCAGCCAACCCCACTGCTCCTCCCGCATAATGATGCGCCGTCTCGCTCCTCGGTGTGCCCATGCTAGGCACCGCTTCCACGTGCCCCGCCGGCTCTGATCGCCGCAGCGGCAAGCTCCCGAACGAATGCCATCGCCGCGCCTTCCCATGCCTCGTGTGGCAAGCGATCAAGGTGATTGATCAAGGCGCTGGCAACGATGACGCCGTCCGCAAGCTCTGCTGCTTGCCGGACATGCTCCGGCCGGGAGATGCCGAATCCAATCGCCAGCGGCAATTCGGTATGAGACCGCACGCGGGCGATATATGCTGGCAACTCGTCAGACAGACGATCACGCGCGCCGGTCACCCCGGTTAGGGAGACGCAATAGATAAATCCGCTGCCGCGCCTGGCAACTTCCTTGATGCGCGCATCGGTGCTGGTCGGTGCGACGAGGAAAATCAAATCCCTCCCATACCGTCGCAGCGGCTCACGCACCTCATCGCTCTCTTCAAGCGGCAAGTCGGGAATGATGAATCCGTCAACGCCAGCCTCCGCGGCGTCGCGCGCGAGCTCCTCAAGACCATATTGATAGAAGGGATTGAGATATCCCATCAATAAGATTGGCACCGCCATTCCACTGGCACGCGACTGTCGCACGAGCTCCAGGCAATCGCGCAGGGTGGTTCCCTGCTCCAGTGCCACCTGGCTCGCCCGCTGGATCGTCGCGCCATCGGCGAGCGGATCGGAGAACGGCACACCAATCTCGATCAGATCGGCTCCACCCTCGACCAGCGCTGGAATTAGCCGCCGCGACATCTCTAGCGACGGATAGCCTGCGGTAATGTACGGAATGAGAGCCGCCCGGCCTTCTGCCCGGCAGCGCGCAAACGCCGCGGCGATCCCGCTCTCCGCTGCGCTCGCGTGGTCTCGCTCCCCGGCCGTCCGGACCAGTTTCACCTCGGCGCTCACAGCGTCACCCCAAGCGCGGCTGCGACCGTGTGCATATCTTTGTCACCCCGGCCCGAGAGATTGACGACGATGATGTCATCCTGCGACCGCTCGGCGGCCAGCCGAATCGCGTAGGCGACAGCATGACTCGACTCCAACGCGGGGATGATCCCCTCCGCCCGGCAGAGCCGCTGAAATCCCTCTAGCGCCTCAGCGTCGGTGACACTCACGTACCGCGCGCGGCCACTCTCCTTCAGGTAGGCATGCTCGGGTCCGACGCCTGGATAGTCCAGTCCCGCTGAAATCGAATGGGTCTCGATCACCTGCCCATGCTCGTCCTGGAGCACGTAGGAGCGTGAGCCGTGGAGCACGCCCACCCGGCCAGCACAGAGCGTTGCCGCGTGATGCCCGGTCTCAATGCCGTATCCGCCCGCCTCCACGCCGACGAGCTCGACGCCCTCATCGGCGAGAAACGGATGAAAGATGCCGATCGCGTTGGAGCCGCCCCCAACGCAGGCGACCACCGCATCCGGCAACCGGCCGGTCTGCTCGACGATCTGCTGGCGCGCCTCGCGCCCAATGACCGACTGAAAGTCGCGAACCATCATCGGGTACGGATGCATGCCCGCCGCCGTTCCAAATAAGTAAAACGTCGTGCGGACGTTGGTCACCCAGTCGCGGATCGCTTCATTGATGGCATCCTTGAGCGTTTTCGATCCGGACGTGACGGGCCGGACTTCGGCGCCAAGCAGCTTCATCCGAAAGACGTTGAGCGACTGCCGAGCGATGTCGACCTCGCCCATGTAGACAACGCACTCCAACCCGAGCAGCGCGCAGACCGTTGCCGTGGCCACGCCGTGCTGCCCGGCGCCGGTTTCGGCAATGATCCGCTTCTTGCCCATGCGCTGCGCAAGCAACGCTTGGCCAATCGCGTTATTGATCTTGTGCGCTCCCGTGTGGGCAAGATCCTCGCGCTTGAGGTAGATCTGTGCACCGCCAACCTCGCGCGTCAGGTTGGCAGCGAAATAGAGCGGGGTTGGGCGCCCCACGTATGCCTTGGCCAGGCGGGCGATTTCTGCTTGAAATTCCGGATCACGACGCGCCGCCTCGTACGCCGCTTCTAGCTCCTCCAGCGCGGGCATCAAGGTTTCTGGAGCATACCTCCCGCCAAACCGGCCAAAACGGCCGTGCTGATCCGGTAATTCAGCCATCAGCGGCGAAGTCGTGGGCGCGGTGACGTCGGCAACCATTGATCCTCTCCGGTACGAAATCGGCCTAGGGCGAGCAACCGGCAGCGGCGCACTGCCATCCGCGACCGATCGATCCGATCAACGTGACGTAACTATACCGTGATTTTGTCAGTGGCGGCAGGGGGTTAGTGCTTTTCTGCTTCGCGATTTCTCCCAGGTACAAAGTGCAAGCGGCGTCGTACCACCGGATGGCGCGGCAGGAAGCTCGTCGGCCCCATGTAGGAGTACACCAAGGGGCCAAGAAACGGAATCGTAATAATGATCAATCCCCAAGCGACCTTATTGTTTCCGCGCACACTCGGACGGCGCAGGAGATCGCGCAGCGCCATGACCATCAGGCCATATTGTCCTGCCGCGAACACAAGGACCAAGATGGCCAGCAGCCAGCGCTCCCAGCTCACCGCCAGCTCCCTCGGCGTCTGGCTCGGCCAGATGGCATTGAGCCGATCGCGCGAATGCGGCCAGCTCGCGTAGCCCGCCCCCCGCTACCGGATGACTCACCCGGATACTGGCTGCAAGAAGTCCGCCGCCACATAGCCGGTCTGGCCTGTCTCCGGGTTCTCCACCGGATACCAGGTAAATCCATCCGCTTCCTCAGGGGCGCCAGTGACGACGAGGCGCGTTCCACGCGCAAGCTCGGTCACGATGTCTGCGCTCGTCGACGGAGCAGCGCGCATGCGCACCGCATCGTCGGTGACCGTGACAGTTGCGCCAACTTCGAGCGATGCCGGCGCCGCATTGACCGTGCCCCAGGCGAGATAGCGAACGTCGGTATCGGTTGCGAACGGCTGCAATCGGAGCAGGGCGCCCCGCTCGTTCGCCGGTTGCTCAAACACTACCCAGCCTTCACGAGTGGCGCCGGGGAAGGAGAATCCGCTGGCATCCGGGTCAGGTGGGGTAAGGGTCAATGCGCCCTCCAAGGGTTGGCCCTGGCTATCGGCAAGCTGGAGCGCCATTGGCGGGAAGAACGCGGGGGAATTGCCCGTCCGGTTATTCGTAACGCGGATGCGGAACGCGAGCCAGAGCGGAATGTCGGCGCCCCCTTGGGAGTCGGCCAGCGCCGTCGTGCGGTAGTCGCTCGCAGGATACAGATCGTAGACGGCCTGACCCTCCAGAACTTCCAAGATTTGCACGGCCCAGTCGCGCGTCGCCACCGTCTCACCCATCGCCGCGGGCTCGGACGCCTTGCGGCCGATGCGGTTGAGCTTGACCGGTCGGCTCTCGACCGCGGAAATCGTGGCTCCGGGCTCCAGCATGAAAAACCGGTCGGCCCAATTCCCTCCTAGCGTCGTGCTGTCGAACATCAGCACGAGTTTGGACTCCGTGCTTGGCACGCTGGCGATCACCCACCCTTCCGTCTCCTCACCAGGCGCAACCGTCACCTCCAACGCTGGATCAGGGGAAGTCACGTCGAGGAATCGCCAGACCAGACCCGATGCCCCGGTCACGCCGAAATCGTTAGCGCTCAACGGTAGGGGGCGATCCCCGGCATTTGCCGCGCGCAATCGCACGGCAACATACTGAAAGCCGTCCTTTGGGACGGGATTCGAGGAGCTTGCGCCTGTCACGATCTGAGCCGCTTGGTCGCCGGTTAGCACCTCAACGACGGTTAGGCGCCACGGTCCGGCCTGTCCTTCGGTTTGAAGCGGAATTGGCGCGGCCCGCGTCTCCCCGATCAGACGCGCTCGGCCGACTACCTCAGTACTGCTCCCAGAGCCAGCCAGTGCCACGCCGCCGCCAGCGAGCACCACCAGCACGCAGAGCAGCGCCGGCAGCCATGGCCAGCGGGCATGAACCAAGCGTCTCATCTGCCTTCGGGAGGAAGAGCCACGCTCCGTGCGGCCCATTGAGGATCTCCTCGCGGTGCCAAAACTGACCGCTCCTCGCAAGCAAGCCGGCAAGCGGCACGCACCCAGTTTGGCTTCTGAATTGTATGGCCGGGTCACCAGAGCATGCCAATCCCGCCGGTCACACCTTGCCGTGGCGCGAAACACCATGTACCGTGCTCCAAGTACGACAAACCGCGAGCCAGATGGCTGACACGCAGGAAAGGACGCCAATGACGATTGCACCGTATGGATCATGGGTATCGCCGATTACCTCTGAGTTGCTCGTCAAGGGGACGATCCGGCTAGTTGAGCTTGCGATTGACGGGGACGATATCTATTGGATCGAGTCCCGCCCAACCGAGGCCGGCCGGTATGTCATCGTCCGGCGGTCCGCCGACGGCACGACGGGCGATCTGACGCCGCCACCGTTCAACGCTCGCACGCGCGTTCACGAGTACGGAGGCGGCGCCTTTTGCGTCGATGACGGCGTCGTCTTCTTCGCGAACTTCGCAGACCAGCGCGTCTACCGGCAGGACCCTGGCAGCGCGCCTCGCCCCATCACGCCGGACGCACCGCTGCGCTACGCCGACTTCGCTCCGGATCGCGCGCGTGGTCGGCTCATCTGTATCCGCGAAGATCACCGGCAAGCGCACGGGGCCGAGCAGGACGCGATCAACACCATCGTTGCCCTCAGCGTGTCTGGTGAGGACCTTGACGATGGTGGCACGGTGCTCGTGGCCGGAGCGGACTTCTACTCCAATCCACGGCTTAGCCCTGATGGCTGCATGCTGGCGTGGCTCTCCTGGAACCATCCCAATATGCCGTGGGACGGCACCGAGCTTTGGGTCGGTGAGATCGCTGCCAATGGCTCAATTGTCTCTCCGCGCCGCGTCGCCGGCGGCCAGAATGAATCGGTCTTTCAGCCAGAATGGTCGCCAGACGGCATCCTCTATTTCGTATCAGACCGCACGGGCTGGTGGAACCTGTATCGCTGGCGAGGCTCCGAAGCAGAGCCGCTGGCTCCGATGGACGCCGAATTTGGGCAGCCTCAATGGGTCTTCGGCCAATCGACCTATGCCTTCGCATCGGCAAGCCGCATCATCTGCGCCTACACACAATCCGGCCGCTGGCATATTGGTGATCTTGACACCAGCGTGCCCCGCTTGAATCCCCTGCCCACGCCGTGGACGGTGATTGACACGATGCGTGCCGGGAACGGCTTCGTGGCGTTCCGCGCTGCCTCCCCAACCGAGCCCATGGCTATCGTCAAGCACGACCTGCGCACGAGCCAGACCGAGATCGTACGCCGGTCAGCAAACATCGAGATAGATAGCGGCTACATTTCCGTTCCCGGAGAGATTGCGTTCCCTACCGAGGGCGGTGAAACGGCGTACGGGTTTTACTACCCGCCGAAGAACAAGGATTTTCAAGGACCGGAAGGGGAATTGCCTCCGCTCATCGTCATCAGCCATGGGGGACCGACCGGCAGCACTGCCCCGGCGTTCTCCCTCCAGACGCAGTACTGGACGAGCCGCGGTTTCGCGATTCTCGACGTGAACTACGGTGGCAGCACCGGCTATGGGCGGGCCTACCGCGAGCGCCTGAATGGCAAATGGGGCATCGTGGATGTCGACGATTGTGTCAATGGCGCGCGCTTCTTGGCCGCCGAGGGTCTCGTCGATGAGAACCGCCTGGCAATCCGCGGGTGGAGCGCTAGCGGTTTCACCACCCTCGCCGCGCTGACCTTCCGCTCGGTCTTCAAAGCCGGTGCGAGCCACTTCGGAATCAGCGACCTGGAGGCTCTGGTGCGCGACACACACAAATTTGAGTCGCGGTATCTCGACCGCCTGATCGCGCCGTACCCTGAGTGCCGCCAGGTGTACATCGAGCGATCGCCGATTCATCACGTCGATCGCCTCTCTTGCCCGCTCATCCTGTTTCAGGGCCTAGAGGACAAGGTGGTTCCGCCGAACCAGGCTCAGATGATGTACGAAGCCGTGAAAGCGAAGGGCTTGCCAGTGGCACTCGTGCTCTTTGAAGGCGAGCAGCACGGCTTCCGCAAGGCGGAAAATATCCGCCGGTCGCTCGATGGCGAGTGGTATTTCCTGTCGCGCGTCTTTCACTTTGCTCTACCAGAGCCTATTGAGCCAGTCGAGATCGCCAATCTCCCGTAGCGGAGCCGGGTTATCGCGCGGTCACGGTCCGTGGCGCTCTGGTTCAAAAATCGCCCGGCCAGGTGATCCTGCCGCCACGGGATGTTCTTCAACCGGATGCATCGCGGCCCGGCAGGACGCCACTGCGTGCGCGGGGCAAAAGGCTCAGCGCCTACCACCCTGAGCTGGCGAAAGGCGGTTCCGGCGCACGCGGTACCCGCGTCGAGCCAGACCGGAGTGCATCAGCCTTCCGGGCTACAGCGGCCAGAGCGGGTCGCGGCGCAAATCCGTGATGAGGAGCGGCCAGCGCTCGCGCGCTGCTGCCAGGAAGGTGGGAATACCATCCGGCTCGCGCAATCTGCGGTGCTCCACGGCATGAAGACCCACGGCCTGAAGGAATTGCAGCCGGCCAGTTGGGGTGTCGAGCGTGCCAAGCTCAGGATCACGGACGAACAACAGTGCCCGGAGCGCTGTGGGTGTGGTCTGCGTGAGAGGCGATTGGAGATCCAGCAGAGTGCCAGGAGCGAATCCCTCCCCGGTCCGTAGCACATACTTCGCCAGCCGCTGTAGGAACCATGCTGGCCACCGCGGCGGCTCTGTTCCATCTCCGGCGAGGCGAAAGGTGAGCTCAAAGCCCCACCCGCTCCACTCAGGATCGGGCCAGGTCTTTTCATCGAGCTCGGCCAGACCGAGACCAACGTAATGCCAATGCGGCACCGGTTCCTTTCTGGTCGTGATGAGCACTGCATCAAGCGGGTCCGTGCCGCCAAGGATTGCTGGCACAGGAGGTGCGACGACCAGTGGCTCCACCTCTGGCGCCAGGCGTCGAACCGTATCCTCAATCGCCCTCCGTCCAGCACCCCAGATCGCCTGCTGCTCGTCGCCGCGCTCGATCATTGTTTCCCCTGCTCTCCCAGTCAATGTGTTCTCGCCTCAGTGTAGGGTGCAGGTAGGACACTTGCCTTATCCGGACAGTCGTGTTTACGGCGGGAGGGATGGCCCACCAGATTGCCCCAATCGGGCCATGCTGCACCGAATCTGATATCCGGCGGCCAAAGCGTGCCCAGCGACCCGACTATAATGACTGAGTGTCACCGTGGATGGGGTTTCGCCAGATTCCGATTCATGCACGAGCGATCCTGCAGGGCCGCGGCGCGGCCGCGCTGTCGCTGACGGCGGCGGCTTGCATCTGGGGTAGCTCAGCAGTCTCCACGAAAGCCGCGCTGGCCCATTGGCCACCCTTGACACTCGCATTCGTCCGTTGGAGCCTTGCCGCCGTCATCATCTTGCTCTTGCTGCGCCGCTCAGGGCAGAGGCCAGCAACCGGCCCCGGTGTCGTCGTTCTCGGACTCACCGGGCTTGTCTTGTTTTATGTCTTTTTTAGCTGGGGACTGACGCGCACCACGGCCACCGATGCGACGCTCATCGGCGGCGGATCGCCGGTGATCGTGGCATTACTCTCTGCCACGTTCCTCAATGAGCGGATCACCCGGCGGCGGCTGCTCGGCATCGTCACGTCGCTGGCCGGCGTCGTGCTCATTGCCGGCCATGGCTTTGGCGGCATGTCGTCAACGACCATCATGGGGAATCTGTTGATTTTCTGCAGCACAACGAGTTGGGCGATCTACATTGTCGTCGGCCGCCGGGTCTCCGCTGGCGGAAATGCCCTGGCGACCCTCGCGGGGACCGCGCTCTACGGCCTGGCCTTTATGTTGCCACTCGTCGTTATCGAGCTTGCCACGACAGATCTGCCAATGCCGAATCGAGCCGGCATGCTGCTGATGCTGTACCTCGCGCTAGGGCCGTCGCTCATCGCCTACTATCTGTGGGGATTCGGCCTGACGAAGCTCGAAGCCAGCCAGGCAGCAGTCTACGGAAATCTCATGCCGCTGGTTGGGGTCGTTGCTGCGGCCGTGTTTCTGCATGAGCGGATTGGCGCGCTTCAGCTTAGTGGCGGCGCGATCATTATCGCCGGTGTCTGGCTGGCCACCACTGGCTCGCGGGCATCGGTTCCGCCACGCGACACCGGCGGTGCGGGATCGCAACGTGACGTGTCTACGACCGTCCTGCCCCAGCGAGAAACGCCACGACGCCGCCGGCCTCCCGCACGATGTAGTTCAGCTCCAGCGAGCTCCCCTGGCGAATCGGACTCTCTTGCGCCGGCACAGCGTAGGCGGTGATCCCTAGCTCACGTGCCATCACCTTCAAACGGAAGAGGTGAAAGCCGTCGCTCACCAGGAGCACCCTGCGTAGCCCCTCCCGATCGAGAATCTCCGCCACGCCGCGCATGCTTTCCCACGAGCTACGCCCCTCATTCTCCAAGAGGATCGCGGAGGATGGCACACCGTGATCGACCAGATACGCCCGGCCCGTCTCCGCTTCGGTGAAGCGGTCGCCCGCCTGCCGACCGCCAGTTACGACGATGACGGGCGCCAATCCTCGCTGATACACCTGCAGCGCGGTGTCGAGCCGGGCTTGGAGCACGGGGCTCGGCTGGCCATCATACTGCGCGGCCCCAAGAACGACGATCGCGTCCGCTGGCTGGGCCTGATCTACCCGTGCCTGCCAGAAGATCGCCAGCAGCAGGGAAAGCGCTAGCGACACGCTGGCAATCATCAAGAACAGCACCACGGTCAACGTCCATCGCCACGCCTCCGCCCACAGCGGGCGTCGCCAGCGCCAGCGTTGCTCGGCCTCCGCCTTCCGCTCGTGCTCGGTTGCAGGCCGCGCCCAACTCCTAGGGCCGGGGAATATTGGAATCCGCTCAGTCGCTTGCACGCGCTTCATGCGGTCAACCATGCGCGCCACGTTTTGCTGGCAAGGCATCCCCGACGCCTTGCTGGTCTCTCCAAGTCGCTGACGCGCCGTTGTCTCGATTCGGTTGCACCTGTTCCCTCGCTCAGCCGCGCTGTTCCTGATCAGGGTCAGACGGCGCTGGCCGGCTCGCTTCTCGCTCGCGCTGCAAGTCCCGGCGCCACGGGCGCTTGCCAAGCTTCCCAGCGGCAACCAGCGTACCTAGCACATCATTGATGATGCGAACGCCGAGGACGGACGTGATGTCCCCAACATCATAGGGTGGTGAAACCTCGACGACCTCCATCCCAGCTAGCCCCTCGCGCGCGATGAGATGCAGCATCCGCAGCGCCTCGCGCGGGAGCAAGCCGCCCGCCTCTGGCGTGCCAGTGCCCGGCGCAAAGGCCGGATCAATTGCGTCGATGTCGAACGACAGCCAGACTGCCTTGGCATTCTTCCACGCGATTTCCAAGGCCATTTCGGCGACGCGCTCGATGCCCCAGCGCTCGATATCGGTGATGGTTATTGAGGTTGCGCCGCGTTCCCGGGCATTCTTCACGCCGGGACGCGATCCCGTCCAGCCACCAATGCCGATCTGCACCAGATTCGAAGGAGGAGCGTTTGGAATATTGGTCGCATGAAAGAACGGCGTACCATGCATCCGCTCGTCGAGATTGAACTCGGACATGTCCGTGTGGCGATCGAAGTGAATGATGCCGATATTGCCATCAACGAAGGGGGACAGGCCACGGATATCCGGATATCCGATCGAGTGATCGCCACCGAGTACGACGGGAAAGACCGCGCGCTCATGCAAGTAGGCGATAGCTTTATCGATCTGGTCGAAGCTCTTCTCGATGTTGGCAGGGATGACCGAGACATCGCCAACATCAACCATATCGAGGGCTTCGATGAGATCGACGCCAAGCTCGTAGTTGTATCCTGTCCCGAGCGCCGAGACGGCGCGCATCGCCTGTGGTCCCCAGCGCGTCCCAGAGCGGAACGTTGTCCCCGTGTCGAGTGGCACGCCAACGAACGCCACGTCTTGCCCACCAAGTTGGCGCATATCCTGGAGGAAGGGAGCGCACATAAACGTACCTGAGTTGGAATAGCGCCATCGACCCCGGTTGAACAGTGGGATCATCCGATCGCGCACACTCTCTGCTGACGGCAAGCCCCACTCAAGCTCCTGGCGACGCCGCTCCTCCCCACGCTCGGTTGGCAACTCGGCCTCCCGCTGCACCATCGCCGTTCCGTGAAGGTACTTCCGCTCCACCGCGCTACTCCCTCACCTGCCGGCTCGCGGCAAGTCGTTGAATTTCTTCGACCGCGCCCGGGTTCTCTAGGGCTGTCGTATCCCCAGGCGGCTGACCAAGATAGGCAGCCCGAATGACCCGCCGCATGATCTTCGCGTTTCGGGTCTTTGGCAGATCGCGCACAAAGACCACCGCCTCCGGCCGTAGCGCTGCCCCAAGTTGCCGGGCGACAACCTGCCGGATCTCCTCCGCAAGCTCGGCGGTCGGCGCATAGCCCGGCCGCAGGATGCAGAAGACCGTCACGGTCTCGCCCTTGACCTCGTGCGGCACGCCGATCGCCGCAGCCTCCTGCACCGCTGGGTGGGCCACCGCCGCCGATTCTACTTCCGCCGGTCCGATGCGCTTGCCGGCCACCTTGATGGTATCGTCTGAGCGTCCCCTGATAAACCAAAATCCGTCAGCGTCGATCTCGGCCCAGTCACCATGCACCCAGACGTTCGGGAAACGCGACCAATAGGTGTCAAGATACCGGTCCGGATCGCGCCAGAATCCGCGCGTCATCCCGACCCACGGCTGCTTGACCACCAGCTCACCGACGTGCCCGCGCACCGGCTGACCACGCTCGTCAAAGACATCCGCATCCATCCCTGGCACTGGCCCCGTGAACGCGCACGGCTTGAGCGGCTTGATAGTGACGCAGCCGACGATCCCTCCGCCTGTTTCCGTGCCACCAGAGTAATTGATGATGGGACAGCGGCCTTCGCCGACCTCCTCGAAGTACCACCACCAGGGCACCGGATTCCACGGCTCACCTGTTGACCCGAGCACCCGCAGGGAGGAGCGATCACGCTGGCGCACCCATTCAACGCCTTTCGCCATCAACGCGCGGATGGCTGTCGGGGCCACACCCAGCACCGTCACGCCATGATCTTCGACCAGGCGCCAGAGACGGTCTGGTTGCGGATAATCTGGCGTGCCCTCAAACGCTAGCACCGTCGCCCCGAGCATGAGACCGCCGGCGATCGCCCATGGTCCCATCATCCAACCCAAGTCAGTCAGCCAGAAGAGGGTGTCATCCTCCTGGAGGTCGAAGCAATAGGCGAGGTCGTGTGCCGCCTTGATGGGAAATCCGGCGTGGACATGGACGGCGCCCTTCGGGCGGCCTGTCGTGCCCGAGGTGTAGATAATCATGTACGGGTCGTTGGCGTCCGTCGGTTCGCATGGGCACACGGGTGTCTGATTGGTGACCGCCTCGTGCCACCAGACGTCGCGGCCATCTTGCCAGGCAACTTCACAGCCGGTCCGCCGGTAGACGAGACAGGTTCGCACCGACGGCGCTTGCGTCAATGCCTCATCCGCGATCGCCTTCATCGGCACAAGCTGCCCACGGCGGGGAAACGCATCGGCGGTAATCAGCACCGATGCCTCGCAATCCCGCAGCCTGGAGGCAACGGCCTCCGCACCGTACCCCGAAAACATCGGCGTGTAGATCGCTCCGATCTTCCCGCACGCCAGCGTCGCCAGGAAGGTTTCCGGGAGCATGGGAAGGAAAATGCCGACCCGGTCACCCTTTTGAACACCGAGGGAACGCAAGGCATTCGCGAGCCGGTTCGTCTCGCGGTCTAGATCGCGGTAGGTCAGGCGGCGGATCGTGCCATCATCACCCTCCCAAATCACGGCGAGCTGGTTGCGCTTCGCGCCGCGCGCGTGGCGATCCACGGCATTGGCGACATAGTTGAAGCCACCACCTATGAACCATTCAGGCCAAGGTGCACCGGCTGATAGGTCAAGCGGGCGCTCGTATGGCTGGTGGAATTCCAAGCCGAGATCGTGGACGACGGCATCCCAGTACCGGCCGATATCCTCGGCCGCCCAGGCATAGAGCGCGTCTAACGACGGCAATTCGAGTCGCTCGTAGAACCGCCGGAGCCGGCTCCGCTCGAGATACTGCTCCCCAGGTTGCCAGGCGATCTGCTGGTCACGATCGGCTTCGATCTCGGTCTGCGCATGCATGTGCATCGATATACGTCCTTCCACTGTCCAGAGCGTGGCGCATCGCATTGTTGCCGCTGCGAAGTCACGGGTCAAGAACGACACATGGCTTCTTGAAGCACTGACGACTGTGCCACAATGTCTATGATGCAGGAGGACGTGCCGATGCGCCGCTGGCGATTTTGGGAACGCACACCACAATCTGTCGAGCCCCCCGCGGCCCCTCCTGTCCAAGCGCCAGAAGTCGCTCCACGCGCCCGCGGTTTCCACCCGCCACCTCCACGAGATGCGCGGGAGGCAACATCCCTTGACCCCGCGAAGGCCGCCCAGCTTGACCGCCTGCGCAAGCGCCGGCAAGCTGTACTCTTCGATGTGGAACAGGCTGAGCTTGCGCAGCAGCCAGATAACCCATGGCGGCAGCGTGTGCGCCTGATTGACGAAGCGCTCTCGACCATTGACGCCGATATGGCCGAGCTCAACACGCTCCCTGCGCTACCTGCGTTTCCTTTGCCATCAATCCCGGTCACCATTACTCACGTCAACGCGGAGAGCCCCGCACACGTTGCGTTTACGATTGGGGACGAGTCATTCGTCTACGAGGAAGAGATTGATTGGGCCGAGCGTGGTCATCAGCTTGCTCAACCGGTGCTGGCGCGCGTGAGCGGTGAGCCGGAGCGGCTCGTGCCACCGAACACGCCGGCCGAACGCCGCGAATCGCTCGTTGAGCACCTGACCGCAAGCCTCTTTGCTTTCGCCACCGATGTCGTCAATAGGG